>CALMFJ010000026.1 GCA_937862865.1 uncultured Pseudomonadota bacterium | reverse complement strand
CCTGTCGGACGCAGGAGGGCAGATAGGGGCCCTTTACGGTATATACGAAGAAGATGCCGGCGTCGACATTCGCGGGCGCTTCATCATTGACCCGGACTTCGTCATCCGGGCCATGGAGGTCTTAACGCCCGAAGTCGGGCGGAATCCCGACGAGATGCTCCGCCAGATCAAGGCCTTTCAGCATGTCCGGGCCACGGGTGAAGTGACGCCTTCCGGCTGGCAGCCGGGGCAGAAGACCCTGACGCCCGGCCCCGATCTCGTCGGCAAAGTCTGGCAGGTCTGGAAACCGTAACCTGTTTTTGCGAAAGGAAGCACGGGCCCCCGTAGCCCTCCCGGCGCTATGGGGGTTTTTATCACTCTTTGTGAAAATATTTTCCCATCTTCTTGCTGTGATGGAGAACGATCCCGTTCTCGATCAGTACCCTTTCCAGAGCGGACGTTACGTCCATGAGCGAATGGAACGCCACCGGGCTTTCCGGGACGATCCCGTGGGCCTCGTTGGGCTCCGCACGCATAAGACCGCTCGACCTCGCATGCTTCGGCACGATATTCCCCTCCACGGCCGCGATACCGTCCGTCCAGAAACTCAACCGGACCTCGATCATCCGCTCCTCGTGACTGACCTTCTTTCCCGCGTCCTCTGTCTTCGACGACATACTGCCCTCCCTGTCTTCAACGCCGGTATTCCCGGTATCCCGGCCATTCAACCCGGCCTGACGGTGCGATATGCTCATAAGGCATAAGTGTCACGACCGGGGGAGCTTGTCAAGGGCAAAGAGGGCGTTGCGGGCATCCGTATGCCGTCTTATATTGATCTCATTATGGAGGCACGTTCCCGGGGGGCTGTATAACCTTTCCCCCGGGCTGCCGCGAAAGATGCTATTCTTGAAGTAAAACGGGAGGAATGCAATGGGACTGAAAGACGAGTTCAAGAAAATGGTCGCGCACCTGCAGGAAACATATCCCGTTCCCCCCATAACAGACATTTTTCTTCCCCCTTTCTCCCGGGGCGGGCAGCCGAAGGATTCGCAGTTCATGGCGATCACCCTGCAAGGGGGGGCGACCGGGATCAGCTACCTCCTGCTCCCTGACAGCAAGGAGAAAGAATACAGGGCCCTCGAACCGCGTGAACTGGCAGGGCGGTATCCGCAGGAGTTCGCCCTTGAATTCGGCGGTGAAGACCCCGTGAGGGAAATGATCGCAATGGCCTCGATCAACGCCATTTGCCAGCATGTCATGAAGGAGACGAAATTCGAGCTCGATTACGTCACCAACCCGTTGGGACTCATCACGATCGAAAAAGGGGACAGGGTCGGCATGGTCGGCCTTTTTTCCGGGCTCGTCGACAGGGTGAGAAAGGCCGGCGCCGAGCTGGTCATCATCGAAAAAAGAGAGAACCTGGTCGATAAATACCGCGATCTCCCCATCACAACGGACGTGGCAAGCCTGGCCTCATGCAGCAAGGTCCTGTGCACGAGCACGACGGTATTGAACAATTCGCTGGATGACATCCTCGGCCACTGTTCGCCGGGTGCCTTCGTGTCCGTCGTCGGCCCCACCGCCGGGTATTTCCCCGACCCGCTCTTTGCCTGCGGGGTCGATGTGCTGGGCGGGAGGGTTGTGAAGGACAGCGCGGAATTCCTCGGGCGGCTTGCCGAGAGAAAACGCTGGGAAGACAGCACGCTGAAAACCTGTTTCCAGAAAAAGACGTACAGGACCATGATCCGCAAAGGGTGACGGGTGCGGACCAGGGGAACGCCAGAGATCCTCTTCTTCACGGCGACGCCCCTCATCTTTCCTGTGGCGGATCGCGGGAAAAAGTGTTAGGAAAATACAGGCAGGATCATCAACCCGGGATACAAAGACACACAGGAATGCTGCACCCTGCTATAACCCAACGGAAAAGGAGATACGCTATGAAACTCGTTAAGGTCCTTGTTTTACTTATCGCCGTGCTTCTCATCGCCCCGGCGGCGTTCGCGCAGAATAAAGCAGCGGACAAACCGGCCGACAACATGGAGCTTCTCAAGGCCAAGATCAAGGCGGACAAGAAGTTTATCGTAGGGCAGAACATGGAGCTCACGGAATCCGAGGCGAAGAATTTCTGGCCCGTGTATGAAGCGTACCAGAAAGACCTGGATGCTCTCGATAAGAGGGTGGGCGCCATGATCAAATCCTATGCCGATGCCTGGAACGCAAAAAGCATGGACAACGAAAAGGCAAAGAAGATGGTTGACGAGATGCTGGCCATTAAGGCAGCCGACGTGAAGCTGATGAAATCATACGTGCCGAAATTGAGCAAGGCATTGCCCGCCATGAAGGTCGCACGCTACCTGCAGATCGAGAACAAGATCCGGGCGATCAGCAATTATGAACTGGCCGGAACAGTGCCTCTTATCCCCTGACCACCCGACAGCACAGATACAACGGGCCCTCATATCAAATGAGGGCCCGTTGACCCGCAAAATAACACGAATAACGGGGTTCCGCTATTCCCCGGATGACGATGAAGGCCCCGATATTTGCTTTTCGATCACGGCTTTCAGCCTGAGAGCATCTGTGTGGTCCTTTTCCATCTGGAGCACTTTGTTGCATAATTCAAGGGCCCTGTCATAGTCCCTGAGTTTGTAGTACGCGAAGGCTTTCCAGAATACAGGGTAAGCCCATTTCGGATCGCCCTTGATCGCGAGGTCATACAGAGGCAATGCCTCCTTAGGCTTTCCGGTTTGTATGAGTATGAATCCTTTCTCCGCGTAGATATCGCTTATGGGCAGCTTCGACGTATCTTTTCCCGACGTGACCAGTTCCATTGCCCTGTCAAGGTACGGCGGGGATTCCCCGAATTTTCTCTGTACGTCATAAGCGAATGCAATGCGATATGCGGTCCGGGCGTACAGGGGGTCCATGGCAAAAGACTTCTTGTAGCATTCGATCGCATCGTCATACCTCTTCACGGCGACATGCTTATCGCCTTCCGTCCTCCAATACGCAGCATCCTGCACGTTCTTGTCCTGGGCATAGACCGCCGGTACAAGCAATGCCAGGAACACCAAAACGATAAGAAAGGAATATTTTTTTCTCATATGCATGCTCCTCCAAAACGCTTAAGGTAGGGGTGGAAATACAAAGCTACCTAAAAAATACCTGATATACTTAAATTAGTAAAGATGCGGCATCGCTGATCAGGTGGACTATCAAAAAGACCGCGGGAGACCGCGGGGGCACAGGGAGGATACCATGATAGATACATTGACCAACTTCGACCGTTTTTCAAGTGTTTACCTCATCCCTGTCGGGTGGAAGGTGCTCGGCGCCATTATTCTGTGGATAGTGGGAAGCTGGGCGATCAGTATCATCGGAAACCTTTCGGGAAGGGGAATGCGGGCGCAAAAACTGGACCCCACTCTCATCAAGTACTTTGACGCCACCATCCGGGTCATCCTCAAGATCGTCCTTGTCATAGCGATCCTTTCCATCTTCGGCATCCAGACCACGTCCTTTGTGGCACTCATAGCTGCCGCCGGCATAGCTATCGGGGCCGCCTGGGGAGGCCTCCTCGCGAATTTCGCGGCTGGCGCCTTTCTCATCATTCTGAGGCCCTTCCATGTCGGCGACATGATCTCGGCAGCCGGGGTGATGGGCGATGTCAGAGAGATCGGCCTTTTCGCGACAACCATCGACACGGTGGACAATCTGCGCATCGTTGTCGGCAACAACAAGATCCTGTCGGACAACATAGTCAACTACACGACCAATCCATTCCGCCGCGTCGACCTGAAGGCACAGCTTGCCCAGGGCGTGGACCCCAATGAAGCGGCCCAGCGGCTTGCGGAGCGGGTGAAGAAGATACCCAATGTCATCGATTCCCCCGCGCCGTCGGTGGAGATACTGGAATTCAACCTCGCCGGCCCGGTCCTCGCCGTGCGGCCTTTCTGCCACAACAGTAATTACTGGCAGGTCTTCTTCGATACGAACAGGGCAATACAGGAGGTCTGTGCAACGGCGGGCTATCCGGCACCGTGGACAAACCAGGTGGTCTATCACAAACCGCTGTAGCGCCCCGGGCCTGTGCCATAAGGATTTTGCCGCCGGGTTACCGTCAAATAACACCCGGTGGGCCATTGTTGGCGATCATTTGCCCGCCAGGCGGGCCGGTTTTTCTTTATCACGGCCAGACGGGATGCGGGCCATTGGCTTAACGGGCTTTTGTAATTTGTGAAGAGCTCTCCTTCCCCACTGGACACTTCGGCGCATCTGCTATAATAAATACTATAGTGATCTTGTGTATCTCAGGCCGGCTGATACCATAAGGGGCGAGATGAAAGATCTATTCAGCAAATCAAATCGGGAACTGATCGAAGAGATCCTCACATTACAACGGACAATCAAGGACCTGGAGCACGCAGAATCGGAGCGCAGGCAAGCAGAGATGGCCCTGCGGGAAAGCGAGGAAAAATACCGCCGCCTTGTTGAAAACGCCGCCGAGGCTATATTCGTCGCGCAGGACGAAAAACTGGTCTTCGTGAACAGGGCGGCAACTCAATACACGGGTTACACCGCCTCCGAACTGACAGAAAGGCCCTTCCTCGACTTCGTTCACCACGATGATCGTGACATGGTGGTTGAACGTTACTTTCGTAGCTTGAAAGGTGAAGAAGTTCCCGTCACCTACACTTTTCGCGTCATTCGGAAGGACGGCCAGGTGCTTTGGGGAGAATTGACCTGTATCGCTATCGATTGGGGGGGCAGGCGGGCCACCCTCAACTTTATGATACCCATCACCGAACGCAAGCGCGTCGAAGAGGCATTACGGGAAAGTGAGCACATGCAGCGTACGCTGCTGGCTAATCTTCCCGCCGGTGTTATCATTGTCGATCCCGCTACCAGAACGATCGAGGAGGCAAACAATGCCGCGGCTGAAATGTTTGGATCTGAACCAGGCTCTATTATAGGGCGCCACTGTCACGCATTTCTTTGCCCGGCAAGCGAAGATGCTTGCCCTGTCTGCGATCTGGGGCAGGAGGTTGATAATTCGGAACGAGAGATACTCTGCAGCAACGGGGATAGGCGCCCGGTTCTAAAATCTGTCAAACGAATAACAATAAAGGGGCGGGAAAAGCTTCTTGAGTGCTTTATAGACATCACGGACCGTTTAGAGGCGGGCAGGGAGCTGAAAAATGCCCACTCACACCTTGAGCGGATACTGAAATTCAACGAGGCCCTTCTTTCCGCAATTCCCACCCCTGTATTCTATAAAGATAAGGAAGGGAGATATCTCGGCTGCAACAGGGCATTCACAGAGATTATGGGGGCCGCTTCGGAACAGATAAAGGGAAAGACCGTGATGGAGCTGTGGCCGGGTGAACATGCAGAGATGTACCACAAGAAAGACCTGGAATTGATGCAGAACCCCGCCCGTCAGCTCTATGAGTTCAAGGTGCACGATAAAGACGGAAAGGACCGCGTGGTTATTTTTGCCAAAGATGTCTTCCTCGATGAATCGGGAGAGGCGGCCGGGATTGTCGGTGCCTTTCTCGATATAACCAGCCAAAAACTTGCCGAACAGGCCGCGCGACTGAACGAATCCCGCCTGGAGGCCCTGCTCAACCTGAATCAGATGACAGACGCAAGCATTGCTGAAATCACCTCTTTTGCCCTCGAAGAGGCTGTTCGGCTTACCAGGAGCACCATCGGGTATCTCGCATTTCTCAATGAGGATGAAAGCGTATTGACAATGCATTCCTGGTCCAAAACGGCCATGAGTGAATGTGCAATGATAGAAAAACCAATCCATTACCCCGTCGTGGAAACAGGGTTATGGGGAGAAGCGGTACGTCAGCGCAAACCGATCATCACGAATGATTACAACTCGTCTAACCCATGGAAAAAGGGGTATCCTGACGGCCACGTCCGGATTACCCGTCACATGAACGTTCCCCTGTTCATGGAGTCGAGGATTGTACTGGTTGCGGGGGTAGGCAACAAGGAAGAGGAATATAATACGGCCGACGTGCGGCAGTTGACACTATTGATGGAAGGGATGTGGCGGCTTATTGAACGCAAACGCTCCGGCGAAGAGATCCTTGCAGAACGTGAAAAATTGAAGATGCTCTCCGATAATGCGCCGTTCGGAATGATGCTTGTCGATAGAGAGGGCCGATTCACGTATGTGAACGAAAAATTTACCGCCCTTTTCGGCTACACACTGTCCGACGCCCCCGACGGCAGGACATGGTTTAGAAAAGCTTACCCGGATACCGGGCACCGGCATACCGTGGTGGCCACCTGGCTTGCTGACCTGGGGGACAGGGGCCCGGGCCAGCGGAAACCAAGGGTCTTTACCGTCACATGCAAGGACGGAACAGAAAAGATCGTCAGTTTCATTTTTTCAGTGACCACTTCCGGCGATTATCTCATGACCTGTGAAGATATTACCGAATTGCGGCGTCTCGAGAGTCAGCTCCGCCAGGCGCAGAAGATGGAGGCCATCGGCACCCTCGCCGGGGGTATCGCCCACGATTTCAACAACATTCTCACCGCAATGACAGGATATACCGAGCTCATACAGAAGGAACTGGACGCCTCACACCCCTTACGGCTCTATGTGGACCAGGTCCTCTCTGCCTCCAGGAAGGCAACCGACCTCACCGGGAGCCTTTTGGCGTTCAGCAGGAAACAGCCCATAAGCCTTTCTCCTCTTGACATTAACCGCACGATCCAGGAAACGGAGAAGCTCTTGAGAAGGCTTCTTACCGATGATATTGAACTACACACGTCCTTTACACCCGATGATATCGTCGTCATGGCGGACAGGTCGCAGATAGATCAGGTCCTCTTCAATCTCGTTACGAATGCGCGGGATGCCATGCCAAAGGGGGGAGCTCTCACCATAGAAACCTCGCTGGCCGTTGTAGATGATAGATTTACAGCGATGAACGGATTGAGAGAGCACGGGAGGTATCTGGAGATAAAGGTCTCCGATACGGGAGTGGGCATGGATGCGACAACACGGGAGAATATCTTTGACCCGTTCTTTACCACGAAAGAGGTTGGGAAAGGCACAGGTCTCGGCCTGGCCACGGTCTATGGCATCGTGAAACAGCATAACGGATTTATCATGGTGGACAGTACACTCAACCAGGGTACCATTGTTCATGTCTACCTCCCCGTAGTACAGATGAAGGTTGATGAAACGCAGGACATGATACCTTCTCTTCGGGGAGGGACAGAAACGATCCTTATCGCCGAAGATAATGACGATGTGAGGAGCTTTATGCGGGAGGCGCTTCAACAATACGGCTACGAAACCCTTGAGGCGGCAGACGGCGAAGAAGCCATAGAGACATTCCGGCAACACCGGGATGTGGACCTTATCATCGTTGACTCCGTGATGCCGAAAAAGAACGGACGCGAGGTTTACGAGACAATACGCAGTATGGACCCTCATATCAAAACGCTTTTTACAAGCGGGTATACAAGAGACATCATCCTCGACAAGGGAATTGAAGAAAAAGAGTTCGACTTTATTGCCAAGCCGCTGTTACTGGATGTTTTTCTCCGCAAGGTCCGGGACGTGCTGGACAGAAAATAGCCGGGGGAAACATTTTTCAAAAATCAAAAAGGAGGGAGCAGGAAGAGCGCCCCTGTAACCTCAATGTCCGAAAACCTCTATTTCCGGGGCCTCGGTTATTGCCGGTTTCACCGGTTCTGCCGGCTTCACCGGCTTCTTCTTTGCCGTCCTTTTTCCCGCCGGCATTTTTGACTCCATCCTCACGATCTTCACGCTCAGGCCCTCAAGCTGGGCCGTAAGGCGGCCAATCACGTTGACCTGTATGTCGTTGGCGACCATGGTCTTGAGAACCTCCAGGTCCGCGTTCGCTTCATCGAGAAGTTTCCGTGATTCCCTTACCGATTTGCGTTCGACACACTCCGTTATCCGGACGGCAAGCTTCTCAATGGTTTCCCTGCTCCTGATGAATTCTTCGATCGTCGTCATTGCTTATTCCTTTGGGGCGCAGCTGCGCTTTCATCACAAACGGGCCGCGCATGTCTTCCGGAAATGGGATCCATTCGCCGGATATGCGATACCCGTGGGCAAGAGAAGATGGGGGGGCGAAAGAAAGCAGGCCCGCGCTATGCAGGCCTGCCCGGGACGTCTTAGCTCTTCACCACGTTGGACGCGGCAGGCCCTTTGGGACCGTTCACCACGTCAAAACTTACATTCTCGCCCTCTGCGAGGGATTTAAAGCCGCTATCGCTGATTGCAGAATAATGCACGAAAATATCCGCGCCGTCATCCTTGGTGATAAAACCGAAACCCTTTGCATCGTTGAACCATTTCACAGTTCCTTTTGCCATATCGACATACCTCTGTTATTAAGATTTGAAGCGGGAAAATGAGTTATGAAGAAACGACAAAAACGGAAATTTCTGCGGTAGCTACTAACGGATAGTCCCGGAACTTCAGTGACATAGTATCGCACAGTCACTCGATAATTACAATGAAAATAAAAAAGGTGCCGGGCCCCCTGCGGCTGAACAGTTGACAGGGGCGGCAAATAAGCTTATAGTGTTCAGGCATTCATGATCAAAGGCCCCGCCAGGCTTCGTCAGCTGTAAACCGTTCGTCCAAACGTTCACCCTGACCGACAAGAAAGATCATAACTTGCCCAAATAAATCTACACTACGGAAGGTGCCATTGAGTTTCAGTTCGTTCAAGCTTCACCCTCAGATAGAGGCCCGCATCAAAGCATTGGGTTATGATGCCCCGACCCACATTCAGCGCCAGGCCATTCCGCCGGTCCTGGCCGGTAAAGACGTAATGGGCCTTGCTCAGACCGGGACCGGCAAGACAGCGGCGTTCGTACTGCCGATCATTCAGCATCTGCTTCCCGGCCCCCGCGGCAACGTCCGCTCCCTGATCATCGCGCCGACACGCGAACTGGCGGAACAGATCCACGTGTCGATCGGCGAACTCGGGCGCAACACGCACCTGAAAAGCTGCGCGATCTATGGAGGCATCGCGGTGAACCCGCAGATCAAGAAGCTTCGCGCCGGCGTCGATATTATCGTAGCCTGCCCGGGACGCCTTCTCGATCACCTGGGCCAGCAGACGATAGACCTTGCAAACCTCGAGATACTGGTCATCGACGAAGCCGACCGGATGTTCGATATGGGCTTTCTCCCGGACATCAGAAGGATCATCAAGCAGGTCCCGGTAAAACGTCAGACGCTTATGTTCTCCGCCACCATGCCCGACAGCATCAGGAAGCTGACCAACGAAGTGCTCAATGATCCCGTCACGGTGAAGGTCGGCCATACCGCCCCGGCAAATACGGTCTCGCACGCGCTCTATCCCGTTGCCCCTCATCTGAAAACGAAGCTCCTCATCGAACTGCTCACGCAGACGGACACGGAATCGATCCTCGTCTTCACGAAGACCAAGCACCGTGCGAAACGGATCGGCCAGGAATTGCAGAAAGCCGGGTACGCCGCCGCATCGCTCCAGGGGAACCTGTCGCAGAACAGGCGCCAGGAGGCCCTCGACGGCTTCCGCAACGGTTCGTACCAGGTCCTCGTGGCAACCGACATAGCGGCCCGGGGCATCGATGTGTTGAGCATCTCCCATGTTATCAACTACGATATGCCCGACACGACAGACGCATACACCCACCGGATCGGCCGGACCGGCCGTGCGGCGAAGACGGGAGACGCCTTCACCTTTATCAGCAAAGAGGACGAGCAGCAGGTCGCGAACATTGAGCGCGTGCTGGGCGGCAAGATAGAAAGGCGCACCCTCGAGGGTTTCGATTACAAACAGCCTCCCCCGGAGCGCAGCACCGAGTTCTCAAGGCCGCCGAGGCCACCCCAGAGACGCAAGGCCGGACCGGAACCGCAGCTGGCAAACCCGCCCCGCGAGGCACAACCAAAACCGCGCAGTCTCTCGCCTTCAGCCCCAAAACCGTGCGCATCCCCGCCAGCCCGCACTGCTTCCCCCTCTGCCGCAAAAAGACGGTACAACAAAACAAAACGAGGCAAATACCCCACGCGCAAGAACACCTAGGGCGAGGGGCCGAAAATTGCTTCCCCGGGCCCATTATTCAACGATCACTTCGTAAAGCGCCGGAGCGGGGTCAGTTCAGGGACATTCTTAAGAAATTAAAAAATCCAACCGATAACTCAATTTCAGGACGTCCCGGCACCCCCAATTGAGGGCATTTCCCTGGTGCAGGACCCGGAAACGGGGTAAGAGCGATGCATAATTTACTGGAATAAACTCCAGAGCATTTTCACCGCTATGGCATACAGTACAATTCCGATTACTTTTTTCACCTGGCCGGCCTCAAGCTTCAAGCCCATCAGCCAGGAGCCTACGACAGCCCCTGCCACGGATCCAACAGCGGAGCCAATAAGGAGCCTCCAGTTGAGGTCCCCTATGGCAGCATGGCCGAAAAATCCGCTCAGGGACGAGAATATGACGATAAAGGCCGCGGTGGCCGCCGCCTTTTTGGAATCGAACCCCAGCCAGACGTGGGCGGGAACGATGAAATTCCCCCCGCCGACGCCCAGCAGCCCGCCGAGATACCCGGCCCCTATGCCGAGCCCGATACCCGTCCCCAGCTCCCTCCGTGATGACGGTGGCGCGTGCCCCTTCGCTTTGGGACTGTAGAAGAGCATCATGGAGCCCGCAAAGAGGAGAAACACGCCAAAGGCCAGGATCAGGGATCCTTTAGAAAAGTATTTTGTTGAATACGCTCCCAGGGGCGAAAAAAAGACCGCCAGCACAATGATAGGGACAGCCGCCTTGAATACCACGAGCCTGTAGCGTATGTAATTGACCGAGGCAAAGGTCATGCTTATCGCATTGAGGAGCAGGGCCACCGCCATGGCCTGGGTCAAAGGGATACCGAGCCAGTAAAAGGTCGGGATTATGACAAAGGCCGCCCCGACGCCCGCGATCGTCAGGACGGTCGTGAACAGAAATACGAGGACAGAGGCGATGGCGATGGTCACAGGTTAGTAGCCCGAGCACGGGATGCAGACATGCTTGCCGTCTTTTGTCCGCAGATAGCGCTCAAAGACATATTCCCCGCAGCTTTCGCACTTTGCCTTGTTGAAAGAACCTTTGATCTTCTTGTGCTCGAATTCCGAGAGCATCTTGGCGTTGAACATCTCCTCATCGGATGCGGTCAGGACCACATTGATTATCTCATTTCTCACAGGCTCCGGGATCTGCGACGGCTCTATGCCCTTCTTCCGGTAATCAAAGAACTCATATTTGCCGAGCTTGTCCGAGAACTACGGCTTTATTGCAACCCGGACCGCCCCGTTTTGCGGTGTCCACAGCGTGGCTGCGAGTTTGCCGAAATTCACGCGCTCCATCATGAGCTTCCCGTATGTGCAGCCGGTCGCGGCCTGGAGGCCGTCCATCAGGCAGGTTTGCGGGTGGCCGACGCCCAGTTCGCTCGCGATGAAATACTCGTGGTCTTGTGCCCGCGGGACCCCGAGTGTTTTGAGCATCAAGGTGCCCATACCGTACCCGATCGGCATGAACGGGCAGCGGTGCCCGTGAAATTCCCAGGTCCATTCCGGTAAACTAATCATAATTTTAATCCTCCTTTAACCCACAAGGGGTTGGTTGTATGCATTCTTATTGCTCGCAGGTGTAATAACACACCCCTATCGGCGTTTCCTTTGCATAGGGAAAGTATCTGCGTTTAAACCAGAGCGACAGGTGAACCAGATTAATGAGGACCGGTACCTCGACAAGCGGACCGATAACGGCGGCGAAGGCCTGGCCGGAATTTATGCCGAAAACCGCTACGGCCACAGCTATTGCAAGCTCGAAATTATTTGAGGCTGCAGTAAAGGAAAGGGTTGCAGCCTGGCCATAGTGGGCACCGACCTTGCCGCTCATATAGAAAGATACAAGAAACATGATGACGAAGTAGATAAGAAGCGGAATCGCGATGCGGATGACATCGAGCGGGATCTTCACGATGTATTCCCCTTTAAGGGAGAACATGACAAGGATGGTAAAGAGCAAGGCAATGAGCGTGACAGGGCTGATCTTCGGGATAAACTTCTCGTGGTACCATGTCTTGTCCTTGACGTTTATCAGGACAGCCCGGGTAATGACCCCGGCAATGAAAGGGATGCCGAGGTAGATGAATACACTTTTGGCGATCTGGCCGATCGTAATGTCGACCACCACCCCCTTGAGGCCGAGGACAGGGGGGAGCACCGTGATAAAAACATACGCGTAGACGGAGAAGAAGAGTACCTGGAATATCGAGTTGAAAGCGACGAGGCCGGCACAGTACTCCGTGTCGCCGCTCGCGAGCTCGTTCCACACGATCACCATGGCGATGCAGCGGGCAAGCCCGATCATGATGAGGCCGACCATATAGTCGGGATAACCCTTCAGAAACAGGACGGCCAGGGCAAACATAAGGACGGGACCGATCACCCAATTCTGGACGAGGGAAAGGGCAAGCACTTTTACATTCTTGAACACCTCTCCGAGCTCCTCATAGCGCACCTTTGCAAGCGGGGGGTACATCATGAGGATGAGGCCCACGGCGATGGGTATGTTGGTCGTGCCGCTGTGAAACTGATTCCAGAAATTGACCACACCGGGGAAAAGGTACCCCCAGCCCACGCCGACGAACATAGCGAGAAATATCCATAAGGTAAGGAAACGGTCCAGAAAGGATAGCCGCTTGCCTATCTGTTCAGATACCATATGTCTCATTCCCCTGTTATATCTACTTACATTAATAATATATCTTACACAATCTTGACTAATTCGCCACTTCCTATTATTATATATCAAGATTTGTTGATATACAAGTGAGGGATTATGGAAGAGCTTAAGATCAAAACAGTTGTCAGGGACGCGTATACCGGGGTCGTGAAGAACGGGACAGGCTGCTGCGGGGGAACCGTCAGCAGCAGGGCGCATGCAAGGTCCTGCGGCTACAGCGACGCGGAACTGGCGGTTATTCCCGAGGAAGCAAACCTGGGTGTGAGCTGCGGCAACCCGACGGCCCTTGCGAGCCTAAAGGAAGGGGAGGTCGTGCTCGATCTGGGTTCCGGGGCCGGTTTTGACTGTTTCCTGGCCTCTTCGAGGGTCGGCGGCACCGGTAAGGTCATCGGTGTGGATATGACCCCCGCCATGCTGGAAAAGGCACGGGAAAATGCCAGGAAAGGCAACTTTGGCAATGTCGAGTTCAGGCTCGGTGAGATCGAGCACCTGCCGGTAGCGGACAACAGCGTCGACGTGATCATCAGCAACTGCGTCATTAACCTTTCATCTGACAAGCAAAAGGTCTTCAATGAGATATATCGCGTATTGAAGCCGGGCGGACGGGTGTCGATCTCGGACATAGCCCTCATCGCGGACCTTCCGCCCGCCCTGAAACAAAGCGAGGAAGCCTACGCCGGTTGTATCGCAGGGGCGGTAATGATCGAAGAGTACAAACGATTTGTCGAGGAATCGGGCCTCGGCGACATCAGGGTTACGATCAGGGGGCCGTCGAGGTGTGACGGCGGTAATGCAGGCGATCCCATTGCGCAGGGGGTCAGAAAAGCCCTGAAACCTGGTGAGTCACTGAACGATTATGCGGTAAGTCTCAGCGTTGAAGCGCGAAAGGCAGGCGACATATGAATGAAATGCTCAAGACCTTTAAGGCCCTTTCCGACGAGAACCGCCTGAGGATACTCAAACTCCTGGAACATGGCGAACTTTGTGTGTGTGAGATCGTGGCCGCGTTCGGCACGGGCCAGCCGAAGATCTCTTTCCATCTCGCCGCGCTTAAAAACGCCGGTCTGGTAAAAGACCGGAAAGAAGGGAAGTGGATGCATTACCGTATCGATGGTTCGGATCTCTTCAAGAGGTTTCTGATCCTCTCCATCATAGAAAATATTCCGGACGAAACGCTAAAGGAAGACAGGCGGCGGCTTGAAGAATTCCAAACAAGTGCCATTGAGGGCATAGCAGTTCAGCGTTGCTCCAGGAAAGCGGCAGGACGTCATCCAACCTGCGGGGTGTAGCAAGGAGCGCAATGACTTTGAATAAAGCGAGGATCCTCTTCCTGTGTACGGGTAACTCAGCTCGAAGCCAGATGGCGGAAGGCTGGGCGAAGCATTTATCAGGAGATAGGGTTGACGCTTACTCCGCAGGAACAGAGCCAAGGGGAGTGGACCCCAGAGCGGTAAAGGCCATGGCCGAGGCCGGTGTCGATATATCGAAATATCGGTCCAAGTCAGTGACAGATTTGCCTAACATAGAATTCGATTACGAAGTAACGCTCTGCGATGATGCTCAACAGGCATCTCCCTTCTTCACTGCGAAAACGGCGATTGTT
>CALMFJ010000025.1 GCA_937862865.1 uncultured Pseudomonadota bacterium | reverse complement strand
TGGTAGAGTGCAAGCTTCCCAAGCTTGATGCCGCGGGTTCGAGCCCCGTTGCCCGCTCCATCATCTTCCCTCCTGGCTTGACATTCCCGGCGCCCTCCAGTTATCCTTCCCATCGGACAGGCTTGTGAACAGCAAAGGACAAAAGACCCGCATGCCGGGCAAAAAAGAATTCTGGATCAAAACCGTTGTCCTGATCCTCGTCGGGCTTATCGGTATATTCCGGCCGGATATCCTCACCTATTTTTTTACATTTCCGGGAACAGGCCCTGTCAGGATGTATCATGTGCTGTGGGGAATTGCGGTGTTCATCATGATCAAGAGAATGATCCCCCGGTACCAGAAGAAGATATCATCACGAAAGATATTCGAAAGGTTCTATCAGGAGGCGGACCGCATCACGCCCGTGCGCGACGAGCAACTGCGCCGCCTGAAGGCAATGGCTGACCGGGGTGCGCTGAAATCCGCCTTCTACTGGCTCCTGCTCCTCGCCGACATGCTCCTGTGGCGCACGGTCGGCATGTTCAACGACACGTGGATCTGCATTACTGTCCTGTTTTTCGTCTTTATGGACCAGTTCTGCGTGAGCGTTGTCTGTCCTTTTCAATTGCTTGCAAAAGGAAAGTGCTGCAGTACGTGCCGGATAAACAACTGGGGTTACACCATGGCGTTCTCGCCGCTCGTTTTTATCCCGTCTTTCTGGACCTGGTCCATACTCGCAGTATCCATCGTCGTTGTCATCCAGTGGGAATATCTCTACTGGCGGCATCCCCGCCGGTTCTTTGAGACACACAACGCCGCCCTTATGTGCAGGAATTGTGTTGTAGAATGCACGGGAAAAAGAAAATAGCATTGAATATTGACCATGGATTCCTTACAATGAAGGACACCGGGGCTGAAAACCCTTTCAGGAAAACCTTTATGTTATCAGGAGGTTTGATTGACCGATCATTATGAAGCGCTCATCATAGGGGGAGGCCCTGCGGGGCTCACCGCGGGACTGTACCTCATGCGCGCCGGCATCAACACGCTCCTTTGCGAAAAAGTGCTTCCCGGCGGGGCACCTTTGAATACGGAGCGGATCGAAAACTACCCGGGGTTCCCGGAGGGTATCTCGGGCAGGGAGTTGATGGACCGGTTTACGGCCCAGGCAAAGGCGTTCGGCCTGCCCGTACGCGAATTCAGTGAAGTGTTCGGCATAGGTCAGGAGGAAGGCCGGTTCGTCGTCAGCCTGAACGACGGCGAGTTTACGGCCGACGGGCTCATTGTAGCGAGCGGGTCTGAACCTGTCAAACTGGGGATACCCGGTGAGACCGAATTTGCGGGCCGCGGCATATCCTATTGCGCCACGTGCGACGGGATGTTTTTCAGGGGCCTCGATGTAGCGGTGATCGGCGGGGGTGACTCGGCGATCGAAGAGGCCCTGTCACTCGCAAATATTGTGAACAAGGTCTACGTGGTCCACCGTCGCGATTCGCTGCGTGCGCAGAAAATACTCCAGGAGAGGGCATTTAATCATCCCCGGATGGAGTTTGTCTGGAATGCGCGTCCCGTAGAGGTCACCGGGGGCCGTGAGGTCGAAGGACTTGTCGTGGAAGATACTGTGACCGGAAGGCGCAACACGATCGCTGTCAGCGGGGTGTTCTTCTATGTCGGCTATCAGCCCAACACGGCCTTTGTGGCCGGGTACGTGGACCGCGACCCGACAGGTTATATCATCACGGATGACAGGTGCGCCACCCGGACGCCCGGCCTTTATGCCGCGGGAGATGTCCGGAAGAAGGCCCTTCGTCAGATCTCGACGGCGGTGGGTGACGGCGCGGTCGCCGCAGTCAGCCTGGAGCGGTATGTTCTGGAAAGAAAAGGTTAAATTCTCCTTGTACAGGGCCATCCTCATCGCGAGCACCCTCTTTCTTCTCGCCGGCACGCTGCCCGCCTTTGCGGCGGAACGGATCGTCCTCATCCGTGCAGGCGCGACCGATGACGCAATGTGGAACAGTGCAAAGAAATACTTTGCCGGGAAAGGGTTCAGTGTTGCGGCGTACGATCAGGCAAGGTCCATAGAAAAGCAGATTGAGACAGCGAACAGGGTCAACAGAGAAAGAGCGCGTTTCATGCTCATCCTTGATATCGTTCCGTCTGGCCGATCCGACGCCTTTATTGCCGTCACCGACGCAAAGAAGGCAAATGGGCTCGTGTTGAATGCCGACGAGGTGCCCGGTGCCCATGCGTTGAGTTCACAGGAACTTGGTTCATCGATAGCCGCCCGTTTCCAAAAAAAGGTGAAGTCCGTGCCGCTTTTCATGTTCTTAGGGATGGACCTGCCGGCGGTTTTTGTCAGGCTCAATGTCTCCCGGGAAAGGGACACGGAGACCTTTGACAGGTTATATGACGGGGTGCTGAATTTTACGAAAAGAGGGAGTAAAGATGAGAGAGAACTCAAGGGCGAGCGACGAGATCAGGCAGTTGAAGATTGAGAAAAGCTTTCTGCGGTACCCTGAAGGCTCGGTCCTTGTGGAAATGGGCGCCACGAAGGTCATATGCGGCGTGAGCGTCGAGGAAAAGGTCCCGCCATTTTTGAAAAATAGCGGAAAGGGCTGGCTCACGGCTGAATACTCGATGCTGCCGCGGGCAACTCACAACAGATCGATGCGGGAATCCGTTTCGGGACGCATAGGAGGGCGGACCCATGAGATACAGCGCCTGATCGGCAGGGCGCTTCGCGCCATAGTTAACCTCGACATCATCGGTGAGCGGACGATCTGGGTCGACTGCGACGTGATCCAGGCCGACGGGGGCACCCGGACCGCAAGCATCACGGGGGGATACGTGGCCCTGGTCGAAGCCCTGTGGGGCATGAAAAAGCGCGGTATCATCGACAAAATACCGTTAAGAGACAGCGTTGCCGCGATAAGCGTCGGGATTGTCAACGGGCAGATAGCCCTCGACCTGTCATACGAAGAAGATTCGAAGGCAGAGGTCGACATGAACTTTATTATGACGGGAAAGGGCCAGCTTATCGAAGTCCAGGGCACGGCGGAGCGCAAGCCTTTCACCAAGGAACAGTTCGATGTCATGTACCAGTACGCGCTCAAAGGCATTACCGAGATAACGCGGCAGCAGAAGGCAACCCTCGGCCCCCTTTTCCCTGCATGAAAAACCTGATTATAGCCACAACCAACAGGGGCAAGTTTGCGGAACTGAAACCCCTTCTCACCGGGCATTTCCAGGAGATATACTCTCTTGCCGATTTTTCAGAGACGCTCACGGTCGTCGAGGACGGCCTCTACTATGCCGAGAACGCCATGAAAAAGGCCCGCAAGGTCGGCGGGCATTTCGGCATGCCCGCCCTTGCCGATGATTCAGGGCTGGAGGTTGCCGCCCTCAACGGGCGCCCCGGCATCCATTCCTCCCGGTACGGGCAGAATGACGGCGAGAGGATCAACCGGCTTCTGGGCGAACTCGACGGCATACCGTGGGACGGGAGAGAGGCAAAGTTCAAGGCGTATGTAGCCCTCTACCTGCCAGAGAAAGACCGCTGTTACGTCTTCTACGGGGAACTGTCCGGCTTTATCGGCTTCGAGAAACACGGCTCCAACGGTTTCGGCTACGACCCCGTCTTCTATTCCCCCGAACTCGGCACATACCTCGCCGAGATCTCAACCGAAGAAAAAAACCGCCTGAGCCACCGGGGTCGCGCTATCGCGCTCCTCAGGAAATTTGTCGAAACGATATGAGAAACCGTTCTCGGTTCTGCGTTCCAGGTTCTACGTTGTTTCATTCCTTGTATTGGTTCCGATCATGCGGGACAGCTTGAGGGGCCCGGAGGCTATTTCAAAGGGAAGCGGTCCTCAATCCGAAATACGTCCGTCGTCCCGGCTGCAAGAGCCGGGATCCACGGAGAACAATTTTTTGGTCCCAACGAGAATCGAACTCGTGTTTTCGGCGTGAGAGGCCGACGTCCTGGGCCGCTAGACGATGGGACCGCCAAGCATGAATAGTATCAGAAAAGGGACCGGATATCCAGCAGAAAAAAGACAAAAGGCTATACATTCAAACTGTTTCCTATTATAATTTAAGCACATAACGAAGGAGGAGATTGTGTTCGGACTGGGAATGCCGGAACTAATCATAATACTCATCATAGTCGTTCTTATTTTCGGGGCGGGCCGGATATCCGAGATTGGCGGGGCCATAGGGAAAGGCATAAAAGGTTTTAAAAAGTCGATGAACGAACCGGATTCCCTTGATGTTACGCCCGACCAAAAGGAAAAGATAGGGACCGACAGCACAAAGAAGCCCATCGAACCAAAGTAGTATCAACCTGCCTGTCATCCGAAGGAATTGCGAAAGCAGCAATGCGCCTGTACACGATGCTTACAAGTGAAACGATATGAAGATCCTTGATGGAAGAGATAAGAGGTCCATCGCTGAAGCGGTCACGCTCCTTGAAAGGGGAGAGATCGTCGCCTTTCCCACCGAGACCGTCTACGGCCTCGGTGCGGTGGCGTTTAACCCGATGGCCGTTGCGAAGATATTCGAGGTAAAACGCCGTCCCCGCTTCGATCCCCTGATTGTGCATCTTGACGGCGCGGACAGGCTCGATGACTATGTGGAGAACGTGCCTCCCGAGGCCGAAAGGCTCATCGAAGCGTTCTGGCCGGGCCCCCTCACAATGATATTCAGGAAGCGGCCGGTCATTCCCGACATAGTGACAGCCGGACTGCCCACGGTGGGGATCAGGGTCCCCTCCCACCCGGTAGCCCTCGATCTCATCGCAACACTCAAAAAGCCTCTCGCGGCGCCAAGCGCCAACCGGTTTGGCTACATGAGCCCAACCCGCGTGCACCATGTCGCGAGATCATTCGAAGAGCGCGTACCTCTCGTTCTTGACGGGGGCAGGGCCAGGCACGGGATCGAATCGACGATCGTTTCATTCCGCCATGACGGGGTGATGGTTCACCGTCATGGCGCAGTGACGGTCGAAGAGCTGTCGCAGCATGTCCGGGTTGTCGAAAGGGAAAAGCCGTCGGCCGCATGCGAGGCCCCCGGTGAACTGCCCTATCACTATTCGCCGATGAAGCCTCTCAGGCTCGTCAACGGCCCCGGGGACGTCAAGGCCGGGAACTCATCCTATCTGGCATTCCGGGAACCGGACCGGCCTTGTGCAGCGAAGCATGTGAAAGTCCTTTCCCCCGGGGGCGACCTTAAGGAGGCGGCTTCAAATTTTTTCTCGTTCCTCATCGAACTTGACCGTGACGATATCGATATCATTTATGCGGAAAAAGTGCCCGAAACGGGCATAGGCCGGGCCATTATGGAAAGGCTCAAAAAGGCGTCAGGGAGGCACTTCGGGCCCTCCACGGGCAACCGTTGATAAATTGAATTATCCGTGATAAGGTATCGCGGACACAGGATATGAAAACAGCGGGGAAGAGCGGAAACCTTTGAAAACATTGAACAAACAAATGTGCACGTTCCGTAGGCAGCAGGGGGATTTTATGAGTAATATCAGTAAGTTGCAAGATTCTTTATACAATTTCTCAACAGGTTTTCCACAAAAAATGTGGAAAAGTTTTAAAAGCCCAGCCTTTTCAAGAAGCTGCATAATACTTTTGTCGTGCTTTATTCTGATCTCGTGTTCATATATGAAAAACATGACGGGAAAGCCGCAGCCGGCGATGGAAAGTTCCCTCATATCCATGACCGAGGACCAGGTGCGCAAGAAACTGGGCGAACCGACCATGGTCAGCCTGACACCTGACAATAAGATAATCTGGACATACCACCCGAGCTGGAAGCTCATGCCCGACAATAAGGACACGGTTTACCTCGAATTCGATCAGGGAATAGTGACGAAGGTCATCAAGGCGGATAAATGACAATGCTGTGCGAAGCCTGTTCTCAAGATGTCGGATCGGTTGCCTGCCCGCAATGCAAAGAGGACGTATTGCAGCTGGGGCCTTACTGTTACCTGTGCGGGGCCGAGCTTGCCGCTGTCGAGGTGCGCGATGCAGAACCCGTGGAAGAAAACGATGATGATTTTTCGAAACGGGTCCTGTGCAGCGATGGGTCCTGTATCGGCGTGATCGACGAAAGAGGTGTTTGCAAGGTATGCGGAAAACCGTACGTTCCGGACCCGGAGTGATCACAGCTTCGCTCTTCCTGCTTTCATGCACAAGTTACGGCATTTACTCACAGAACCTCCTTGCCGGCAAGGACCTGCAGGGCCGGGATTTTTCCCACCGGGTACACGGATTTCGCTAAAGGTGTTAACGTATGAGTTTTTTTGAAAAGATAAAGAACGGACTGACGAAGACCAGGGACCAGATCAAGACGAAGATCGAGTGGGTGGTCCAGGGAAAACCAATCGAGGAAGATGCCTTCGACGAGATAGAGGAGGCATTGATACTGGCCGATGCAGGGCTTCCGACAACCGAACTCCTCGTTGGTGCCCTGAAGACCAGGTGGAAGCGCGGTCAGATCAGGACCATGGAAGACATCAGGTCATCCATGAAAGAAGAGGTACAGAACCTGCTTGCGCCGATCGAGGAGCCCCTGGTCACCAACGGCAAGAAACCGTTTGTCATTCTCGCCCTGGGTGTCAACGGGGTCGGCAAGACAACGACCATCGCCAAGCTGGCCAGCATATACCTCGGCGAGAGGAAGCATGTTCTCCTCGGCGCCTGTGATACTTTTCGGGCGGCCGCCATAGAGCAGCTCGATGTATGGGCGAAGCGCCTTGATATCGACATGGTGAAGCATGCCGACGGATCGGACCCGGCCGCAGTCGCCTTCGATGCCGTCAAAGCGGCAAAATCGCGCGGAAGCGATATCGTCATCCTGGATACCGCCGGAAGGCTCCACACCAAGGCAAACCTCATCGAGGAAATGAAAAAGATACACCGCGTGATATCGAAAGAAGTGGAGCACGCCCCCCACGAGGTCCTTCTCGTCGTCGATGCGACAAACGGCCAGAACGCGATAGCGCAGGCGAAGACATTCAACGAAGCAGTAGGCGTTTCCGGCATCGTGATCACGAAGCTTGACGGCACCGCCAAGGGCGGTTTCATCCTCCCCATCGCCCACCTGCTCAAGATACCGGTCCGCTACATCGGCGTCGGCGAAAAAATAGACGACCTCATCCCCTTCAGCGCGAAAGACTTCGCCGAAGCAATGTTCGATTAAAAGTCGTCGAGGTTGATCTCCCCCGTCACGATGCGTTCGAGGGTGGCGGGGTAGAGTTTGTGCTCTTCGATGAGCACGCGTGCGGCGAGGACCTCGGGGGTGTCATCCGGTTTGACCGGTACGCGCACCTGGGCGATGATGGGGCCGCGGTCATATTCGTCGTTCACAAGGTGGATCGTGACGCCCGATTCGGTTTCGCGGGCGGCGATGACGGATTCGTGGACGTGGATGCCGTACATCCCTTTTCCGCCGTGCTCTGGCAGAAGCGCAGGGTGAATGTTCAGCACCCGGCCCTTATAACGGGCCAGCGTTTTGGGGCCGAGTTTCTTCATGTAGCCGGCGAGGGCGACGATATCAACGCTATACGCGAGTAAGGTATTGAGAATGGCCTCATCGAGCCTGTCGGGATCGGGGTGCGTCTTCCCGCTGAGGTAAAAACCCGGGATGCCTTCGTTCCGGGCGCGTTCAAGGGCCGTCGAGCCGCTGTTGTTGCTGATCACGACAACCGGGCGGGCATGCAGTGTCCCCTTTTTTGCCGCGTCGATTATCGCCTGCATGTTGCTGCCGCCGTGGGATGCAAGAAAACCTATGTTCATAACGCCCCCGCAATTATCGTCTGAAAATATACCCTCTCCAGGCGTTCTTTTTCACCTCCGCGACCGGCTCGCACGGGAGAAAAAGGCTCAACGCCTTCTTTTTCTCACGGCCTATGATCCCGGATATGATAAGGATGCCGTTCTTCTTCCACAACTCCTGAATATGGGTCGAATACAGGGCAAATGTCCGTATGTCAATATTGGCGAGAATGATATCGTATTTTCCGCGTACGTCCTTAAGGTCGGCGCAGACGATCTCCACACCGGACGTTTCGTTGAGAAGGACATTTTTTTGCGCGGAAAGGACCGCGTCTATGTCATTGTCCACCGCATACACGTATTGCGCGCCCTTCAGGCGGGCATACAGGGACAGAAGGCCGGAACCGCAGCCGAGATCGAGGACCCGCCGGCCCGTGAAATCCACCTCCCGCATCATCTTTATCATGAGGCGTGTCGACTCGTGCCGCCCGGTGCCGAACGCCATGCCCGGCTCGATGGTGATGTACGTCACACCCTTGCGTTTCGCATTCCACGGCGCCCGTATGACGATATCCTCGACGGATACCGGACGGAAATACCTGCGCGCCATGTCCGCGTAATCGCGCCGCGGTTCTTCGGTCACTGTGACCCTGCCGACCCTGATGCCGCTCGCGCGTACCGCGGCGATGTACGTCTCCACATGCTCCGGGTACGCGCGCATGATGGTATGGGTATTCTCCTCGATTATCCAGAGGCCTGAAGGGGAATGAACGGTATATATATCCTCGGGGAGAAGTTCATATGCTCCCGGGTCGATCACGATATCGACGCGCTGTTCTGTCGCCTGCCCGTCCGTCTTGAGAAATGTCTTTTTCACCGGAAAATCGTCTTCTCAGGAAAACGATGAGAGGGAGTGCCCTGACATGCTGCGAAAGCCCCCTCGTTCACGTTGCCCGCATGCGCACATTATAGCGAAAACATTTCCTATAATCAATTGATGATATTATAATATTCCGTCGGTTTGGCGGCGATGACCGCCGGCGGAACACGCAATATGGGGCCGGAATGACGACACGATCGACAGGCTACGAGGAAAGGTTCTACCGGAGCATCTCTCACCCGGCGGAACTTGTATGCTACGAGGTAAAGCATAAGGAAACAGACCTTTTCTGCTGCACCGGGCATGACCTGTCAGGTTTCATCAAGGACCGTGTCCTTGCGTACCGGTACCAGCTCGAAGAATATATAAAGGTTAACCCTTCCTTCCGGGAAAGCCTCGTTCCCGTGAGCGACGACCCCGTCGCCCCGCCTATTGTCCGGGAGATGGTCCGGGCGTCCGCAGAGGTGGGGGTGGGCCCGATGGCAACGGTGGCAGGCGCGATCTCCGAGTATATCGGAAAGGACATCTCGGACCTCACGCAGGATTTCATCATCGAGAACGGCGGCGACATTTATCTCAGGACGTCGGTTGAGAGGGTCATCCAGGTCCATGCGGGCGCGTCGCCCTTCAGCGAACATATCGGTATCAGGATACCGTCCTCGCCCGGGCCGCGGGGCGTCTGTACATCATCGGGCACCGTGGGCCATTCGCTGAGCTTCGGGAGGGCGGACGCGGTCTGTGTTCTCGGGTGCTCCGCCCTGTTCGCGGACGGACTTGCAACTTACCTCGGTAATATTGTAAAAAAGAAGGACGATATTGCCCGGGCCATCGAAGAAGGGCAGAAGTTCTCAGGTATCACGGCAATATTGATTATTCTGGGCGATCAGCTTGGAGCATGGGGCGACCTCGATATAGTCGAGACATGAAGCCCTCCGGTCCGCATGTTTTGCCCATGAAAGGGCGAGGAACAAATGAAAAAGAGGATCATTCTCCGGTTCAAGAAAGATACGATCGACAAACCGATCGTGTACAGGCTCGTGAAGGATTACAACCTCATCTTCAATATCCTGAGGGCGAACATTTCGCCAAAAGCGGAATCCCTCATGGTCATGGAGCTCGAGGGGACAGAGGCAAACTTTAAGAAGGGCATTAAATACCTCAAAAGCCTCAATATCGACACAGAGCCGATGGAACGCGATATAAACCGGGATGAGAATAAATGCGTCCATTGCGGCGTCTGCACAAGCGTTTGTGCCCCCGAGGCCCTTTACATCAAGGACCGCAGGTCCATGGCAATAGAATTCGATTACAACCGCTGCATTGCCTGCGAATTATGCGTGAAGGTCTGCCCTGTCAAGGCAATGAGCGTCTCGTTCGAATAGTATATCACGATGCGCCGCATATACCTCGATAATAACGCCACAACCCCCATTCATCCCGATGTGGCCGAATCCATACGACCGTTTCTGAACGGGCTCTTCGGCAACCCTTCCAGCACGCATTTCGCCGGAAGGGATGTCAAGGGGCCGTACGACGCCGCGCGCGCTGCGATAGCCGCCATGATCGGCGCGACGACCGATGCGCTCGTGATAACGAGCTGCGGCTCCGAGGCAAACAACCATGCGATCAAGGGGATCGCGTACGCGGCCAGGAGCAAGGGCCATATCATCACATCGACGGTCGAGCATCCCGCAGTGCTCAATGTGTGCCGGTATCTCGAAACACAGGGGTTCCCCGTTACGTATCTTCCCGTGGACGGCCTCGGGCTCGTCGACCCGGACGATGTCAGGGATGCCATCCGGAAGGACACCATCCTGGTTTCCATCATGTACGCCAACAATGAGACGGGCACGGTGATGCCGATCAGGCAGATCGTTGAGGCAGCCCATGAGAAAGGCGTCCCTGTCCACTCGGACATGGTGCAGGCGCTCGGGAAGATCGCGGTGGACCTGAAAGGCCTCGGCGTCGACCTTGCGAGCTTTTCCGGGCATAAGGTATACGCCCCCAAGGGAGTGGGCGCCCTTTACGTCCGCGAAGGCATCGCGCTTGACAACCTGATCCACGGCGGGCACCAGGAAGAGGGGAGGCGTGCAGGCACGGAGAACGTGATCGGCATAATCGCCTTCGGAAAGGCATGCGAGCTTGCCGGGGCCCACGCGGAAGAACATACCGCCAGGCTCGAGGCGCTCAGAAGCCGCCTTCTCGACGGGATACTCGACCGCATAGACGATGTCCGGTTGAACGGTCATCCGACGCAGCGTGTTCCCAACACCTTGAACCTCAGCTTCGAGTTCGTTGAATCAGAGTCCCTCCTTTTCTCCCTTGACAGGAAAGGAATTGCAGTTTCAGCCGGGTCAGCCTGTTCCTCCGGTTCCAACGAACCTTCCCACGTCCTGCTGGCGATGGGCATACCCGGGCCCCTGTGCCAGAGCGCCTTGCGCTTCAGTCTCGGATGGGGCAACACGGAGGAAGAGATCGACTACGTGCTCGAGGTTCTTCCGGGTGCTGTCGGCAGGCTCCGGGAGATGTCCCCTTTTTACCGGAAATGAAACCCGGTTTTTTCATCTACACGACAGGCTGCAAGGCGAACCAGTGGGACAGTTCCATAATATCGGCGCGCTTAAAAGACTGCGGTTTCGAGGCAGTACCGCAAAACGAGGCCTCATATATAATTGTAAATGGATGCACGGTGACCCGGGGCGCCGTCCGGGATATACGCCGCTTCGTCAACCGGTTGAGGAGGGACAACGCGTCCGCACGGATAATCCTTGCGGGCTGTCATGCCCAGGTCTACCCCCACGATAATTTCGGGGCGGACCTTGTCCTCGGGCAGGCGGAAAAATTCTCGATCGTGCGCTATATCAATTCCGGAGGATATTTTGTCTCCCCGCGCGAGGGCCTTGAGATGGAGGATATGCCGGGCGAGCCGGCCGCCCAGGGCAAGACCCGTTTCTTTTTCAAGGTCCAGGACGGGTGCGACAGGTTCTGCAGCTACTGCGTCGTCCCTTTTGCCCGGGGCGTTCCGCGCTCGAGGCCCTTTAACGAGATACGCACGGTCATGGAGAGGCTTAAAGACGCCGGCATACAGGAGGTGGTGCTGACCGGCATCGAGATATCCGCATGGCATGACAGGGAATACGGATACGGGCTCACGGACCTTTTACGGGTGCTTGACGACCTGCCGTCGCCCCGGCGCATACGTTTGAGCTCGGTCGATCCCCTGATGTTCACCGATGATTTCATTGAAACCGCTGCCGTATCGCCCAAGATAGCGAAGAGTTTTCACATTCCCCTTCAGAGTGCAAGCGACAGGGTCCTCGCAGCGATGGGCAGGCCATACAGTGTGAGCTATATCCGTTCCCTTCTCGACAGGCTCCTTCGTAGAATACCTGATGCGGGTATCGGGATGGACGTTATAGCAGGTTTTCCAGGAGAAGATGCTCAGTGTTTCAAGGAGACAAGAGATTTTCTCGTTTCCGTCCCCATTTATTATCTCCACGTTTTCCCTTTTTCATCCCGGCCGGGCACCCGTGCCGCATCAATGGAAGGCGCGGTCCGCGAAGAGGAAAAGAAGGCCAGGGTAAAAGAGCTGAAACTGATCGACGCCCGGAAACGAGAGGTGTTCCACGGGCGCTTCGTCGGGAGCGAGGCCGTGATCATACCCGAGGGGAAGCGTTATCACGGCCGGTACATGCGGGGTTATACCGGGAACTATATACCCGTTCACGTCCCGTACGACAGGACGCTCGAGAACAGGGCCGTCACGGTGCGCATTGAACAGGTTGAAAAGGAGATGGTCATCGGCAGCGTGACAGGCGAATGATGATTATGGCCGCCGGGCCGGGGCGCCCGCTTTAAGGGCGGCTCCTTTGCCGGTTGTCTTTTCCGTGCTTTTGAGGTACGTTTAGTGATCGCATACTGATCTTTTATCACGAGGTTTATAATGTCCGGCATGGGAACATCCCTGGTGTATCTTGCCAAGATACTGAACCTGGTCCTCACCATCTACTTCTGGGTAATATTTGCCCGGGCACTTTTCTCGTGGATCAGGCCGAACCCGTACAATCCCCTGATCAGACTGGTCTACAGGCTTGTCGATCCAGTCACGGACCGTATCCGGCGTATGCTGCCGACCCGGGTCGGCATGGTCGATTTCGCTCCTTTCGTTCTCATGATCGCCGTCATATTTCTTCAGGAACTCCTCACGCGGCTCTTGCTCCAACTCGCCATGAGGGTCTGACGCGCAATGAAGGTCGAGGTAAAGGTGATACCCAACGCCAAAAAGCGTGCGCTTAACCGGGATGGAGCGGGCATCACCGTGCGCCTTACGTCCCAGCCGCTTGAAGGCAGGGCAAATGACGAACTGATACGGTACCTGTCCGACCTCCTGAAAGTCAGAAAATCGGGGATAAAGATCGTCCGGGGCGAAAAAGACAGGCGAAAGGTCGTCGAGATCCCGATGGATGAAGAGGAGTTTAACGTTGTGCTTGAAAGCGTGGACGGTAAACAGTAGATAATTGAAAACAAAATACTGGCCTGCCCGGGCGCGGCAGGACAGTCCGGTCAGGAAAAAACTTTAGAACGGTCAACCAGTTCTAACTCCTTACCGTTCACTGTTCACTGTTCACTATCTGCGCTTTACCCGGTGGGGCTTCAAAAAAGTGAACAGTTACAACAGGTTAATTTACTTGACAATAAAATGGTAAACTCTTTATATTATCTATCTTCAAAAGAAGGCGGGTTTTGTTAATACGACTTTCAGAAATAGAGGACACTCAGGTCCTGAAGGGTGAGATGGATAGTGCGCGATTCCGGCAAATGGGCGATACGGATGTCAAACTGTTAAAGCCCGTGAGCTACGAACTGATGGTGGCAAAGTACGACGATACCGTGGCCATAGACGGTCCGGTACGTGTCGCCGCTTCACTGGAGTGCGGGCGGTGCCTTGAGGGGTTCGACATCGAGCTTTCGCTTGTGATGTCCATCAAGCTTGTACCGCGGACGAAGCTTCCGGACTCGCCCGAGCTTGAGCTGCACGGCGAGGACCTTGATGTTTATTATTATGAGGGCGAGGAAATAGATATTGATCCTTTCGTCTACGAGGAGGTCATGCTCAACATGCCCGTGCGGCCCCTGTGCAGCGAGGCGTGCAAGGGCATCTGCCCCCGGTGCGGGAAGAACAGGAACACCGAACCATGCGATTGCCCCGAGGCGCCCTTGAGCCTCCTCGGAGAAAAATTGAAATCTTTCTTAAATTAATAAGGAGTCAGATATGGCCGTACCAAAAAGAAAAACCGCGAAGGCGAGACGGGACAAGAGGCGTACCCATTACACGGCATCCCCGGTTGCCGTTGTGGCCTGCCCGAACTGCAAAGAGCCGAAGCTTCCGCACGCGGTCTGCCCGAAATGCGGGATGTACAAGGGAAAGCAGTATATAGCAACCGAGGAAGCCTGATAAAGGATGATACGGATTGCCGTTGACGGAATGGGCGGCGATTTCGCCCCCCGTGAGATCGTTAAAGGTGCAGAATCAGTTTCCCGCGATGGCCTCGCGTCAATAGTTCTTGTCGGCGATGTCGAAAAAATGAAGCCCCACCTGACGGAGAATGTGAACCTCGATATGGTCCACACGCCCGTTTTCGTGGAAATGCACGAATCTCCATCCGTTGCACTGAGGAAAAAACGGGATTCATCCATCAACCGCGCGTTCGAGCTGCACAAGAAAGGCGAGGTCGACGCGGTGGTGTCGGCGGGGAACTCCGGTGCGACGATGGCGTTCGCCATTTTTACCCTGGGCAGAATCCCGGGGGTCGACAGGCCCGCCATTGCGACGATCCACCCGCGTATCGGTGACGGGCTCTCCATACTTCTCGACGCAGGGGGCACCGTTGACTGCAAACCAACGCACCTCGCCCAGTTCGCATTGATGGGGAACGCTTTCGCCTCTTCGGTCCTGGGGATAGATTCGCCCCGGGTTGGAATACTTTCAAACGGCGAAGAGGAGACAAAAGGCAACGAGCTTACCCGGGACGCACATGCCCTGATAAAAGAGTTCAGGCTCAATTATCTCGGTTATGTCGAAGGGACCGACATGTATAACGGCAGGACGGATGTTGTGGTGAGTGATGGTTTTGTCGGGAACATAGCGCTTAAGATCAGCGAAGGGGTTGCGGAGCTGATCTTCGAGTTCTTCAGGGAGGGTATCCGGAAAAGCCTCAAGGCAAAGATAGGGTATGCCCTGTTGAAAGACATCTTCAAGGAGTTCCAGAAAAAGGCGGATTATTCGGAAACCGGCGGAGCGCCCCTTCTCGGTGTCGACGGGGTCTCGATCATATGCCACGGTAAATCGAACGCAAAGGCCATGCGGAACGCAATCCTCCTGGCGAAAAAATTTGTAGAGAAAGGCCTCAGGCAATCGATCGGCGAGACAATGCAGGACCACTATCAATCAATGCAGAAAGTGAAGGAGAAATAATATATGGATTATTTTTTATCTGAAGATCAGAAAAATATCCAGAAGCTGGCGCGACGGGTAGCGGAAGAAAAGGTCATACCCGTCCGTGCGGAGCTTGACGAGAGCCAGCAATTTCCCTGGGAGATCATGAAACACTGCGCCCGGGCGGGGCTCTTTGGTGTCAGCATCCCCGAGGAATACGGCGGGATGGGGGGCGGTTCCTTCGAGAACTGCGTTGTCGTCGAGGAACTCAGCAAGGCATGCCTCGGTGTTTCCGTGAGCTATGCCGCCAGCCTTCTTGGTGCCTACCCCATTCTCCTTGGCGCCTCCGAGGAGCAGAAAAAGAAATACCTGCCTCAGATAGCGAGCGGGGAGAAGCTGGCCGCGTTCGGCATCACGGAAGCGAATGCCGGCTCCGATGCTCAGGGTATCCGTACCGAGGCAAAAAAGGCCGGGGACTACTATGTATTGAACGGCACCAAACAATGGATAACGAACGGCGGCGAGGCGGAGATATACACCGTTATCGCAATGACCGACCGCAGCAAAGGCGGGAGGGGCGCGACCGCATTTATCCTTGAAAAAGGTATGGACGGTTTCACGTTCGGCAAAAAAGAGAACAAGCTCGGGATCAGGGCATCGGCAACCCGTGAGCTGGTATTTCAGGATTGCAAAGTTCCGAAGGAAAATGTTATAGGTAGAGAAGGTCTGGGCTTTATCCTGACCATGAGGACGTTCGACAGGACGCGCCCGGGTATCGGTGCGCAGGCCGTCGGGGTGGCCCACGGCGCACTGGAGGCGGCCGTACAGTATGCGCGTGAAAGAGAGCAGTTCGAAAGGAAAATAATCTCTTTTCAGGCAATACAGCATATGCTGGCCGACATGGCAATACAGGTCGAGGCGGCGCGTGCGTTCGTATATGCCGTGGCCAGGTACATTGACAGCAATCCCAAAGATTTCTCGAAGGTATCTGCCATGAGCAAGGTTTTTCCCAGTGACGTGGCTATGAAGGTCGTCGTCGATGCGATACAGGTCTTCGGCGGCTACGGGTACATGAAAGAGTACCCGGTCGAGAAGATGATGCGCGACGCGAAGATCCTCCAGATATACGAGGGAACGAACCAGATCCAGAGAAACATTATCGGGCTCGAGCTTATCAAGCAATCGGCCCAGAGGAAAAGATCATAACGTGAGATGCTGATCTCGCGAGGAAAACATTTTTTTAAACCGGCGAGTGAGGATATATGAAGAAGACAGGAATCGTGTTTCCCGGACAGGGGTCCCAGTATGTCGGCATGGGAAAGGACCTGTACGACAGGTTTGACTACGTCCGCGACCTGTTCGCGGCGGCTGACAGGGTCCTGGGGTCTTCCATCACGGACCTTTGCTTTAACGGGCCGGAGGACGAGTTGCGCCAGACGTATAATACCCAGCCGTCGCTCCTTCTCGTAAGCTATGCTGTCTACCAGGTATTGAGAAAAGAAACCGGCCTGGCCCCTGCCCTCGTGGCGGGCCACAGCCTCGGCGAATATACAGCGCTTACCGCAAGCGGGTTCTTCACCTTCGAGGAGGCGATCGCGATCACGAGAAAAAGAGGGCTCCTCATGGAAGAGGCCTGCCCGAAGGGGAAAGGCGGGATGGTGGCGCTGATCGGAGCCGACATGGCGAAGATAGGGCCTGTCCTCGCCGGGATATCCCATGACGATTACGTCGCGGTCCCGGCGAACCTCAATTCCGCGGAGCAGGTCGTCCTCTCGGGGGACGCCGATGCCTTGAAAGAGGCGGTCGAAAAGCTCAAGGGGAGCGGTTACAAGAAGGCTGTGTTCCTTAACGTTTCCGGGCCGTTCCATTCACCGCTCATGACGGCGGCGGCGGACCGGCTCAAAACTGAGCTCGCGGCGCTTGGCCATGGCGACCTTGCCGTTCCTGTTGTTTTCAACGTTGATGCGGCCCCGGGAACAGAAAAAGCCGATGTCGACGACAAGCTGTACCGCCAGATGTTCTCGCCCGTTCAGTGGGAAAGGTCGGTCAGGAAGATGGCCGACGAGGGTATCGAGGTGATCATAGAGGTCGGTCCCCAGAAGGTCCTGTCCAATCTTGTCAAGAGGATCGTCCCGGGCATTGCGTGCATAAGCGTGGAAAAATTCGATGATATCGAGTCTGCGAAAGGGGCCCTCGCATGAACGGAAAAGTGACCATCGTGACCGGCGGGGCCCAGGGGATAGGCAGGGCGATAACCGAGCTTCTCGCTGACAAAGGAAGCGATATCGTTATTTTCGATATCATTGACGGATCGGAGGCCGTTTCCGCCGTAAAGGGCAAAGGGAGGCGGTGCGCTTTTTATAATGTGGACGTATCCGATTTTCAGGCGGCAGCCTCGGCAGTGGACCAGGCCGCGAAGGAAATGGGAAGGATAGACAACCTCGTGAACAACGCGGGCATCACGATAGACAAGCTGCTCGTGCGGATGAAGGAAGAAGACTGGGACCGGATAATGAGCGTCAACCTCAAGAGCGTCTTCAACTGCACGAAGGCGGTCGTCCGGCACATGCTCAAGACGGGCGGGGGCATTGTGAATATCTCTTCGGTGGCCGGGGTCATGGGCAATCCCGGGCAGGCAAACTATGCCGCAAGCAAGGCGGGGATTATCGGGTTTACAAAGAGCGTTGCACGGGAATATGCAGAGCGCTCTATCAGGGCCAACGCGGTGGCCCCCGGGTTCATTCGCACGAAGATGACCGATATGCTGGATGAAAAAACCAGGGAAGCTTCTCTTGCCGCAATCCCTCTCAAACGCCTTGGCGAACCCGAAGATGTCGCGAAAACGGTATATTTCCTGCTTTCGGAATACAGCAGTTATATTACGGGTGAGGTTATAAACGTAAACGGTGGATTGTATATGTAAGCATTTTTCAATCCCGGCGATAGGCCAGATAGGGCCGCCGGGAGAAGTTCAGGAAGTTTTTAATAAAACAGGAGGTGGCAATGTCAGTAACTGAAAAAGTCAAAAAGATGATCGTGGATCAGCTCGGGGTGAGCGAATCAGAAGTCGTTCCGGAAGCAAAGTTCATTGATGACCTCGGCGCAGATTCTCTCGATATTGTTGAGCTTATCATGGCACTCGAAGACGAATACAGCATTGAGATCCCGGACGAAGATGCCGAGAAGATGGAAACGGTCGGAGACGCGATAAAGTACATAGAAGACCGCCTGGCAGGCAAATAAATTAGAAGAGGTGCCGGTTTGAAAAGAAGGGTTGTCATTACCGGTGTCGGTCTCGTAACACCCGTGGGCGTCGGCATAGATAATGTCTGGAAACGACTTCTTAACGGGGAGTCGGGGATCGCGCCGCTCACGAGATTCGACGCGACGCAGCATGACACGAAGATTGCGGGCGAGGTAAAGGATTTCAAAGCCGATGAATATATCCCGGCCAAGGAATTGAAAAGGATGGACCTGTTCATCCAGTACGCCCTCACCGCAACAAAGATAGCAATGAACGATTCCGGCCTCGATATGGCGAAAGAGGATGCGGAGCGTGCCGGTGTTGTTGTCGGGACGGGACTTGGCGGCCTTCCGACACTTGAGAAATACCACAGTGTGTATCTTGAAAGGGGACCGGGAAGGATATCCCCGTTCTTTATCCCCATGCTCATAGCCAACGAGGCACCCGGCCATATCGCGATAACCCACGGTATGAAAGGCCCCAACCTGTCTATCGTGACCGCGTGTGCGACAGGGGCCCATTCCATAGGGGACGCCATGCGTATCATCCAGTACGGGGACGCCGACATGATGGTTGCCGGAGGGTGCGAGGCCAACATCACGCCTCTCACGGTTGGCGGCTTTAACGCAATGAAGGCGCTTTCCACGAGAAATGACGAACCTCAGAAGGCATCGCGCCCTTTTGACAAAGACCGGGACGGGTTCGTTGTCGCCGAGGGGGCCGGTATAGTCATCCTCGAGGAACTCGAGCATGCAAAAGCGCGCGGGGCGAAGATATACGCCGAGCTCATCGGGTACGGGTACAACGGGGACGCGTATCACATAACGGCGCCCTGCCCTGACGGCGACGGTTTTATCCGGTGCATGAACATGGCGCTTCGAGACGCCGGGCTCAACCCCGATTCGGTAAATTACATCAATGCGCACGGGACGTCCACGGACTTAAACGACCAGACGGAGACCCTCGCGATCAAGAAGGTCTTTGGCGATAGGGCGTACAGGCTTCCCGTCAGTTCGACGAAATCTATGACAGGGCACCTCCTGGGTGCGGCCGGTGCTATCGAGGCGATATTTGCCGTGCTTGCGATCAGGGACCAGGTCTGTCCCCCGACGATCAACTACGAGACGCCCGACCCTGACTGTGACCTGGATTATGTCCCGAATGAGGCCCGGGACCACGAGATCGATTTCGCGCTTTCCAACTCATTTGGTTTCGGCGGAACCAACTGTGTTCTCGCCATGAAGAGGTTCAACGGGTGAAGATAGCTATCGGGTCCGATCATGCGGGCTTCGAATTGAAAGAGTATATAAAGCAGCTCCTTGCCGGAGGGGATTACGATATAACGGATTACGGGACGCATTCCCCGCAATCTGTCGATTACCCTGATTACGGCTTCAAGGTGGCGCAGGTTGTCGCCTCTGGAGACGCTGACCGCGGGATACTCGTCTGCGGCACGGGGATCGGCATGAGTATCGTCGCAAACAAGGTAAAAGGGGTCCGTGCCGCCCTCGCATTCGACATATACACTGCAGTGCAGAGCCGCGCGCACCTCGATGCGAACATACTTGTCCTTGCTGAGCGGGTAACGGGCAAAGGGCTCGCCGAAGAGATCGTGAGGTCCTGGCTTTCAGCCGAATTCGAAGGCGGCAGGCACAGCAGCAGGATCGCCAAGATAGAGGCCTTCGAAAAAAATAGAGACAGGTAGGATATGAAACTCGACGGGAAAGATACGAAGATATTCGAGCTGATGAGGCGGGAATTGGACCGTGAGGAATACAGTCTGATACTTATAGCCTCGGAAAACTATGTGGATGAGGACATCCTCGCTACACAGGGCTGCGTCCTTACAAACAAGTATGCCGAAGGGTATCCTTCCCGAAGATATTATAGCGGGTGCGCCTATCTCGACGAGATCGAAAGCATTGCCATTGAGCGGGCAAAGGAGCTTTTCGGCGCTGAGCATGCCAACGTCCAGCCGCATTCCGGTTCCTCAGCGAACATGGCCGTGTTCTATGCCGTCCTTCAGCCGGGAGATACCGTTCTCGGGATGGACATTGCCCATGGCGGCCACCTGACGCACGGCGCCCGGCCGAGCTTTTCCGGCAAGATGTACCGCGCGGTCTCGTACCCGGTGTCGGCCAGGGACGAGATGCTTGACTATGATGAGATCAGGAGCATCGCGCACAAGGAAAAACCGAAGTTGATCATCGCCGGGGCAAGTGCGTACTCCAAGGTCATCGATTTTCAGAAATTCAGGGAAATAGCCGACGAGGTCGGCGCCTATTTTATGGCCGACATCGCCCATATCGCAGGGTTAGTCGCGGCCGGCCTGCATCCAAGCCCCGTCGGACATGCCCATTTTATCACGACAACGACCCACAAGACTTTGCGCGGCCCTCGCGGCGGTCTTGTCATGTGCACCGCGGACCTCGGTAAAAAGATCGATTCGGCGGTTTTCCCGGGCATCCAGGGCGGGCCGCTGATGCACGTGATCGCGGCAAAAGCTGTTGCGCTCAAACAGGCGATGACAGAGGAATTTAGAGAATACCAGCGCCAGATAGTTCTCAATGCGCAGCACATGGCGAAGTGCATGAGTGATCTCGGGTTCAGGATCGTATCGGGAGGCACGGACAACCACCTTTTCCTCGTCGACCTGACCCCGAAGAACGTCACGGGGAATGATGCCCAGGTCGCACTGGAGGCAAGCGGCATCATGGTCAACAAGAACCTTATTCCCTTCGACACCCGCACCCCGAATGTCACGAGCGGTATCAGGCTCGGAACGCCGGCCATCACGACCCGGGGCATGAAAGAAAAGGAGATGGAGATCATCTGCGAGATGATCGACCAGGTCTTACGGCACCTCAACGACGTATCGTTCATGGAAAAAACGCGGGTAAAAGTACGGGAACTCTGCGCGAGCTTTCCCTTTTATAAACGAATATACGATATATGAGCAAGATCCGCCCTGACTGGGGTCCGTATTTCATGGAAATAGCACGCATCGTTTCCATGAGGTCGACCTGCCTGCGCCGCAATGTCGGCGCAGTCATTGTCAAGGACAAGAGGATCCTCGCAAGCGGGTACAACGGGGCCCCATCCGGTCTCAAGCATTGCGCCGAGGTGTCGTGCCTCAGGGAAAAGATGAACATCGCCTCCGGGGAACGCCATGAACTGTGCCGGGGGCTCCCCGCGGAGCAGAACGCCCGCATCCAGGCGGCATCCCACGGGGGGTCCATCAACGGGGCCGAGCTCTACTGCGCGCACCT
>CALMFJ010000024.1 GCA_937862865.1 uncultured Pseudomonadota bacterium | reverse complement strand
AGGGTTTGGCTGTTCGCCAATTAAAGCGGTACGTGAGCTGGGTTTAGAACGTCGTAAGACAGTTCGGTCCCTATCTGCCGTGGGCGTAGGATAATTGAGAGGAGCTGTCCTTAGTACGAGAGGACCAGGATGGACGAACCTCTAGTGAACCGGTTGTCACGCCAGTGGTATGGCCGGGTAGCTAAGTTCGGAAGAGATAACCACTGAAAGCATCTAAGTGGGAAGCTCGCCTCAAGATTAGTTATCCCGCTTGGTAGCAATACCAGGCTAAGATCCCACGAAGACTACGTGGTTGATAGGCTGATGGTGTAAGCACAGCGATGTGTTGAGCCTAACAGTACTAATCGATCGAGCGGCTTGGCCATTAATCAAAAATTTTCAATAACGTATATAGTTGTCCTAAAAATTTATAGATTCAAAAAGTTTCCCGGTGACCATAGCGTAGAGGCCACACCCGTTCCCATCCCGAACACGGAAGTTAAGCTCTACCGCGCCGATGATACTGCAGGAGTGATTCTGTGGGAAAGTAGGTCGTTGCCGGGTTTTTTATTGCGAAAAAAGAGGCGCCAAAGAGGCGCCTTTTTTTTCGCAAAAGCGGGGCCGGTCGTTTTTTTCGTGCCACCCAACATTAGCAAGCTTGGAAGTTGGGTACACGGCTATCGGTTTGGCTGCCTGCGGGCGGGGGGATCCTCAACGTTTGCCACCCGCCGGAGCAAAGCTCTGAAGGTGGGTACCCGGCTTTTACTGACGCCTCCGGTGGCCTCTTCCTTGTGGTTATAGTAATAACTCTAAGGCTATTACTACAACTTATTTTTGGTTGTGTATGTGTCCGGTTTAAACGGGGACTACTACAGTCCTTAAGGAACCAGGTTGAAACAGTCGGTTCAATTCGAAAGGTAGGAGAAGTTCCGCAGTTCCGGGACGTCCTTGAATATGTCAATATCTCGTCAAAAGGGGAGGCACATTCTTCGATTGAATGTGCGCAATCATTTTAGAGAAATATCCAGACCGCGATTGCGAACAGGATGAGAATGATTATTCCGACGCACAGCCGCAATATTCTATTTGAACCGGATTTACTTCTTATTTTTTGATAAAGTTCCGGGTATTGTGATTTGATCTCAGCCTCTATTTCACGGTTCGTATATACGGCCATTGAGAGATAGTCGATCGCTTCCTGTGTCTTCCCGGCTTTAACAGCCAGAGAACCAAGCAAATACCAGGTCGTATAATCATCAGGCCTTTTTGTAGCGACCTTGAAATAGAGGTCCATGGACTCCTGATATCGGTCTGTCTTGTTGTATGCTTCCCCGAGAAGGATCTGGGCCTCGGTCTCTTCAGGATATTTTTCCAGCCACGTCTGGCAATGCTCAATAAGCCCTGTCCAATTTTCGTCTGCTCTAAGCTTGTTTCCTTTGACAGCCCAAGAGTCATAATCGGCCAATTCATCCATATGATCTATACCTCCTTTCCTAATCCTTATCTTACACAAAGTTAGATGGAGTTACCAAAAGGTTTAGGAAGGCAGGAGGGACGAGGGAAGGCAGGAGGGACGTTGTTTCCTTTGTTGATTTTCTTGGATTAGAGGGTTTGCCACTCGATTCCAGCGAAGAGTAAGTCAACAAAGGAAACAACGTCCCCGAGATCTCCAATAAACTTTGTGGACAAAGGTTTCGTTTCGAAGTACGATTTAACAAGGCGACGTCCGTTGAGATGAAAAAGAAATGTGCGAACGTTCCTGTTATGGAAGCTGTATAGGAGAATATCGTGCTTGTAAATTCTGTTCTCGAAGCAATAGGAAATACCCCTCTCTTCAGGCTTGAAAAGATGTCCTCCGGGAATGTGTTTGTAAAGGCGGAGTTTTTGAACCCCGGGGGCAGCATTAAGGACCGCGTAGCCATGCACATCATCGAGTCGGCAGAAAAAGACGGAAGACTGAAACCCGGAATGACCATCATCGAGGCAACTTCGGGGAATACGGGGATCGGCTTGGCCCTGGTGGGCGTGCAAAAGGGCTACCGGGTCGTCTGCGTCATGCCAGACAACATGAGTGAGGAAAGGACGAAGATCATCCAGGCCTTTGGCGGGGAAATTGTGTCAAGTCCAGCCAAAGGGAGCCTGACGGCATGCCTTGAGAAGATTCGGGAAATTTCACAAACGGCGCCTGAGGAATATTTTGTGGCTAACCAATTTGGAAATCCGGACAACCCTGCAATCCACTACATACAGACCGGCCCTGAAATCTGGGAAGATCTGAAGGGAGAGATTGACGTCTTTGTTGCAGGAGTGGGAAGCGGAGGAACACTCCAGGGGATCGGAAAGTATTTGAAAGAAAAGAAACCGGGCCTAAAAATCATTGCCGTGGAACCCAAGAACAGCGCTGCCCTCCTGGGACAAGAACCGGGGCTCCACCAGATTCAGGGAATCGGCGACGGTTTCATTCCTGACGTCCTGGATGTAAACTTGGTCGATATGGTATTCACGGTTTCTGATGAAGAGGCTATTGAAACCACCCGGAGGCTTGCTCGCGAAGAAGGGCTGCTGGTCGGAACCTCTTCCGGGGCCAATGTGTTTGCAGCGCTTCACGTGGATAATGGCCATAACCGCATAGTCACCATCCTGCCTGACCGGGGAGAAAGATACTTTAGTACGGCGCTTCTCTAACTCGCAAGGGCTAAAGGGCCAGGTGGGGGTTGGAGGGGGCGAACATGTAGCGACAGAAAAGTGGTTCGATCCAGGGTATTGACATACTGAACGACGTCCCGCTATTGTGCTATGTGCCTGTTGCATTGCAAGGCCTGACCCCCATGATTTTGTATTAAGAACTTTCCCCTCCGCTGCTTTCATTCTTTATCGCTTGAGATGTGTTATCATTGGACCTGGAGGGAGCAATGAAAAAAATTCTTGTTGCTTATTACAGCCTTACCGGTAAAACAAAGGCGATGGCGGAGTACATCGCCGAAGGTGTCCGTATCGGCGGTCATGACGCCGAGGTGAGGAAAATTTCCGAGATCGGCGCCGGGAAGGACCTCGACGGATACGACGGCTATCTCTTCGGCTGTCCTACCTACCACAGGGACATGACGGATAACATGAAGACGTTCCTCTTCCTCGCAAAGACTGCGGACCTCAAAGGCAAAGCGGGGGGAGCCTTCGGATCGCACACCCACAGCGGAGATGCCCCGGGGCTGATATTTGATACCATGGAACACGTGTTCAAGATGGACATGGGAAGCCTGGGCCCCTTTCTCCTCAAAGAGCAGATCGTCGACACGGATGAAGGCCTGCGCGCCTGCCAGCAGTACGGCAGGGCGTTTGCACAACAGCTCCAGGTTGAATGATATTATGATGGAACTCGCGATATCCCTCCCTTTTGATCCTTACCGGTGGTTCGGGCCCCTGAGGGGACATCCTTCAAAAATTAAATAGAGCCAACGTTGGAACCTGGAAGCTATTCAATCAAGATAAGCCCGTAGGAGTTTCTCTCCGCTTTGTGGTTTCTGAGCACATTGATAGGAAGGCCTTGCTCCCGCGCTGTTTTGAAAACATCTATGCCGCAGCCTTCCATGGAGGGCCTTGCCCTGTCCGGATGGAGGCAGGTGCCGCCCGTATCGCACTCGGTGCAGCGGTCGCAGGGACCACACCCGAGGGCCCAGGCTTTATAGTGGCCATCGAGAAAGATCCTTCGTTCGAGATCAACGAGGGTCTCGTTAAATTGATCCACGGTCTTGTAATTTGTTTTCCAATGCAGACGAACAAGGATCCCGTATTCGTAGGAATCAAGGATCTTTCGCATCTCTTCGGGTGTCGGTGTGTGGGGTGGGCAGCAGAGGGTACGTCCATATCCGGCGCAACCGAACTGGCATTTCATCCGTACCCACGGCCCTGTATATACTCTGGATGTTTCTATGACAATCGCATTGCTTATGTCTTGTTTCAGTAAAGCTTCAACATAAGGCTCAAACGTCTTCATCGGGCGCCCCTTTTATAACGATTATAAAGCAAGTATATCCGGATATTCTGAACGTTACAAGGTAGGGGTTTAAGGGGGTTGGACGGGACGTTCTGCAAGAATGCAATAGAGCCAACGTTGGATCCCGATTACCTGATCTATTTGGCGCAGCTCTTCTTTAATATTCTGTTTCAAATTATTTAATTATTGAAGGATGCCCCCCGGTTTCTGCATTTGACGGCCTTTTTTCCCCGACAATAGCATACAGGGCCGTTTCGCGCGGGTCTTTACTGGCAAAGATCTCTTCGCCGGCGATCCCAGGCATGTATTCCGTCCGGATGGCATAGTGTTGAGCGATCACGTGCTCTATTTGCCTCGATGATGTCGTGATACTTGCTCATTGTTTGCTTCCCCGTATAGTCGGCAACGGCCCGTTTCCTTATCCGGTCCTGAAAGTCATTATGCTACCATAATTCCTGGGCCCCTGTCCTCGGTTTGCAACGTCGAGGGGGCTTTTGAGAAAGAGGACGGAAGAATCTTGACGGCCATTCAGAGAAGTATGATAGGCTGTAAAATGACGGAGGAAGATTTTTATGAAGATACGCGAGTTTCATAATGAAGAGCTCCGGCCTTATGTTGAATTCATGGTGGACCTGTTCAGAAAGACTGACGGGTTCTGGTTTCTCGGGGTAGAAGACGCCTACGGTTACGATGCCGCTATCAAAATGAACGAAAAGGTGTGGCACAGGATGGGCAAGATCATGACCCGGGAGATCAAAGAAAAATTCTCCATCGAGGAAAAGGGCCTGAAAGGTTTTGTCAGGGTCTTTCGATATTCCCCGTGGACGATGATATCGGAGTTTGACATCGAGGAGAAAGAGGAGGAGGTCATAATTTCGATCCCCCATTGTGCTTCCCAGGAGGCCCGGCTGAAAAAAGGAGTGGGGGAATACAGCTGCAAGGAGATGCACCGCGGGGAGTTTACGAACATGATCGAGGAGATCGACGGCAATATCAAGGTCGAATGTCTGTTCGCGCCTCCCGATCCGCATCCTGACGGTCTTTTTTGCAAGTGGCGCTTCACCATGAACAACGACGAGGTAAGGTAAAACTTTGAGAGGGAACGTTTCGGCAGCGAAGTGCCGGTTCAAATCCCAATTTTTATTTTTCGAAGTCTCTTTATTTCAGGCAGATCGTTTCAAAGTCCATATAGTGTTTCAGGACCATGGTGCCTCCGCCCTCGGAGACGATCTTCTCGACCGCCGGGGCGTTAAGCACCCGGGCGCCGGCCAGATGGGTGACGGGCGTCCCGGCGAAAACCTCTGGACACATGAAGGTCGAGGGTCCGAGGATAACGACCGCGCGCGGTTTGCCGAGGCCGGCCAGCAATTCATCCAGGGTGCCTGTGATTATGGACGTTGCCGTAATGATAGCTACGCTGCATGCAGCAAGAGGGGCCTTGCCCATTTCGGGCGATAGCGTGCCGGGCTTGCCGGTTTTCAGTTCGAGAATATCGAGCTTACACCCGGTTGCGCGCAGTTTCGGCAGCAGGGGACCGAAATACCCGACCATTACCACGTGGTCCCCGGCATGGATGCCGACGATATCCAGCACATCTCCCGCTGTCACTTCCGGACGGGGAAGCGCCGTCGACAGGGCATTGGCGGTCGCCAGTCCCAGCGTCCTCGCGAGGGGGTTATGGCCGCTGGCAAGCATTTCGAGAAGCTCGCCGGCAGGCTTTCCGGCAAGGGTGCCGGCCTTCGCTTCATGGGTACAGCTTCCGGATGGGCCCTGTGCCGTCCAGGCAATCCCGATACTGCCGTTATCGAGCCGCACACTGGTGTATCCCAACCCTATACGGACATCAGCCACGCGAACGCCCTCAGAAACGGGTTTCACGCAATCGATTATTTTTTGCTGGATACTGTTGTCCTTACCGTCCTTCCTGTCTTTTCTTATCGATGTAAGCATGTTACGCTCCTGCACGACCCCGGCGTTCCCGTAAATACGGCCTTCATTATATACCATAAGAGATAACGAAGGGTCAAGGCGGGTCCGCCGTTATCGTCCGGCGACTATCTTGCATTGCATATTTTCGAACCGAACGCAACCCGGTACCGGCCTTCTTGCCTTTCCCGTCACCCGCGACCCGCCTTTATGTTATACTTATGAGCAATGAACCCCTCGGAGGTTAAGAATGGCCGGAACGGAGTATGAATGCAAGGACTGCGGACGCGCTTTCCTGGTATATGAAGAAAAAAAGGTCCTGATCTGCCCGAGCTGCGACGGGGAGAATATTGTTGTAAAGCCGAAGAAGACCCTGCCGCAGTGGATAATAGAGAAGAACAACGCAAAGCCGGGGTGAGGGCAGAAACAATAAAAGAATGGCGTGCCCATTCACCGTGTTATCGGACCGCGGACACCTTAACCGGAAGATCAATGAAGAGACAACGTCCCTGAGGTTTCCTGGAATGTTATCGTGCAGGGCCTGGCCCCGGAGCTGGTCCCTGCGGGTACGCCGGTGATTTGTTTCCCCGTCAGTTCCGCCATGAGGGCCTTTACTGTCGTTAGCCTGTCAATCCGGTAACCGTTCGCGCCGACGGTGTACAGCGGTTTCTCCAGGTCAGAATTGTAGCCGGCCGAACTGAGAAGGCCGTTGCAGATGCAGAAGCTGGTGCTGTTTTCCAACCGGCCGTCGCACTGATTGAATACGCCGTTGCGGTCAGGCCGCAGCATGTATCCCTTGTTGCACAGGGGTTTTCTTTTTTTCGAGAGCGCGTCCTGGTACATGCCTGACTGCCTGATCACCATGAAAGGCAGGCCGCTCGGGGAACCGGGGTTGTGCGCAACAAGGATATCTTCCTTGCGCGCATCGATCACCGCCTGTTTGTATGCGTCGGTCGCGCTGGACTCCCGGGTAACGAGAAAGCGTGTTCCCATCTGTACCCCGTCCGCGCCCATTTTGAGAAATCTCACAATATCATCGTGGTCGTAGATGCCCCCGGCCACGATGACAGGAAAACCGCCGTGTTTCTCAGCCATTTCCTTGACCGGCGGGAGAAGATTTTCGAGCCTGTTGGATTCGAGTTGGAGCTCTTCGAGTTTGAACCCCAGATGTCCGCCCGCGAGCGGCCCCTCAAGCACCACTGCATCGGGCCTGTATCCCGCCCGTTCCCATTTCTTGCAGATCAGTTCGAGCGCCCGGGGTGAAGAGACGATGGGGATGAGCGCCGTTTCTCCCGCGTTTTTAATAAGGGGCAGCCGTAAGGGAAGGCCGGCACCCGAAATAATAAAGTCCGCACCCGCATCTATTGCACCCTCCACGGTTGCGTCATACGTCTGGAGGAGTGCGACCATGATATTGATCCCCGCAAACCCGCCGCCCGCTTTCGACAGCGATATTTCCTCATATGCCGCCTCATAGGCGGAGCATTTTCTCCCGTTCCTTTTCGATATCACGCGGTCAAGAGCGGCGCTCGATACAATACCGACGCCCCCTTCTTGCGCTACGGCGCATGCAAGAGGGGAGAGCGAAACACCCACGCCCATACCACCCTGGATGATAGGTACAGGTATTTTCTTCCCCTTGATGACCAAAGGCGGCAGTTCCGGTCCGGCACCTGCCCGTGCGTGTTGTCTTTCATCGTTCATGGTTCGTCCTCGCTATTTTCTCAAAAGCATTGCGCCGCTCGAATATCCGCCGCCAAAAACGGTGACCGCGATAAGCTCGTCTTTCCGGAACTTATCCCAGCTCTGGGACAGCGCGATCATCGTGCTCGCACAGCCCGTATTCCCTGTGTCTTCCACATTCGTGATGACCCTGCCGTTGCACAATCCCAACATCTCACCCACCTGGGCAATGATCCTCAAGTTGGCCTGATGGGGGATGAGGTATGCTATGTCTTCTGTAGTATAATGGTTTTTTTTCAGAATTTCCTTAACTTCTGCAACCATGTACCTGACCGCGTTCACAAATATGTCCCTGCCGGCGGGCATTTTGAGGCCGCCGTTGCCCGGCTGCAGATGAATTGCGTCCATGGCCTTGCCAAGGTGTCCGAGCCCCGTTGTGTTTATATCCAATATCTGAATGTAGTTACCGGTGGCCTTCTCCTTCGAAATAAGGACGGCGCCTGCCCCGTCTCCCCACAGGTGGCCGCACTGGGCATCGGTGTCGTCGCTGTAGGCGCTGTTGTGCTCCGATGCGACGACAAGGGCCTTATGCGCCTTGCCCGTCGCAAAATACCCCTCGACAACCTCGATGGCATTCAGGAAGGAGGAGCACGCCGATGAGATCGAGATCACCCGGGCCCGGGGAATGTCAAAGAAATGCTGTACCGCATGGGCGAGGGTGGCGATCGTGTCGAATGGGGTGTACGTGGCCCCGACAACGAGATCGATGTCTTTCGCAGGATAGGGAACGCGGGCAATTGCATGTTTGCACGCCTCCACCGCCATTGTGTTTGTGTTCTCATGGCAGCAGGCCCTGGCTCGTGACCGTATCCCCGACCTTTTCCGGATCCAGTCATCCGACACCCCTGACAGGCATTGGTAGCGGTCATTGTGAATGGCAGTTGCGGGCAAATAGTGTGACGCTGCGTTGATATACATAAGACACCCCACCTTCTGTTCGATCAGCCGAATTGCACTTTTAATCTTTTCTCCAGGTAATGGAGATACGGGCCTGCACTCCTGTACAGGTCGAGTATCCAGACGTAATACTGCTTTTCATACGGGACCTTGTTTTCCGCGGCGTATTCGAACGGGTAGACCATGACGGGTATCGTGTCCATTTGATAAGCGCCGGTGAAATGGTTTATCGCCGCCGATATCGTCTCCCAATCGATGCCCTCCTGCTCCAGAACCACTACCTTGACCGAATTGAGCAGTTCGGAAAGGTTCATTCCCAGATCGGCCTGATTGACGATGAAGACCGCTTTCAGCCCATCCTCGTTAAGAAGAGAATAAAGACAGATATTGCGTTCGAATCCCAATGCGTGATACCGCTGTATCACGCCATGATTGGCCCCGGGTTCACGCAAACCGAAAGCGTCCATGAGCAAGCCGCCTCCTTCTGAAAGAGGCCCTCCCGAGGTGGTCCGGTAAAATTCACCGAGCTCCCGGACGTCCTCGGGCGTCGACGTGCGCACAACCCATCCGCCGGGAAGGGTTCGCGGCGCTGTTATCTTGAATGTCAGATAGGCAAACAGGTCGAGCGAACATCCTCGAAGGTCGTTGTGCTCCCGGGCGAACTTCCCGTAGACCATCTCGGGAAAGTGATTGTCCGGCCGGAAATAACACATGACATAACGCATACCGGGTGTCGGCAGCCTGTATATGCCGTTCACATAATTCACCATGAGCCTGAGTATGCCGATGCCCATTCTCCTGCTCGTTACCCTGGCCGCGTGATGGTGCAGCATCCAGGCCTTTTCATAGCTTCTCAACATGGACACATGCGCCAGGATCTGTCCGTTCTTTTCGTACGTGTAATGAACGGCGATCTCCGGGGTGTCCCGGTAAAGCTTCTTGTAGACCGTTTTGAATTTGTCGATGTATGATTTGACCAGTTTGTATTTTTTGGGATATATGAAACCCGTATGAAAGAAGAATTCCCAGAGCGCATCGAGGTCCAGGTCTCCCGAGATGTTATTGCAGGGATCTTCGACGTTGCTTATCAATTGGGTCAGGCGGCCGTACGTCGGTATATCCATATCGAGGAAGGCAAGCCCGCATTTGACGGTATTTCCATTTATTTCCCGGCAGGAGATGACCTGGGCTGCGCATTTCAGTTTAAGCCCCCCGGGAAAACCGATGACAAGCGCCGGGATCATCATGCCCGGAAGAAGAACGGCGTTTTCGACAGGCTCATATATTGCCAGCCCGGAATAGGAAATATCGGCGGCCGCCCTGTTGATCGTCATTCCTGACAGCGGATGCTCAAAAACCACTTTCGGTGAAGGGTTTAAATGATGGCGCCCGGGCCTGATCTCCTTTTTTGGAAATCTGTTGATGGACCGCGCATCGGGCCAGACGACAATTTCCCGGGACCGGTCAGTTTCGCTCTGTCGCAGGACCGTGCATGTACAGGTCAGTATCATCCGTGTGCCGTTCATCAGATCTACCCGACAGTAGTTCTCCGGGTTAAGCCAGTTGAACGAACAGGAAGGATCAGGCTCCACCCGTACCCGGAAGCCTTTCGCGTTGAAATCGAGGAGGATGCCTCTTGCCACGAAACCGTCCTGGACCAACTCCACTCCCGTCTGGTTCCCGGGATGGCGCTTTATCTTTCTGCGTTCCAGCAACAAACCTTTATCGATGATGCACATCGATATGAATTTCTCGTTGATACCGGTGATTTTGCAAGGAACGAGCACGAAAGAATCGCCGTCATTGACGAAGAGCCATTCGAATGTGCACGACTCAAGTCTCATGTTCTGAACATCGGTTTGCCACACACAGACGAGATTGGCGTCCAGGCACGGCTCCGGCCGCGCGCTCAAAAGAATAATATCTCCATGCTCGGGGCGCCTGAGGCTTATCGATATGGTGCCGCCACGGAAATGAATGTAGTTCAGGTCATTGATGATCTTTTCGATCTCGACCCTCTTTGCGTTGCCTGCAAGGTCCGGGGTAATGCCCTGTTTAAAACACGGGGGCGGAACAGGGTCCTTTTCAAAGGCCTCCCCCGGCCCTATAAGCCGTACGCTCGCACTGCTGTCTCTAACCATTGCCTTACCTCCCTGCTGACAGGTCTTTACGATGCAGTCCTGCCCTTGCACATGATCAGGGGCGTATACGTGAACCGCCGGGGACCGGCAAAGAAGGCCTGGAAATCCGAGAAAAAAGATTTGAAGCCGCCCGGGTACTGACCAAAAACGCTTTCCGCCCTTTTGCCGGTGACGAGGAGTTTCTTTGCCCAGTTGAAGGCGTCCACGTCTGTCAGTTTTCCGTATATCAAATGGTGCGCCATGAGGTCCATGCTTATGTCGTGGAGCCCGAGATCGTAAAGATATGAATAAAGCTTGCGGCCGCAATAGGGGTCAAAATCCAGTTCTTCCGTTGCCTTCATCAGTTTTACAAGGGTCGCTTCCATTTCAGGCGGCAGATCATAATGATTGAGGCAATTGTGATCGAGATCGATGAGGCAAAGATATCCGCCCGGGGACAGGGCTTCGCTGAGATTTTTCACAATAGAGGGACTCTCCCGCCGGAAATATTCAAGGACAAAGCGGACCCAGATGACATCGAATGTGCCGATCTGGGAAAGGGGCAGAGGCCCTGTCAGGTCACACACTTCGAATGAGAGCCCCCTTGATCGGTAGTGCTCCCGCGCGTGGGCGATCCTCTTTTCTGAAAGGTCTATTCCTACGACTTCCCCGTGAGGCCCAACCATGTCATAAAGGAGCTGTGACGTTTTGCCGGTCCCGCAGCCCGCATCGAGGACCCGCAGGCCGGGCCCTACACCGCACCAGGCCGCCTGCTTTCTCACATTTTCCGGGTCCGTCTTCAATTCAAGGCGCGTTCCCTCGTCTTCGTTCTCCATCAGGTATGAATCGACGTCACTTAGCATTCCGCTGCTCTCCTTGCGTTCGGCGTATGCTGTTCGATATATCGGACTAGGTCCCCGACCGTCTGCAGGCCCTCCGCGTCTTCATCCGGGACCTCGATCCCGTACTGGTCCTCGAGCGCCATGAGAAACTCGACGATATCAAGGGAATCCGCCCCGAGATCGTCTATAAATTTCGCCTCCGGTACCACCTCAGCCGCGTTGATGCCTAACTGGTCGACGATGATCTGTGTAACTTTTTCTATGACTGACATCTGAGCTACCTCCCTTTGTGTGACGTAATGACTTGTTACACAGTGTTGTATCAGTTCGTACGACACACGACAATATACGAGAGATAAGGGCAGAATATGGGTAGAAAACTCGTATGACGACCCGACGACCTGACAATATTTGCTGATCAGCTGCAGATACCTGTAGATTGTTTGCGGGACGATTACTGACAGGAAATGCAGGGAACGGAGGGGTTGCTGACGTGAATGGCCTGCTTATTTGGAAGGCGCCGAAAGACGAAGGTCGACAACGTCAGCAACGTTCTGTCGGCAGAAATTTATTTAGGCCAGTTTTTGCCGGGCTTCGCCCAGTCGTACCTGTCGAAAGTCCCTGCCTGGTAGTCGTAGGTTGCCTCCAGCGTCAGGAACTCCTCGTCGCCGCCCAGATCGGTCCCCTGCCAGTACGTCTGTTTTATCGCCGGGTTAAAGCCCATCGCCGGCTCGAGCCTGTCGGGGATGTCATCCTTATCGATGTCCTCGCTTTCCTTCCATCCGTCAGGCCAGAAGGTGTGGAAATTATTGAAGTGGGTAAACTCATGCATTACGGCGACAGCAAAGGTATCAATGTACGTATAAGGAAAGAACTTTTTCTCGGAAAGCGTCGACGGTTTTGACCGTTTAACGGCCGGTAGTTGTACCCAGAATGTATTGGCGTCCCACGTGTTGGTTTTCAGGTTGCAGACATTGATCGTTTTGTAGTCGGAATAGTACGGATTGTACTGGCCTATGACACCCTTCTGGAGGCAGGTGCATTTGTCGATCGGGATCCCTTCGCAGTGATACGCGATCCTGACATTCTGTCCGAATGGCCTGGCCGCCGGGGTTTGCTTCCAGTAATAATACCAGTTGGGATATTTCCCCTCAGGATTATTTTTTTCATCCCGGGGATAGAAGAACTGCACTTCCCGTTTTTTTTCCAGCGTGCATGAACCCACCTTCAGGACCGCTCTCACCGTTTTCCTGCCGAACTCGTTGTTGTCTTCAGGCAGCCCCTTGTAGACGATTGTCAGTTTACGGCCTTTTGGCGTTGACGATGCCGAAGCGGGGACGATGGTCCGCTTTGAGCCTTCTACCTCCGGAACGGTCCATTCGACAGAATCCGCATAGCTCTCCGGAACCGTTCTGGCCTCGAGTTCCAGGACAAGCCTGTTGGAGTATCCGGGCAAGGGGCTCTCATTGCTGAAGACATATTTACCTTTGTCTTCCGGGCTGACAATTATGAGCTCCACCGATCTCATATCTTTGCATTCCTCCGGTTCCTTTACGAGCTTGAGGTAGAGCGTCATCGTGGAACCGGGACGGCAGCCGGGCGAAGGCCCCGTCGGCCTGCCGATGTCCTTGTGCAGCGATATTTCACCTTGCTTCAGCAATTGCTCGAACTCGCGCCTGTTCAGGGTCCAGGTGGCCTTGAAGCATCCCATTTTCAGGTTTGTCTTGCCGTCATCACCAAAAAAGATGACGTCAGGCGCGTTGGCCGTGACCTTGGTCCGGCCGTCTTCAGCGGGGGATGCGCTCACCACGTGCGCGTAGAATTGCGGGTAACGCTCTCCCCGGGCGATCTCGTACCGGAACATATTTGCCCAGCCGGTACAGGACGATCGTGAGTAATAACTTCTGCGCACGCACTTTTTACCCGCAAGGCCCGTCACATTGATCTTCGTTGAGAGAGATTCAACCCTATACCCCTTTTCCCTGTCAAATTGTCCCCTTGCCGCATCCCAGGAATGCAGGACGACAAGGTTACCGACAAAACTTTCCTTGATTGTGTAGTGAAGGTCCGTCTTTACTTCGTCATTAAAGAGTTCCTTTTCCCCTCCCTTCACGACAATGTACCCTTCCAGGGGAAAAGCTTCCGGGACCTGAGGTTTCTCCGTACCCGCGGGGAGATCGCCTATCATGTCCTTAACCTGGCGATACTGGCTATTGATGATCTCGCGACGGCGCTCCATCTCTTTTTCCGGCGTTGCGGCCGGCGTGACGGAGATGGCTTGCATACCCATAGGCCCGCCGATCGAGCTGTTTGCCTCATCCATAAGCTGTAAGGCATCACGGTATGTCTGCATGAGCTTGCCCGGATCTGTCGTACCTTTCATCTGCTGCTCGAGCTGTTTCGCCCTTTGCTCCATATCGGTTATGGATTGAGCGAAGACTGAAAAACACGAAACGGAAAGGATTATTGCCCCGATCACGGCTATCCGGATTGTCCTTTGCTGCAGATTGACCATTATTTGCCTCTGCCCTGTCATTAAAGTCAGCGGGTACGGCAATGTTTGTTTTTTTTTGCGACGCCCCTGTTTGACTTGTGATATGTACTGTAGCATTGTGAGGTGAAACCGCGCAACCTGACATTTCCCCGGCAGGGCACGCTCCGAATTGGGGAGTTCAGGCCGGGAGTTTAAAGGGACGCTGTTGAGCTGGCCCGAAAGACATATTATTCTACGGCTCCCCAACGGAGGTAAACAACAGAGTCAACAACGTCCCGGCCTGTGTTCATTCCCTAGTCGCGGAAGACCTTGATGGAGCTTATCGTGTCATTCCACCATGTCCCGCCGACTTTCTTCTGAATAAGCGAGTTGCTGTTCTTATTCTTGATCATGGCGCTCTTCCCGCCGTAGTTTATATGCTGGTAATACCTCGATGTTGTCTTGGGCCCGACCACTATACAGGAGATGCTGTCATTGAGGCTGCTGCCGTCAGGCCATTTCAGGTTCCTGAGATCGGGGAATTCGTTCTGATTGTTGCCGTTGAACGCGTAGTATTGTTGCCCGTTACAGGAGTTGTGTTTGTACACCACGATCTCCCCGACAATAGGATGGCACTTATTGACAACGGGATCCCAGCTACAGGCTAACCCGGACCCTGCCGCAAGGAAAAACATCGGGAGTACGATAAGGACCGTGATGATGCAAAAAGAGCCTATCCTCACAAGACTCATAAAGTGTACCTCCTTCTCGATCTTAAAGACTATGGCCCGCCGGCATCCGCCAGGCCAGAACATTATTCTAAAACAGGTCACACGAACCTGAATGTAAAACAGGCTACATTCACGACCGTTACGCCTCGACCTGTGCGATAAATTGTTGTTGAAAATTACTCTGCACCCTGCAGGATAAACGGAAATAGAGGTGTAAACCGCTCAGGAATCAAGGGGACGTTTCTTAAGAGCCAGACGGGCCCACAGGCCGAAGCCGCATATTATCGTATCTGCGCCCGGGTACTAACGCCGGCACCTTCAGGTTCTCTTTGTTCCGTCAACCCACGTGGTATTCGTGAAGTCGGCGCCTTTCAGATTCGCATCCGTAAGGTCTGCACGGGTAAGGTCTGCACCGACGAAACTTGCGCGGGCGAGTTTAGCGCGGTTTAGCTGTGCTCCGGTAAGATCGGCGTTCGTGAAAAGTGCCCGGTAAAGGTTGGCGCAGTAGAAGTCGGCTTCAGTGAGCCTGGCATGACTTAGATCGGCCCCGATGAAACTGGCATGGGCAAGGTCGGCGCCGATAAGATTGGTTCCGCAAAGCCTGGCAAAGGTCAGGTTGGCGCCGCTGAGCCTCACGCCGGAGAGGTCGATCCCCGAAAGGTCCATTCCTGAAAGATCAGCGCGTACGCCGGCACCGGTGCCTTTCGCCCATTGATCGTGCCTGTACAGGATTATCTCCAGGTCGTCCTCTGTTATCCGTGTCAACTCCATTATGGCGCCTTCCTCTTGAAAACAGACTGTATATCCGCATTTAGTTTAAACCTGGTCAAAGGTCCTGACAATCGGGGTTTTCCTGATTCTGGCCGGGTAATTCCCTGAGAGAATGAAACAAAATGGAACGTTGCCGGATGATCAAACCAAAAATGTGGCCCCGGCGCGACCGGGGTCCGTCATGTATTGATTTCTTTGCAGTCACAGTGTATTCATGTATGAAGGCAACTTACAGTGAACTTCCAAAAGGTGGGAAAGCGATTATCGTACCTGTTTTCTGTTTAAGCAGGAAATGCCCGTGTCCATCACAGGCTTTATCCCGAATATCATCACGTGCTGCTGTCATTAAAGTGCGCAGGACAGGTCACGGTTTTTTGCGATGAAAGCGGAAAGAACGCTGTCGGCGAAAATAACACGTCCCGGCATTACGAAGGCGGTCCGAAGAAAGAGGCTTTTCGATCTCCTTGATGCGAGAATGAAGAAACCCGTCCTCTGGGTTTCCTCGCCAGCCGGTTCAGGCAAGACGACCCTTATCTCGAGTTACCTGGATTCACGCGGGCTGCCCTGCATCTGGTATCGGTGCGACGAAGGGGACTCGGACCCGGCCACATTTTTTTATTACATGGGGCTTGCCGCAAGAAAAGCCGCGCCCCTGCGCAAGAAACCCCTTCCATTTCTGATGCCCGAGTATATGGCCGGTATCGGCACCTTTGCCAGGAGGTATTTCGAAAAGCTCTATAACCGTATCGCGTCCTCGAGCGGACCGGGCGGCAGGGCCGACGGAGAGTTTGCCGTCGTTCTGGACAATTATCAGGACGTGCCGGCCGGCTCGCCTTTCCACGACATCATAGCCAACGGCCTCGATGTCATTCCCGGGGGCGTGCATGTCATGATCATAAGCCGCAGCGGTCCGCCTGCCCAGATGGCACGCCTGAGCGCGAGCGGCGGGATCGGTCTCATCGACTTCAGCGATCTGCGGTTCACATTCAAGGAGTCGAAGGAACTGGTCCGCGGCCACATCCCGGGGCTGGACGAAAAATCCATTAAGACCATGCATGAGAACACGCAGGGGTGGGCGGCAGGGATCATCCTGATGCTCGAGAACGTACGGCTGAAGGGCGCGGTGACCGGATCAGCCCTGAATGCCCACGGGTATGAGAAGGTGTTCGATTATTTTGCAGGGGAGATCTTCGAAAAGGCCGCAAAAGAGGTCCAGGATTTTCTGTTGAAGACCTCCCTTCTTCCTGCGCTCAACGTCTCCCTGGCGGAGAAGTTCACCGGGGCGGCCCATGCGGAGCGTATCCTCTCGATGCTGAACCGCCATAACTATTTCACGGAGAGGCTTTCAGGGGCCGGCCAGGAGTACCAGTTCCACCCCCTGTTCAAGAAGTTCCTCCAGAACCGGTCGAAGATGAGGTACTCTCCCGATGAACTGGCCGCGATCCGAAGGGATGCGGCGCTCCTGATGGAACAACTGGGAAGGATCGACGACGCCGCGCGGCTTTACCTCGATGCCTCTGAAGGGGAATACCTCGCCCGGATGGTCATCCGTTACGCGCAGGGGCTCATTCAGCTGGGCAGGAACAGGACCGTTGCCGATTGGATAGCGGGCATCCCGGACGTGTTGTCCGCCGGCAATCCCTGGCTTCTCTACTGGAAGGCGATGTGTTTCTTTCCCTTTGACATGCCCCGGACCCGGGACGTTCTTGAAAAGGCCTTCGCATCGTTCAGGGCTGCCGATGACGCATCCGGCCAGTACCTTTCGTGGGCGCGCATTGTCGATACCTACGCCTTCGAACTTGACGAATGGAAGCGCTTCGACGACTGCATCTCCGTCTTTCGGGAGCTTAGAAAAGAATACCCCGTGTTTCCCTCCACGGAGACAGACCTTGCAGCGTCCTCGAGAATGCTCATATCGCTCATCCTCAGGAGGACCGACGAGCCCCGGGAGATAGCCAGGTGGTCGGGGCATGTCTTCGACCTGCTCAAAGAAGACCCCTCTCCGGACATTCAGATGGACACCCTGTTCTACATCAGTATCTATTACCTGTGGAAAGGCGATTATCACAAGAATGCCGTTCTCCTTGAAGAGGTCGATGCAAAGGTCCTTTATCATAATCAGCCCCCCCTAACCGTCATCCGCGCAAGGATGATGAGGGGTGTTCACGACTGGGTCACGGCCCGGTACGAACCTGCCTTGCGGGCGTTTTCGGAAGGGCTCACAATCGCCGGGGAAAGCGGTGTCCACGTTTTCGATTCCCTGCTGTGGAGCTTCTGTGCAGCAGCTGAAATGGCCGCCGGCAACATGGGGCGCGCCGGGATGTGCCTTAAGAACCAGAAAACGGCTGCCTTCGCCACGGGGAATTCGCTGGATATCTTCTTCTATCACATAAATGCGGCCTGGAAGGCGATCCTGATGGGGAACCCGTCACTTGCCGCAGAGAACCTGGAACGGATCACGGCCAGGGTTGACAGGATAGGGAACCCCTACTTCCAGGCCTTATGGAATATAGGGATGGCGCAGGCCAGGTTCATGGAGGGCAATGTCCATAACGCAAAGGCCCATATACGGGAGGCGCACCGGTTGGGCCTTGGCATGAAAAGCCAGGTCATCGAGTGGTACAGCCTTCTCGTCGAGGCCTATTTTCTTTTCGAAGAAGGCAGCAAGGGCAAAGGGCTGCCGCTTCTTCGGCGCGCCCTTGCCCTCGGCAGCAGGCACGGTTATGCCCACCTCGAGTTCTACCACCCCCGGGTCATGGGGCTTATCTGCATGAAGGCGCTTGAACATGGGATCGAGCCTGCATACGTAAGGGGACTGATCAAAGACCTGGGCCTGACACCCCCTGCCGGCGTCGCCGATTCGGCCCCTGCGGAGGAGAATTGGCCCTATCGGGTAAAAATCTACACACTGGGAAGGTTCGAGATATTCAAGGACGAAAAACCGATGGTATTTTCGGGCAAGGTACAGAGGAAACCTCTGGAAATGCTCAAGGCCATTATTGCCTTCGGCGGAACGAACGTAGCGGCCGGCGACCTAACCGACACACTCTGGCCCGACGCCGATGGCGACCTGGCCCACAAGTCGTTGGAGGTGACTTTGAGCCGTTTGCGGCAACTCCTTGGTGGCGATAATATTATCAGATACAGCGCCGGGCAACTCAGCATCGATCCGTTTTTATGCCGGGTGGACAGTCTTGTGCTGGAACGTCTTCTGGCGGAGCTCAAAGGCCCCCGGGACGACAAAACTGTCACTCTCTGTGAAACAGCCTCAGGTCTCTACGGGGGTCCCTTCCTTCCTTCCGACACGGACCTTACCTTTACGACCCGTCGGCGGGAGATACTGAAAAACGCTTTTCTCCGCATGATAACCGCGGCCGGGCGCTCCCTTGAGCGGTCGGGGAAATGGGAAACGGCGGTGGAGTACTACACGAAAGGGATCGACACGGACGAACTTGCGGAAGAGTTTTACCAGCACCTCATGGTCTGCTACCGGCAACTCGGGAACAACGCAGGGGCTGTCAGGACGTACCATCGATGCCGCAGCGTGCTCCGCGACAAACTCGGCATAAAACCATCCGGCCAGACCGAGGCTATCTATGTGGCCATCGTGGAGCAGCGCCCGTTAAGGGCGGAACGCACCGGGCCCCCCTGCGCTAAAAAGGAATAGACAGCTTGAAACTCCCCGTTCCCGACGTGACGTTGCCAGAATACAGTCCGCTGTAATCTAGCCGCAGCACCATTCCGCGGGTACTCAAAACATCCACCCCCGCGGACACGTACGCCATGTTGGTATCAAGCCTGGTGCTGACCGTAAAAGGCGGGACGTTGGCGGGAGCTCCTTCAAAATGCGCTGTGATATCGGGAGAGGTCCCAGAGAAGATGTGAAACAATCCCCCCCGGATATATGGCCTTGCCAGGATGCCGTTCTCGAAAGAAAGCTCACCGCCCACTTCCAGCGCAGGCCTTGCGCTGACCGTCGTCTCGCTGCGGCCGTCGACGCTGAGATTCGCGCCGCCGGCGCCTGACTCTGTGAACCCTCCCATGCGGGCATAGTTGATCGTTCCGTCAAGGATGGGGCGAAGATACCATTTGCGCCACTCAAAAGCGTGTGCCAGCCGCACGCGGCCTGACAGGAAGGTCATTCCCTGCGTGCTGGTGGCTGTGACACCCGGATAGGGGAGGTCCACGTACCGTTTCGTATCATACCATCCGTACCCGCCTGTCAGTCCCAGGGCCGCTATCGTGCCTCCCCAACGGTTCTTGAGCACAACACCCCCCAGCACCTGGTTCCCCGTGCTCCGCCCGTAATCCGACATGTCGGTGCTGCTGTTCTCGTAAGAAAGGGCCAAACCGCCAAGAAAGTCCCCGGTGATCTGCCGCTGTAAGCCGGTGCTGATACTGTAAGCGTTGCGGTCATACCCCAGGTTGCCGGAACTTCCCCGGACATGTGTGTCTGAGCCGCTGATGCGTGCCCAGGTGCAGGCGACCTCCCTGGCAAACCGGTGGTCGCCCGCACGGCCGCCGCAGCTGAGCATCTCGTCGGCGAAGCGGACGTTCGAGTACGTGGCCGCCGATGTTACCGACATGAACGGTGCGGGGCTCAGACGGTCCAGGGCCTCGCCGAGGCTCTGCACGGTGGGCATGGAGAAAAGCCTCGCCACGACGGGTGCAAAAGAGGCCGAACCGCCCGCAAGCTGTATGGCGGTGATATTGTTCGCGATGGCCGTCTGGTTGCCCGTAAGTCCCACGGGGGCAAAGTTGACCGATGTGCTCAGAACGACATCGGTCGCGTTGGGATACAGCAGCCGGTATTGCGCGACAGCCGAAGGCTGGATGACCTGGAGTCCGTTGCTGGTGACCCCGCCGGCGCCCGAAAGGATCGTCACCTGTTGTGCACCAGGCAGGGCGAAGCCTTTGTTCGCAATGTTCGGGGCCACCCATCCCCCAACCGCCGCAGTGCCGCTCACATTGATACGGTCTGCCGTGCCCGTCCTCGTATCGATGTCGACGGTGTAGACGCCGGAAGACTGCTGGACATATTTCCCGGTCACCGCCGTGGTGAGGACCCTCTCCAGCCCTCCTGGCGATATAGTTCCCTGGTTCGTGAGCGTGCCGGCAGCGCCGAGATTGACCGTCGCTCCCGGGAGAAGCCAGGAACCCGCTTTGTTGTTGAATGTGTTGTTGCCGGCCCCGAGATCCACCGTGCCCGCGACCGTCCCGAAATTGTTGACGGTTTCATCGCCGGTTGTCGCGATAACGGCATTGCCGAGCGGACCGTCCTTACTCACCAGGGTCCCGTAATTGACGAGGGTATTGATTGCTCCCTCCCGTATCCGTATCGCCGAACCCGTGCCGGAACCTCCCTGCACAAGCCCGTTCTGGACTGTTACAGAGACGGCTCCTGACGTGCTCTGGGCGACGATGCCGTCAGAGGCCGCACCCTGGGTCAGGATGGTACCGCTGTGGGTAACATTCACGGCGCCGCTGCCGCTGGTGCCGGCGCTCTGGGCAAATATGCCGTGGGCGTAGGGTCCCTGTGTCACGATATTGGCCGTGTTGCCGATCGTCACGCCGCCGCCGCTGCCGGTGCCTCCGGCGCTGCCGGCGTTTCCTTTGACCGCATCCAGGCCGCCGCCTCCGCCGATCGATTGCGCGACGATGCCGATGGCGGCCGGGCCGGTAGTGGCGATGGCGCCGGTATTCGTGACGGTAACTCCCGCGCCGCTGCCGCTGTTCGTGCCGTCGCCTGCCGGCATCGCCAGGTTTATGCCGCTTATGCCGTCCCCTGCATAGGCGACGAGGCCGCCGCCTCCGCCAATCGACTGGGCAACAATCCCGTACCCGCCCGCGGACGACGTGGTGACCGAACCCGAATTGGCGATCGTCACCTGGCCGCCGTTGCCGGAGGTGCCGGCGGCTCCGCCCACCGTGACAGTGCCGGCTGACGTCAGCGCGGCGCTGCCGACGATCCCGCCGCCCCCGCCGATGCCCTGGGCGAGGATGCCGATGGCGCCCGAGCCGGTGACCTGGGTACCGGATGAGTTCTGGATACTGACAGAACCGGAGTCTCCTGTTCCGCCTCCCGTGCCGCCGAGAGTGACCGCGGCGCTGCCTGCCCCAACGCTGCCCGCAACACCTATAGAGCCGATCCCGCCGCCTCCGCCGATCGACTGGGCGACGATACCGTGGGACCTGGCGCCAGACGTTATGATACTGGCACCGCCCGAAACGATGGAGACATTTCCACCCTTCCCGTCCCCTGTCCCGGACGAACCGAGCGCGATATTTATCGATGAGGCTCCGGCAAGGTTGCCGCTCACGTCGACCCCGCTCGTTCCGCCGCCTCCGCCGATCGACTGGGCGAGGATGCCGGCAGAGTCATTCCCGTCGGTCACGATCACGCTGCCGGTCGTCACCGAAACGGTGCCGGAATTCCCCGAACCGGCGCCGCTGTTTCCCAGGGTAAGGCTTATGGCGCCTGCGGCACCGATCCCTGCCCCGGCACTCAGGCCGCTCGTTCCGCCGC
>CALMFJ010000023.1 GCA_937862865.1 uncultured Pseudomonadota bacterium | reverse complement strand
TTTATCATGGATTGTTTGTGATATTCCACGGGGAGTATCATACAAGGTTTTTCTTACAGGTATTTTGAGAAGCCTCTAACCGGAAAAAAGTGAAGAACAAAACCTTAGATTCCGGCTTTCGCCGGAATGACGGACAGGGGATAGAAGCCGTTAGCCGGCCTTTGATCAGTTTTTGACCTTCCAGCCCTTCTTTTCGAGACAAAGCCCTGTCCCTTCGTTGACGGCCGCTCAGGTCTCGCACAGGCCCTTTCGCGCAAGGTCCTCTTTTACCGCCAGAACGCAGGCCTTCCTGTCTGTCTCGAAATCGGCCCCGGTCCTTCCCTCCCGGGTGTACACGGTCGTACAGCCTGCGAGAAGCGCAGCGGCCGCAAAAAGCAGAATGACCTTTTTCATGAAACGTCTGGCTCCGGATGAAAACGTGTAAGGTTCCCTTACGGGCGTGCACCTATTTAAAGTCGATGGTCACAGGGTTGTTGAACTCCAGCTTCAAGCCCTCCACCCCCTTCACCATCGCCTTCATTTCTTCGACCGACTGAGGCTGTGCCTCGTTTATCTTTTTCAGGAGCGGCATATCGTTCACGAGCTTCCCGAAATCCATATCAATGAGCGTTACCCGCTTGCCCGTGCGGTATGTGGCGTTCGTGTTGACAATATCACCCATCATGTTGAGGACGATGCTCACCTTCATGTCCTTGAACATGGACTTCATCATCTCGAGCGCATTCGGGTCCTCCGCCTCTTTCTTCTTTTCCGCCTCATCCTTCCTGTCCTTCTTTTCTTCCGTTTTGGGCGGCGGCATCATGACGGAAAGCTGTGAGACGGCCCCCTTCTTGAATGCGAACCTTATGGTGTCGTTCTTCACGGCCTCGGCGTCTTCTTTCTTCGATTCACCGGGCGATTTCTTTCCGGGGTTCTGGCTGAGCGTCACTTTGCTGATGTCCTGAAAGCTGTAAACCGCCGTATACCCGGAGGCCGTCTGCGTCTTTGCCGGTTTCGCCGACACGAACTTCACGCCCTCGCCAAAATCTTTTGCGTTGGTCTTCGCCTTTTCCATCATCTCGGTTATCACCGATTCATCGCTCTTCGGCTTCGCACCTTCAGCCTTTCCCTTGTCCTCTCCCCCCTGCTCGCTCATGCCCTTTGTGAGGCCCTGCATCATTTCTATGAAGGAATTTCCCATGAGCACCGTTTCTTCGATGGTGCCGCTGCCGTCGGGCTTAATGTTCAGCACCATGTTGTCCTGTATGCAGCCCGACAGAAAAAATATGGCTGCGCAGACAGCGCTTAATTTCACCATCATCCAAAAACGGGGGAAGGGTTTCGGTCCGGTCATGAGGCATCCTCCTGCGGGCTTATTCAATGTCGGAAAACAACCACATGCTATCAACGGGAACGGGGAGAGTCAAGACAATTCAAGGGGCTGTAATATCCTGCACTTCCGGACCGCCGGGAGGCGTGCGCTTCCTGTAGCGGGGATACACAAGGCTGAGCTCGTCGATGACCTCGATAAGCCCTTGCATGGTGCCCGTCCTGAAGGCCCTGTTGCGCAAAGGGCGCAACCCCCCGAGGCCCCGCGTGTACCAGATGAAGAATTTGTGGAAAAGGCCGACCCCCCGCTTCTCGCCCCAGTGTTCGACGGCCATCTCCAGGTGGCGTTTCATCACGGCGATGCGCTCGGGCACGTCGGGCTTCGGGAGGATGGCCCCGTCCGTCATGTAGCGCACAGTTTCAGCGAATATCCACGGGTTGCCGAGCGCGCCCCGAGCTATGGCGACGCCGTCGCAGCCGGTCTCGCTGAACATCCTGACGACCTTCTCCCGCGAAAGACTGTCGCCCGAAGCGATGACCGGTATGCTGAGGGCCTCTTTCACATCACGTATGACGGCATAATCCACCATACCGCTGTATCCCTGGGCCTTCGTCCTGCCGTGAATGAAAAGGCAGCTTATACCGGCATCCTGTGCATAGAGGGCGACATCCCGGGCATTCACCGAATCGGCATCCCACCCGGCCCGTATCTTGACGGCGACGGGCAAAGAGGTTTCCCGGACGAACTCGGAAAGGATCCCTGCAAGCTTCTTCGGCTCTTTCATGAGCGCCGCTCCCTTGCCCTTGCGCGTGACCTTCGGCGACGGGCACGCGGCATTGAAATCCACGAGATCGACGGCCTGCCCGGTCAGGCGCTCCACGGCGAGCGCTACCTGCGATTCGCTGTTCCCGAGGAACTGCACGCCAAGCGGCCTGTCATCGGGGCAGGAGGAGAGCATGTGCGTCGTCCTCTTGTCCCTCTGCGATATCGCGTTGATATCTATCATTTCCGTAAACGCAAGCGGCGCGCCGAACGACCGGCTGATCAGCCTGAACGGCAGGTCGCTGACCCCGGCCATAGGGGAAAGCATGACGGGGATGGGAAGTTCGATGTGCCCTATCCTGAGCATGAGGTATTCTAGTCGTTTCGGTATGAAACTGCAATAAAGACCGTTCTACGTTCTACGTTCTACGTTCCGCGTTGGAATGAAACCGTCACTTCACAGATATGTAGTGGTTTACGTTCCTGGAATGACTTTTGACTTTCTGTTTTTAACGTAGAACGCAGAACGCGGAACGCAGAACGGGTTTTGTGTAAAATCATTGGCAAATCACCGTCGTTTGTGGTATAGAAAACGTGGTTTTCAGACATGTACTTTCAGGACCTCATACTTGCACTGCAGAAATTCTGGGCTGAACGGGGATGCATCATTCAGCAGCCCTACGATATGGAAGTCGGGGCAGGCACATTCCATCCCGCCACATTGCTTCGGTGCCTCGGTCCCGAACCGTGGAACACGGCATACGTCCAGCCGTCGCGCAGGCCTGCCGACGGGCGCTACGGCGAGAACCCCAACCGTCTGCAGCATTACTACCAGTTCCAGGTCATCATGAAACCCTCGCCGAAGGACATCCAGAACATCTACATCGACAGCCTGAAAAGCTTCGGCATCGATACGGGGTACCACGATATCCGGTTCGTCGAGGACGACTGGGAGTCGCCGACGCTCGGCGCCTGGGGGCTCGGCTGGGAGGTGTGGCTCGACGGCATGGAGATCACCCAGTTCACGTACTTCCAGCAGGCGGGCGGCATCAACCTTTCGCCCGTGTCCGTCGAGATCACGTACGGCACTGAGCGCATCGCCATGTACCTGCAGGACGTCGACAACGTGTACCACGTGAAATGGAACAAGGACATCCTTTACGGTGACGTCTTCCTCGAACCGGAGAAGGAGTTTTCCATATATAATTTTGAGGAATCCGACCCCGTTATGCTCAGAGGCCTTTTCGACACGTTCGAGCGTGAAGGGGAAAAACTTATCAAGACGCGGGGGCTCATCTACCCGGCTTACGACTTCTGCCTGAAATGCTCGCATGTCTTCAACCTTCTCGATGCCCGCGGTGCGATCAGCGTCACCGAGCGCGCCAATTATATTGCGCGGGTGAGGAACCTCGCGAAGATGTGCGCGGAACTCTACGTGCAGAAGCGTGAAGAACTCGGCTATCCCCTGCTCAAGCAATAATACGGCCCCTGACCGGGGCGGCTTCATAACGTAAGAAGGAAAGGAACATGAGCGAATTTTTGCTTTTAGAGATCGGGACGGAAGAGATACCGGCCCGGTTCCTCGAGCCGGCGAAGGATGGTCTCCTGAAGCTCGTCCGCGACACGTTCGCCCAGTCACGGATCGGCTTCGGCGATATAAGCGTACAGGCGACCCCGCGCCGCATGGCGCTCTTCGTCCAGGACGTGGCGCAAAAACAGGAAGAGACGGTCACGGTCAAGTTCGGGCCTCCCTGCAACCGCGCGTTCGATGAATCGGGAAACCCGACAAAGGCGGCGGTCGGCTTTGCAAAATCGCAGGGCGTGGAGGTCGGCGCCCTGACAAAAGGCATCAAGGACAACGTCGAGTTCGTAACGCTGGAAAAACTGGAAAAGGGCGATCCCACCGTGGATATCCTCCCCAGGCTTCTCCCGGATATCATCACAAGGATCCCCTTTCAGAAAAAGATGCACTGGGGATCGGGGACCTTCGAATACGCGCGCCCCATTCAGTGGGTCATGTGCATACTGAGCGGCAAGGCCGTAGCGTTCCCCGTCGCGGACGTCGTGAGCAAACCCGTCACATTCGGCCACCGGTTCTTATCGAACGGCCCGATCGATATCACCCACCCCCTCGATTACGTCGACGCGCTCCGGAAGAACTTCATAATAATCAACGAAGATGAACGGATGAGCATCATACGGGAAGGCATATCCCGCATCGAAAAGGAGGCGGGCGGCCAGGCCATACGGGACGAGGAACTTGTCCGGGAGATCCTGTACATAACCGAATACCCCTATCCCCTGAAAGGGTCTTTCGACGAGGTGTTCCTCGGGATACCGAAAGAGGTCCTCGTCAATGTCATGAAGGCCCACCAGCGGTACATCCCGATAGAGGACGGCACGGGACGGCTTCTGCCCCATTTCATATTCTTTGCCAACACGGTGCCGAAAGATGATGCGAACGTCATCCGCGGAAATGAGAAGGTCCTTCGGGCGCGGCTTGCCGATGCCCGGTTCTTCTTCGACGAGGACAGGAAGGTAAGGCTGGCGGACCGCTTCGAGCGCCTTTCGTCCATCGTCTTCCACGTCAAGCTGGGGACCCTCAAGGATAAGATGGAGAGGGTAAAGGCCATCGCCCTCGATCTCGCCTCCCTTCTCGACCCGTCCGCCGCTTCCGGCCTCGAGAGGCTCATCCCGCTCATGAAAACCGACCTTGCGACGCATATGGTCGGCGAGTTCCCGGAACTGCAGGGGACGATGGGGCGGATCTACGCCGGGCTCGAAGGCGAAGACGCGGAAGTTGCCATGGCCATCGAAGAGCACTACCTGCCGACGGGCGGCAGCGGCGACCTCCCGCAGAGTTCCACGGGGGCGATAGCGGCAATATCGGATAAACTGGATTCCATCGTATCGTTCTTCTCGGTCGGGATAAACCCGACGGGGAACCTTGACCCGTACGCCCTGCGCCGCCAGTCGCTCGGCATCATAAAGATAGTGATAGAACGCGCATTGCGCCTGCCTCTTCAAGCGGTCCTCGAAAAAGCCTACGGGGCGGGGGCGGGCATACCGAAAAGGCTCCCGTTCGAGGAGGCGCGGACATTCATTACTGACTTTATAACGACCCGCTTCAAGTTCTCGATGCTCGAAGAGGACCACAACCAGGACTTTGTGGAGAGCGTCATGCCCTGCGTTGCATCGGATATCTACGATGGGTACACGCGGCTCGTCTCTCTCGAGACGCAGAAGTCCATGGAGGATTTCGAACGGCTCATGGTCGGTTTCCGCCGGGTGTACAACATCACAAAACAGATAACGGATGCGGCGCCGGTTGACCCCGCAATCCTCATCCTTGACGAGGAAAAAGAGCTTTTCCGGCTTTATTCGACCAAAAAGGATGTCTTCCTCGGCTACATGAAAGAACGCGATTACGACAATGCGCTTGCCGTTCTTGTCGGCTTCAAGGAAACGATCGACAATTTCTTCGACAAGGTCTTCGTCATGGACAAGGACGAGGCCGTAAAGACGAACAGGCTTGCATTGCTGACCCACATAAAAGATATGTTCCTGACATTTGCAGATTTTTCAAAGATACACTTCGAATAAAAGGAGGAGCATCATGGCAAAAAATAAGATGGTATATTTCTTTGGCGGAAAAAAAGCTGAAGGCAACCTGAAGCTCAAAAATCTTTTGGGCGGAAAAGGCGCCGGACTTGCCGACATGGTCAATCTCGGCATACCTGTTCCTCCGGGCTTTACCATTACAACCGATGTATGCACCCTTTACTACGAGAACCGCATGAAACTTCCGAAGGGGCTCGACAAAGAGGTCATCGAAAATATCAGGAAGGTCGAGAAGATCATGGGAGCGAAGTTCGGCGATGTCAAGAACCCCCTTCTCTTCTCCGTCCGTTCCGGTGCGCGCGTGAGCATGCCCGGCATGATGGATACGGTCCTTAACCTCGGCCTGAACGAAAAGACCGTGGAAGGACTTGCGAAGCTGACGAAGAACCCCCGTTTCGCTTATGACTGCTACCGCCGGTTCGTGCAGATGTACGGCGACGTCGTCCTCGGCCTCAAGCCGGAAAAAGAGGGCGAACACGACCCGTTCGAGGTCATCATCGACCGGAAGAAGAAACAGCGCGGCATTACATCGGATACGGACCTGACGGTCGATGACCTCAAGGACCTCGTCAAGGAATTCAAGAAGACGATCAAACAGCGCCTGGGCGTGACATTCCCCGAGGAACCGATGGACCAGTTGTGGGGCTCCATCGGCGCGGTCTTCAGGTCATGGAACACCGACAGGGCCATTGCCTATCGCGAGCTCAACGACATCCCGGGCGACTGGGGCACGGCGGTCAACGTGCAGTGCATGGTCTTCGGCAACATGGGAGAGGACTGCGGCACCGGTGTGGCGTTCACGAGGAACCCCGCCAGCGGTGAGGATGCGTTCTACGGCGAGTACCTGATAAATGCCCAGGGTGAGGACGTCGTGGCGGGCATCAGGACACCGCTCCCGATCAACAAAAAGCAGAAGACCGACAGGGCCGTCAAATCACTCGAAGAGGTCTGGCCTGAGATCTACAAGCAGGTCATCAAGATCAGGAACACGCTCGAGAAGAATTATCGCGATATGCAGGACGTCGAGTTCACGATCCAGAACAAGAAGCTCTGGATGCTCCAGACGAGGACCGGCAAGAGGACCGCCTTCGCCGCATTCAAGATCGCCGTGGACATGGTCAGGGAGAAACTCATCACGAAGGAAGAGGCCCTGATGAGGGTCGAGCCCGACCAGCTCAACCAGCTCCTTCGCCCGATATTCGACCCGAAGGAAAAAGAGAAGGCGCTGAAGGCCGGCAGCCTCGTATCGAAAGGGCTCAACGCGGGCCCCGGCGCGGCGGCAGGAAAGGTCGTCTTTAACGCGGCGGATGCCGAGGCCTGGGCGGCGCGCAAGGAAGACGTCATCCTCGTCCGCATCGACACATCACCGGAAGATATCCGCGGCATGAACGCATCGCAGGGCATCCTCACGTCGCGCGGCGGCATGACGAGCCATGCAGCCCTTGTGGCGCGCCAGATGGGGAAGGTTTGCGTCGCCGGATGCGGCGACCTCGACATCGACTATGCAAAAAAGGTCATCCGTGTTAAAGGGAAGACCATCAAGGAAGGCGAGTACGTTTCCATAGACGGTACGACGGGGGAGGTGTTCGAAGGAAAGATAAAGACGATCCCGTCGGAAGTCCTCCAGGTCATGATCGACAAAACTTTAAAACCGGCAAAATCTCAGATCTACAAGGATTTTGCGCTCCTTATGGGCTGGGCTGACGAGGCCCGCAGGCTCGGCATCAGGACGAACGCCGACCAGCCGGACCAGGCGGCGACCGCCGTGGCGTTCGGCGCCGAGGGCATCGGCCTGTGCAGGACCGAGCACATGTTCTTTGAAGGGAACCGCATCGACGCCGTCCGCGAGATGATCATCGCCGACGACGAGGCCGGCAGAAGGAAGGCGCTGGCAAAACTCCTTCCCATCCAGAGGAAAGACTTCGTCGGCCTTTTCAGCGTCATGAAGGGCCTCCCCGTAACGATAAGGACCCTTGATCCGCCGCTCCACGAGTTCCTCCCGCACACCGAGAAGGAAATGCGCGAGCTCGCCAGGCAGATGGGCATATCGTATGAAAAGGTCCTTTCGAAGGTCCAGAGCCTCCACGAGGCAAACCCGATGCTCGGTCACCGCGGCTGCCGCCTCGGCATCACCTTCCCGGAGATCACCGAGATGCAGGCCAGGGCAATATTTGAGGCCGCCGTGCAGGTGAAAAAGAAGGGCACGAACGTGAAACCCGAGGTCATGATACCGCTCGTCGGTAATGTCAATGAACTGAAGCTCCAGAAGGATATCGTCGTCGCGGTCGCCGAGGAGGTACTCAAAAAGAACAAGGTGAAGATCGATTACAAGATCGGGACCATGATCGAGATACCTCGCGCGGCAATAACCGCCGACGAGGTGGCGCGCGAGGCCGAGTTCTTCTCGTTCGGCACGAATGACCTGACCCAGATGACGCTGGGCATGAGCCGCGACGACGCGGGCAAGTTCTTAAGCGACTACGTGCGAAAGGAGATCTACACCTTCGACCCGTTCCAGAGGATTGACGAGGGCGGCGTGGGGAGGCTCATGGAGATCGGCGTCGCATTGGGGCGCGGCGTGCGCAGGGACCTCAAGGTCGGCATCTGCGGCGAGCACGGCGGCGAGCCCAATTCCGTCGAGTTCTGCCACCGCACCGGGCTCAACTATGTCAGCTGCTCCCCGTTCCGCGTGACAATTGCGAAACTTGCCGCAGCGCGCGCCGCAATAAAGGAAAAACAGTCTTCAAAACCTGCGAAGAAGGCTGCGAAGAAACCGGCAAAGAAGGCTGCGAAGAAGAGATAAGGAAGCAATACAGCAGGACATCCAAAGGCCCCGTGAACGGTTCACGGGGCCTTCTCACATCCGTACCCTCCGGGGGGCCGGAAACGCCCGGCACGCCTTCAAAAATCAAACGCTAACCCCTTAAAACCTTTGCTTAATTTTGCAGTTGCTTTTCGGGCCCATCCGCGTTAAGAAGTATACGCCCGGCAACGGCACAGACTTCCATGAAAGATCCGATATCCTCTCTCCGCAAAGACCCTGAAGGCCTCGCAAGCCGCATCCTCGCGCGCCTCGAAGTGAACGCTTCCGTGATGAGCGAGGCGGTCCCCATCGCTGCCGACCTCATCCGGGCCCTTGCGGACAGCATAAAGATGATGCAGCCCTCGACGTTCCTGAACGCCGTCGCACTTATGCAGGAAAGGGACCCTTCACCGATGCGTTCATCGATCGTTCAGGGTATCGTCTCGATGCTCGAAGAGACGGTCATGGGGTGGGACCTGATGGCGAGCCAGACGAGGTTTCTCTGGAAAATCTTCCATGAGGTTCGGTCACAGTTCGTTACGCCTGAAAGCGATGATAACGGCACGGCACAGCCTCCGGGATACGAACGGTTCCTCAATGAGATAGCCGACCGTATCCCCGGCATCATCTACCAATTTTATGTGAATGACGACGGTACGATGGGAATCCCTTACGTGAGCGGGAGGTCTTTTGAGGTCTTCGGTATAGAAGTGGAACCGTCCGAAAGGTTCGATTTTTTCCTCTCACATGTAGCGCCATCATGCAGGGAAAGCTTCCTTGAGTCGATACAGAGCGCGGTGAAGAACGAAAGTGATTGGGAATTCGAAGGAGAGTACATAAAGGACTCCGGCGAATCCGTGTTCTTCTCCGGGAGGTCGACACCCGTCAGGACCGGGAATACGCTGCTTTTCACGGGGGTTCTCCTCGATATAACGGCCCGGAAGACCGCAGAAAGGAAGCTCACCGAGAGTGAAAGAAAATTCAGCGTCATTGCCGACCTGATGCCCCAGGTCATCTTTGAGATCGACGAAAAGGGGAATGTCGTTTTTGTCAACAAGCAAGCGTTCGAGCTCTTTCGTTATGAGGAGAGTGATTTCCCGGATGGTTTCAATTGCCTCCAGCATATTGCACCGGAAGACCATGCGCGGGTGATGGAAAATATGGCGAAGACCGCGCAGGGGATTGCGTCGCCAGGGAATGAGTACACCGGGATCAGGAAGGACGGTACCCGGTTCCCGCTTATGATCTATGCAAGCAGGGTCATGCAGGATGACCGGCTGAAGGGTTATCGCGGGATCATCGTCGACATAACACGGAGGAAGCGGGCCGAAGACGCAGTGAAAGAGGGTGAAGAACGTCTCCGGCAGATCATCGACCTTGTCCCCCATTTTATATTCGCAAAAGACAGCGACGGAAGATTTATACTGGCAAACAAGGCGGTCGCCGACGCATACGGCGTCGAGGTTGACGATCTTATCGGCCAGATAGACCCCCGTTCGTTCTCATCGGACCATCAAAAAAGCGCCCTGCAGGATGATCTCGAGGTCATACATGACGGAACGCGAAAATATATACCCGAAGAGGCATTCACGGATTCAAAGGGGAATATCCGCTACCTTCAGACGGTCAAAATTCCTTTTACCTTTTCCGGTACCCAAACGCCATGCCTTCTGGGGGTCTCCGTCGACATAACCGAAAGAAAAGCAGCCCTTGAAGGCTTGAAAAAGAGCGAGGAAAGGTTCAGGAAATACTTTGAGGTCCCCCTTATCGGGGTCGCGATAGTCGACCCTTCCGGCCAGTGGCTTGAGGTCAACGATAAATTCTGCGATATGGTCGGCTATTCACGTGACGAGCTTCTTGACATGAAGTGGCAGGATATCACCCTGGCCGAACAACTCCCGTCAGAGGTTGAGAAATATAGGGCTTTTCTCGAAAGCGGCTGTGCTTCAACGGCAACCCGCGAGAAGCAGTACCGCACAAAGAACGGTGTAGCAATCGATGTGATCATCGCAACCCATTGTGTCCGAAAAGACGACGGCACGCCTGATTACCTGCTGTGCGTCATTCAGGACATCACGGCCCGCAAGAAAGCGGAAAGCAGCATGGCAGCATCCGAAAAACAGCTTCGCACCATCATTGCCGCATCGCCCATCGGCATCGGAAGGGTCCGCGAACGTATCGTGGAATGGGTCAACGAGGCCACCTGCACTATTACCGGATATTCGCGGGAAGAATTGACAGGACGTGATACGAGCCATCTCTACGTAAGCCCGGCAGAGTTCGCACGGACCGGCGGGGTGCTATACAGTGAAGGGCAGGTTGAAACGAAATGGATAACGAAGGACGGTCTCATTCGCGACATATTTCTCCAGATAGCCAGCGTAGACAATGCTTCTTATATCTGCACGGTCACCGATATGACGCGTCTGAAAAGGGCCGAGCATTCCCTCAAGTTTACGCAGGTTTCCGTGGACAGCGCCATCGACAACATCTACTGGATTGATGCGCAGGGTGTTATCGCATACGCCAACGACAGCGCCTGCGTATCGACCGGATACGGCCGGGATGAGCTTTTATCGATGACGATCCACGATCTGGACCTGAACTCCCCGGCAGAAATGTGGCCGCGCATGTGGAAAGATATCGTCACGGTGGGTTCCGGCCGGTTCGAGTCTGTGCATCGGAGAAAAGACGGCTCCGTTTTCCCTGTCGAGTTGAATATGGTTTATCTCGCCTATGAGGAATTCGAATATGTCTGTGCCTTCACACGGGACATTACGGAACGCAAGAAGGCCGAGGAGGCACTGCGGGACAGCGAGGAGCGGTGGCAGTTTGCGCTGGAGGGGTCCGGCGACGGGTTGTGGGATTGGGATGTTCCCAGCAACAGGGTCTATTTCTCACGGCAGTGGAAGGAAATGATCGGGTATGCGGAGGATGAGATCTCGGGTTCGCTCGATGAATGGGACAGCCGGGTGCACCCCGACGACAAGGCCGATGTGTACGCAAAACTGAACGACCACCTCGAAGGCAGGTCACCCGTCTACATCAGTCAGTACCGCCTGCGGTCCAAAGACGGCACCTACAAATGGATCCTTGACAGGGGCAAGGTCCTTATCCGGACCGAGGACGGGAAACCCCTGAGGGTTATCGGCACCCACACGGATATCACCGAGCGCAAGCATCTTGAATCTCAACTTCTTCAATCCCAGAAAATGGAGGCGGTAGGTACCCTCGCCGGCGGCGTCGCGCACGACTTCAACAACCTCCTGAGCGCGATCATGGGATATGCCAGCCTCATGCAGATGAAGATGGACAAGCACGACCCTCTCTATGCATACGCCTCGCACATCCTGACATCCTCGGAAAAGGCCGCAAACCTTACCCAGAGCCTGCTTGCCTTCAGCAGGAAGCAGGTGATAGACCTGAAACCCATTGCCCTGAACGACACCATAGAAAAACTGCATCGCCTGCTCGAGCGGCTCATCCCCGAGGACGTCGAGTTCCGGGTCCGAAATAGCGACGAACGCCTCATTGTCATGGCGGATAGCGGCCAGCTCGACCAGGTGATAATGAACCTCGTCACGAACGCTCGGGATGCAATGCCCCGCGGCGGAAAGCTGACAGTGCGGATCGACCGGGCCGCAGACGTCAGCCGCTTTACGACGACAAACAAGGATGTCGATCTTTCGGATTATGCACTTATAGAGATTTCCGATACCGGCATGGGCATGGACAAAAAAACGATCGAAAAGATATTTGAACCGTTCTATACCACCAAGGAACTGGGGCGGGGCACCGGGCTCGGGCTCTCCATCGTGTACGGCATCATCAACCAGCACAACGGACACATAGACGTCTGGAGCCAGCCGGGTGAGGGAAGTATTTTTTCGGTATATCTGCCTCTCGTCTGGATGGAACCGGAAAATGACCGCAATATCGCGCAGATCGTCGGCGGCATCGAGACAATACTGATAGCCGAGGACAACAAGGAATTATGCCAGCTTTCGATGAGGGTCCTGCGCGATCACGGGTACAGCGTGCTTGCCGCCATGGACGGCTCGGCGGCCGTTGAGATGTTCCGTCAGCACGCGGGCGAGATCGCTCTCGTTATCCTCGATGTCGTCATGCCGAAAATGAACGGTAAAGAGGCCTACGAGGCGATCAGGAAGATAGACCCTTACGCAAAGGTCATCTTTACAAGCGGGTACACGGATGACATCGTGATCGAGCGCGGCGTCGAGAACGCGCAGTACGATTTCCTGGAAAAACCCCTCACCCCTGCAACGTTGCTCAAGAAGATAAGGGAAGTACTGGATAGAAAACCGTAAAAGACCGTTCCACGTTCCACGTTCTACGTTAAAACCTCATCATTACATAGCGCGCACAGTATCTTTTTGGAAAA
>CALMFJ010000022.1 GCA_937862865.1 uncultured Pseudomonadota bacterium | reverse complement strand
GGCTTCACGCACTTCAACATGGGTAATTACCGCGAGGCCATCGCAGATTACACGAAGGCCATCGAGTTAAGACCGAAATACGCCCTTGCCTTTTACAACCGTGCTGTCGCCTATTCCAAGTTCTCCCAGATGGACGAAGCCATCTCCGACCTGAAACAGGCCGCCAGATTCGGTGACAAAGACGCCGAGGACGCATTGAAGCACCTGAAGATCGAGAAATAATCTGTTAGAAATGATTTCGTTTCAGCCGCGGCCTCCGACGATGATGTTGGGTATCCGCAGGGTGGGCTGGGCGTCCGCGACGGGCACCCCCTGCCCGTCCTTTCCGCACGTGCCGATCCCGAAACCGAGGTCGCTGCCCACCATATCGATATCCTTGAGCACCTTGAGCCCGTTCCCCATCATCGTCGCGTTCTTTATCATCGGGCCGACAGCGCCTTTTTCGATCAGGTAGCCTTCCGATATCTCGAAAACGAAGTCCCCCCGCACCGTGTCGACCTGCCCGCCGCCCATCTTAACGACAAAGACCCCGTCGTCGACGGAGGCGAGGATCTCGCCGGGACCTTGTTTTCCCGGCACGATCATCGTGTTGCTCATGCGCGGTATCGGCCTGAACCGGTAAGATTCACGCCGGCCGTTTCCCGTCGAGGGCATCGCGTGCTTCATTGCATGGAACCGGTCGAAGAGATAATTCCGGAGAATACCGTCCTCGACGAGGACCGTTCGCTGCGACACGGTCCCTTCGTCATCGAACGCATACGTGCCGCGCATATGCGGGATGGTGGCATCGTCGACAACGTTTATGAGAGGCGAGGCTATCTTTTGGCCGAGAAGTCCCTTGTAGCAGGAAAGGCCTTCCATGGCCAGGTCCGCTTCGAGGCCGTGGCCTATGGCCTCGTGGATCATCGTGCCGCCCGCTTCGGACGCGAGGACGACGGTCTTCATGCCGCCCGGCGCTTCGCGTGCAGACAGCAGGCCCGATAAGCGCCTGACGGTTTTTTCGGCGAGCGAGTTCATGAGGTCGTCAGTGAAATACTCGAAACCGTAGAAACCTCCGGCGGCCTCGTACGACGTCTGCATCTCGGAGCCGTCACGCCCCACGAGCAGGACCGTGAACACGACCTGCATCCGGCTGTCGAACTTCGAGCCCTCGTCGGTCGTTGCTATCGTGACCTCCTGGCGCGTGTCCCGGTACATGATACGGACCTGTATGATCCGCGGCTCCATGGAACGGACCTTTGCCTCGAACTTCCTGACGAGTGCAAGCTTGTCCCGGACATCAACGCCGCCGGGGTCGCTTAAGATCGCAAAAGGATATGAGGCGCGCGCCTGTCTTTCGGATATCGCAACCTCGCCGCCTGTCCTCGTGCGGGTATACCCCGACAGTTTCCGCGCGAGCGCAACGAGCCGGGCCTCGTCGAAAGAATTCGTCGAGGCGTAATACGTCCTCCAGGGATCGATCACCCGTAAGCCCGCACCTGAATCCTCGCCCTGCTCCAGCTTCTCTACCTTTCCCGATTCAAGCTGGATAAGGGTATAGTTCCGCGTATCGACATATATATCGGCATACGCTCCGGAGCGGTCCATAAGTACTTCCAGTACCTTTCTTTCATTGAACATCGGGGACCTCCCTGAATCCTATTCCGTAGTTCGCCATATCGGCGACGATACCCCGGACGTCCTCCTCAAAACATGCCGGGTAGATAAGCTCTATGATGCCGCGGTCCCCGTCAAGCACGGAAAAGATGGCGACATCCTCGTACGATTCGAGGACGGCTTTGAAAAAACCTATCGCGCTGCGGTCGATGATGTACCGCTTCGTCCGTTCTGCGAAAATGCCCCGGTTGTCCGGCATCGTGTTCAATCCTGCATTCCTTCGAGCATTTCTATGAATGCCTCTATGCGGTTTTTCGTCCTCGTGTCGAGCGCCCGCGGCAGGTCCCCCTCGATCGTCAGGATCGGAACAGGGAGAGTCTCCCTCAGGATGAGGTCTTCGATCGCGCGAAAGCAGAAAGCCTGAACATAATGGATGATCCCCTTGATGCCGCGGCGTTCGACCTCCCTGCCGATGTCTTCAAGCCGGGCGAATATCCCGTACGGATACGTGTAGAGAAGGTACCGTTCAACGATGTCCGCGGTGCGGTGGGGGATCGAGAATTGCCTTTGCGTCTCGTTGTAAACGACGTGGCCGCCTACCTCCTCGACGAACTCGTACAGCCCGCTTATGATGGGCGGGACCCCTATGTACCCGAGAGGTATCCCCTCTATTCTCTCGCGTCTTCGTGCGGCGCCGATAAATGCGGCCGCGGCGTCGGAGTATCGGGTTATATTGCCGAGCATATCCGATGAACGCACAAGCCAGAGATGGTTCTCGGCACCGGTCACGTTGCGTTCGCTCCAGGTCATGGTATCGATCTCTTCGAGATGCGACCTCGCCGCCGTCATCTCTTCTTCGACGCGAAGGCCCGATCCGGCGTCGGGCGAAAGCTCGTCTCTGAGCTTCTCGATCTCCCGGGCCAGGACCCTGACATCACGGTCATAGGGAAACGAAAAGGGAATTGTACGGATGCCCTTATAGCGCAGGATCTCCGCCAGGGCTTGCGTATTGGAGCAATCACCTTCCATGACCGTGATCACGGCGGCCATCTCATGTTCCATGATAACACCGTAGATACCCTTGATCCATGTGCATATGTTGTGCGGGAAACCATCGTGCTCGGCCCGGTCGACAAAATGCTGAGGGTCCGGGTCTGTCACGAATATGTTGTTGAGGTCACAGGGGATGTAACCGGCGGCGAAGATGATCTCGACAGGTATCGTCGTCGTGAAGCCGATCGTTCCCTTTCCGGGTAATGCTGGCGTCATACCTGTAAAGATAATATGTTTTCCTCTGATGTTGCAACCCGAGAAATTCTCTCGCATATTATCATTGACAGACGCCGATGAATATTCTATATTAAACCTACAAAGATGGTAGGTTAATAACGTATACTTCTGGAAGATCACGCATGCACTCTCTACCCCTGACCTCTGAAAGCGTCATAAAAAAATCACCCTTTCTTGTTGCAAGACAGATCAGCGATACTGAAGTACGGGTTTACAGCCGGCTCCACGGCAACCTGCGCTCTTTCGGCCCGGAGATCTTCGCCGTTTTGAAGATCTTCGACAACCCTGTCGATGTCGGCAGTGCGGTGAAGCGGCTGGGGGATTCCTTCCCTGACGCGACGGCAATGATCGGGCAGTTGTATGAAAGGCACTTTCTCGTGGACGGGGACCGGACAATGGAGGCACTGTTTACGGAATACGTTGATGCGGTCAGAAAGCACAACGAGGTCCCGCGGGTCACGAAGATCAATTTCCTTGTGTCCGCCAGGTGCAACCTCGCCTGCCAGGGTTGTTACCACACTTTTTACGATTTCAAAAGCCAGGACATGGATGCCGGTTTTGCCGACAGGGTATTCGCAGGGTTGTTCCCGTACCTGAAACGAAAGGGGATCCCGGCGGTATTGATATCCTTCCTCGGTTACGAGCCGTTTATGAATTTCGAAGCGATGCGTGACATCTGCAGCCGGGTGCGGCACATGGGCGAGGAATACGCCACAGACGTTTCCTTTGAGATATTTACCAACGGGTTCGCTCTTAGCGACAGCATGTTCGACTGGATCGTGGAGAATAAGGACAAAACGGGACTCAAGATCAGCCTGGACGGAATACGGGCGGACAATGACAGAAGAAGGGTGGACCGCTCAGGCGCCGGTACCTACGACAGGGTTGTCGCCAACATCAGGCGGATACTGTCGGCCGGTGTTCATTGCGGGGTCCTGATCGTCCTGAGCAAACTGAACCTCGGGAATATCGAAAAGTTCGTCGATGAAATGGCGGCAATGGGGGTGAGGCATATAACCGCCAATATCTTCTGCGGTCAATCGGACGAGGAACGGAAGATCGAATTATCCGGGGACGAAAAATTCGAAGCCATCCGGAGAATGGACCTGGCCACGGAAAAATACGGGATCGAATTTGACGGCGAGTTCAAATTTACCGTCCTGCAGATGGTCACGGGGGCCCATTTTACGTGCCCCGGGGGCCTGAAACAGCTCGTATTCTGCTCGGACGGGGCAATACATCCCTGTCAGCGGTTTGCAGGGACGCGCATCAATTTCGGGAAATATGACGACAACTTCTGGGACGATCTCCTCGCAGGCCAATGCCGGGCGTACAACGACTGGAACAACGACCTGTATGACGGCGTTATGGAAAGGGTCGGCGGGAACGATGCCGACCTGACGGGCTGGAGCTGCCCGTTTATCCCTTTTATACGGGGACAATGCCTGAGCACCAACGTTGAAAGGAAATTTAACGAACGTCTTCTCGACTACTACATAACCCGGCCCATCGACAGGATAGTCTCCAGATCACGTATACAGTGCTGATGGAAACCCTCATTTCCTTTTTGCCAGGTTCCGGTCGCTGTACCCCGGGTCGTCGGTGACCTTTTTCCCGACCGTGATGAACGGGGGAAAGTCCGGAATGTCCTCGCTGCCCGGCCCCGCTGATTCCGCCAGAAGCATAACAAGGCCTTCATTCCTTCCGTTGTACATATCGATCTCAAAATGTTTGTTGTTCCAGAGAAAGCATATGCGGTCTTTTGTCAGGACCTGCGTATGGCGGTCCTTCAGGCGCATGAGATTGATGTACTCCTGCTCGGGTATCAATTCTTCCTCTTCGACATGCTGGTTGTCCCCTGCGGCCCTCGTGCGCGAGAGGAAATAAAAGTTTATCCCGTCCTGTCCGCGCCTGCGTATCCGTATCTCGGCCCCCCTGACTTTCGTGCGCAGGTAGATCTGTTCGACGTCGAGTTTCTGATGCGGCGGAAGGCCCGACATATCGATCCTCCGGACCAGATACTTTTCCTGTATGGGCGGGACATCGGGAATGCCGACCATACCCGCGATGGCGGAGAACATCCGGCGCATCTTTCCCTCGAAGTCAGTGCTGTTGTCGATTATCTTGAAACGCGGGTGGCCGAGCCAGCTCTCCTGGGTCCTCCTGTCGATCCTCAGGGCCTCTTCCGCGGTCTCAAGACGTGCGGAATTGTTCTCACCCGTATAATAATCCGGCGCCCCGTCGGCGGCGGTCACGAGATGGATGACACCGTCATACCTGTGGCGGACCGCTGCGCGCGTCATCCCCTTCTTCTTCAAGATGCCGTTAAAGACGTCGTCCGCCAGGAATGCCCGCACGTCCATGATGCCCCTGTCAAGGAGTATCACCTTCCGGCGCTCGGGGAATATCCGCGAGACGGCCTGTTTGTATGTATCCTCGAACGAGACCTGCATGTCGAATATCGCCTCTTCAAAGACGACGATCTGCCCCGGTTTGTCCATTTTACGGCGGTCGATCCCGTTCCCCGTGATAAGCGTCGCCGTCTCCGGAACGACAAAGACCATGAAACCATGGTCTGAAAGCCTCTCCGTGAGATATGCAAGCGACGAGCTCTTCCCGGAACACGGCCCCCCGGTAAGGACGATCATGGAAACAGGATTAAGAAGACGGGAGTCAGGCATTGGCCCTCGAAAAATCGTTCCACGTTCCAGGTTCTACGTTCTACGTTGAAAACCTTACACTCTCTGATCTACCCGGGTTAAATCTCTCCTGGGCGTGTTGCAATCTTTTGTCTTTAACGTAGAACGTAGAACCTGGAACGTGGAACGTCCTTTAGCTGTTCACTATATTCCGCCACTCCGTCACGACGGGGTCGAAGCCCTTTGCCATGAGCATCGCCTTGACCTCGTCGAAGCTGCGCGGGTCGTGCACCTGGAACTGGCCGTCGTCGTATTCGGACCTCTCGACATACCCGCCCACGCGTGTCGAGGAGCCGGCTGACATCTTTGTCACGCCGAACTCAATGATGCGGTCCCGGAAAGCGGGCAATTCTCTTGTCGAGATGCTGATCCCTGCCCGGGGGAAGAACAATCGCGCGGCGCACATGATCTTGAACATTTCCTTATCGGAAACCTCGATGTAATGGTGCTCGTCATCGGCGACGCGCCTTAAGCGAGGGAACGCAAGCCCGAACTCAACACCCGGGTATTCCCTTTCGAGGTGCCGGACGTGTTCGAAAAGGGCCATGATGTCCTGCCGCCAATCCGTGAGGCCGAGGAGGACGCCCATCGATATCTGGCGCATTCCCGAGCGTGCTACGCGGTCCGGCGCCTCAACGCGGTAGTCATACACCTTCTTTGGTCCAGCCAGATGAAGCTCGTCATACCGGGCACGGTCATATGTCTCCTGATAGATCGTCACCCCGTCAACGCCCGCAAGGTAAAGCTCGCGGTATTCATGCTCTTCAAGGGGGTAGACCTCGACGGCAACGTACGGGAAATAACGGGACGCGATGATACAGGCATCCCGTATATACTGCGGGGGGGAATGAAAACGCGACTCTCCCGTCAGGATAAGGCAGCTGCGGATCCCGGTCGCGGCGAGGGCGGCACACTCCCTGTCGATCTGGTCCATCGTGAGCTTGCTGCGCGGGATGATCTTCGACGATGCGTGAAAGCCGCAATAGACGCACTCGTTCTCGCAGTAATTGGCGATGTAAAGGGGGGCGTACAGGCTGATCGCCCGCCCGAACTGGCGCCGGGTCAGCTCGCGCGCCGCGCGCGCCATCTCTTCGAGCAGGTCTCTGTCGTCGTATGAAAAAATACGGCGGATGTCGTCTATCGCGAGGTGCGCAAGATCGATCCCGGAAAGTCCCTTACTCATCATAGAGGAACCCCGTGAGCGGCGAGGACGCGCGGGCCATCGTCCTCTCTTTTCCCATTTTCGCAAGATAGGCCATCCTTCCCGCTTCGACGCCCCGTGCGAATGCCGCCGCCATGAGGGGCGGGTCCTCGGCGTCGGCGACGGCCGTATTGGCAAGGACCGCGGCCGCACCTATCTCCATCGCCTCGGCGGCCTGCGACGGCCTGCCGATGCCCGCATCGACAACGATGGGCACCTCGATGATCTCTTCAATGAGCACCTCGATGAGGGCGCGCATCCTGAGGCCCTGGTTGGAGCCGATAAGCGAACCCAAAGGCATGACGGCCGCGGCGCCGGCGTCGACGAGGGCCTTCGCGACGTAGAGGTCGGGGTTCATGTACGGCAGAACAACGAAGCCCTCGCCGGACAATACCTTCGTCGCCTTGATGGTCTCCTGGTTGTCGGGCAGGAGATAGCGGCTGTCGTTTATCACTTCGATCTTGATCCAGTCACCATATCCCGCCTCCTTTGCAATGCGGGCTATGCGGACAGCCTCGTCGGCGTTGCGCGCTCCCGAGGTGTTCACCATGATGGTCGTGCTTTCCGGGATGAAAGAAAGGATGTTCTCGTCGGTGTCGTCGAGGTCTATCCTGCGCAGAGCGACGGTCACGAGCTGGGAGCCCGAGGTGATGATGGCTTCCTTCATGGCCGCCTTGTTCCCGAACTTGCCGGTCCCGAGAAAAAAGCGGCTCGTAAATTCCCTGCCGGCGATCAATAACGTGTCTTCCATATCAGCCCCCTCCCACAAAAGATACCATTTCTACGCGGTCTCCTTCGGTGAGGACCGTCAAAGGCCACTGGTCGTTCTTTACGACGCCGTCGTTCAGAACAAGGATCACCCGCCCGGGGTTCGCCCTGCCGGAACAGACAAGCCGGTGGAGGTCCATACCGTCCGCTATTTCCATCGGCCTGCCGTTAACTGTAATTTTCATTCTGCTGCCTTTCTGATGCGTTTCAATAATTCCGGCGCGTCGATGCATGCCCGGACGACACCAATCGTTCGAGCCCCCGCATCGAGGACATCATCGATGTTGGTGAGATCTATCCCGCCGATCGCGACGGCCGGTATGTCGAGGTCTTGCGCCGCTTCCCTCACGTATCCGAGGCCCACGGCGGGCCTGCCCGGTTTTGTCGGGGTCGGGTAGACAGGGCCGGTGGAGATGTAGTCCGCACCGTCGGCGATTGCCCGCCTACCCTGTTCCAGGTTGTGCGTCGTCTTGCCGATGATCATGCCGTCGCCGACGATCGCGCGCGTGTCCTTTGTCGACATATCCTGCCCGATGTGGACGCCGTCGGCCCCCGCTCTTAAGGCAAGCTGCGGATCGTCGTTCAGGATAAAGACAAAATCCCTGATCTTTTTGTATTCGATCATCTCGCGGGCCTTTGCAAGCACGGTCTTCTCATCGCCCGTCTTGTCGCGCAGCTGGACGATCGCCGCACCATCATCGACTGCCCTTTTCAAGTCGTCCACGGATGCGGAAATAACATAAAGGTCGTTTCTGAAGGGTATTTTTCTCGTCATTTCTGCTATTAAATTACATCAAAATGGCTGACAAGTCCAAGGTTCTCTCAAGTATCGCCAGGCAGGCCCGCCGGCCCGGAAGGAAGCATGCGCCACAGGTGCATTCCTCCACCGTCCGCGGCCGTTCTCCTGCCTTTCAGCCTTCATGCATTCGTGCGTTCGTGGACCTTCGGGTACTGCCTGGAGGGAGGGCCCGCCCGGGGGCCTATATGTAATACATCGTGGAGTCCTGCCGCCCCTTAAGTTCCTGCATTTCAACAAGAGAGGCGATCGTATAGCCTTCAAGGACCTTGCGTACGGCTGCGCTGAGTTCGTTCCAGATCTCCCGTGCGGCACAGGACCCGGACCTGTCACAGACCGCCGCGCTCTGTATACAGTCAACCAGGGTGCAGGGCCCTTCAAGCAGGCTGATAATGTCGAGGGCCGTTATCCGGTCTGCCGGGCGGCCCAGGAGGTAGCCCCCTTTTCTCCCGCGCTGTGCCTTGACAATACCCCCTTTATGGAGCGCCGAGAAGATATGCTCGAGGTATTTTTCGGAGACGCCCTGCCTTCGTGCGATATCGGAAAGAAGCACGGGTGTGCCGTTCGTGCCGTACACCGCAAGATCGATCATTGACCGCAGCCCGTATCTTCCCTTTGTCGATATCTTCATTTAATCACATACTAATGTAATGGGAAAAGTATAGATATCACGGTGGGACGTGTCAAGATGTTTTTTTTCCAATCATGCGGAAAGTTATCACCCTCTCTGTTCTCTCCGGACTTTATGTATTATATTTATGTACCTGTCATGAAGAACCGGAACGGCAAAGGCATGCGAAAACAGGAAACGATATCAAAAGATACGGTGCTCAGGCTCCTCAGGAGCGAAGGCGATGACCTCAAGGGCCTCTATGCCCGGGCGGACAGGATACGGCGGGAGCACATGGGGGACGAGGTCTATGTCCGGGGGATCATCGAGTTCTCCAACCTCTGCGCCAATGATTGCCTTTACTGCGGTATACGGGCCTCCAACGCCCGTGTCAACCGGTACACGATGACGGTCGACGAGATACTCGAGACCGCGCGTTCCTTCGAGCCTGTCGGGCAGACAACCGTGGTGCTGCAATCGGGAGAGAGGCCGGGTTTAACGGACGAAGAGATCGGGCGGCTTATCAGGGCCATAAAATCCAGCACATCCCTTGCGGTGACATTATCGGTCGGCAACCGCCCCCGGGAGGTCTACCGCTTCTGGAAAGACTGCGGGATGGACCGGTACCTGGTCCGCTTCGAGACGAGCGACCGGCAATCTTTTGCACGCCTCCACCCTGATTGTTCCTATGACGAGCGGATCGAATGCCTCCATATCCTGAAAGACCTCGGCGTTCAGACGGGGAGCGGGTTCATGATCGGCCTGCCGGGTGAGGCCCTGGAGGTGCTTGCCGACAACATCCTTCTGTGCCGGGAGCTCGACCTCGACATGATCGGCATAGGGCCCTATATACCCCATCCCGACACGCCGCTCGGGAATGAACCGAACGCCTATGCGGGCGATGAAGACATATTTTACAAGGCCGTGTCCGTCTTGAGGATCGCCAACCCTGACGCACATATCCCGGCGACAACGGCCTTCGATGCCCTATTCCCCGGTACCGGCAGGGACCTCGTCCTGCAACGGGGCGCGAATGTCTTTATGCCAAACAATACCCCGGTCAAATACAGGAAGGACTACCTTCTCTATCCAGGAAAGCCGGGTGTTGATGAAAATGCGGGCCAGAGTGTGGCCTCCGTCATGATGCGGATCGAATCGATCGGGAGAAAAATGGGGACGGGGCCGGGACACTCTTTCAAAAGGGCTGATAAAGGGATACAATAACCCTTATGTCCCCGGGGCCTCGGGCCCTTAAGGCATAGAATACCGGAAAGGAGCATACTATGTGGGAATACACGGACAAGGTAAAAGAGCATTTCCTCAATCCGAAGAATGCGGGCGAGATCGAGAACCCTGACGCGGTCGCCGAAGTAGGTTCCATTGCCTGCGGCGACGCCTTGAAGCTCACCATGAAACTCGATGAGAACAAGAGGATCGTGGATGCAAAATTCAAGACGTTCGGATGCGCAAGCGCGATCGCGTCTGCATCGGCCCTGACAGAGCTCCTCAAGGGAAAGACCATTGAAGAGGCCGAAAAGATCACAAACCAGGAGATAGCCGATTACCTTGGCGGGCTTCCCCCGGAAAAGATGCACTGTTCCGTGCTCGGCCAGGAGGCCCTCGAAAAGGCGATCGAAAATTATCGCGGCGTCTCGCACAGGAAACCGGAAGAAGTGATCATCTGTGCCTGCTTCGGGGTGACCGACGGTGAGATCGAGCACGCCGTGAGGCAGAATCACCTGACCAGCATCGAAGAGGTGACGAACTACACAAAGGCCGGCGGCGGGTGCGGGAATTGCCACGAAAAGATACAGGCCATCATTGACCGTGTTTATCAGACGAAAGAAAGGCAGGCCCAGCCGGCCGAACGGCCGAGGCTTTCGAACCTCCAGAAGATCCGTTTGATCGAGGAGACCATCGACCGCGAGATAAGGCCGTCTCTTAAGCATGACGGCGGCGACATAGAGCTCGTCGACGTTGTCGGCAACAGGGTGCTCGTCGCATTGCGGGGAGCATGCGCCGTCTGTCACGCGTCGCAGTTGACCATGAAAGGGTTCGTACAGGGTAAACTGCAGGAATTTGTCGCACCCGAACTTGTCGTCGAGGAGGTGGCGTCATGAAGACGGTCTATCTCGATAATAATGCCACAACGATGGTGGCCCGGGAAGTCGTCGAGGAAATGCTGCCGTACCTGGGCGAATATTACGGCAATCCTTCGAGCATGCACACGTTCGGCGGGCAGGTGGCCCATAAGGTAGCCGAGGCGCGCCTGAAGATAGCTTCACTCCTTGGCGCGGACCCTGAAGAGATCATCATCACGAGCTGCGGGACGGAAAGCGACAACACGGCGATACTCTCGGCGCTCGCGAACAACCCTTCGAAAAACCATATCATCACAAGCAGGGTCGAACATCCGGCAGTCAAGGTGCTCTGTGAGGGCCTGGCCCGGAAGGGGTACCGCGTGACGTTCATACCGGTCGACCCGGAAGGCCGCCTCGACATGGATGAATACGCGGCAAGCCTGACGCCCGACACCGCGATCGTGAGCATCATGTGGGCAAACAATGAGACAGGCGTCATCTTTCCCGTTGAAACGGCGGCGCGCCTGGCACGCGAAAGAGGCATCCTTTTTCATACGGACGCCGTGCAGGCTATCGGAAAGATCCCGGTCAACATGAAGGGAAACACGATCGATATGCTGTCCCTTTCCGGCCATAAACTCCATGCCCCGAAGGGCGTCGGCGTCCTTTATGTCCGCAAAGGCACGAAATTTTCACCGTTCCTGATCGGCGGGCACCAGGAAAAGGGGCGCAGGGGAGGGACGGAGAACGTCCCGAGCATCATCGCTCTCGGCAAGGCCTGTGAACTGGCGGCGGCCAACCTGGACAAAGAGAACACGTACGTCAGGGAACTGCGCGACAGGCTCGAGAGGGGGCTCCTCACCGCGATCCCGCAATGCAAGGTGAACGGCACGAAAGACGAGCGCCTTCCGAACACGCTGAACATCAGCTTCGAGTTCATCGAAGGGGAGAGCATCCTCCTTCTCATGGACCAGTTCGGCATCTGCGCTTCGTCGGGTTCCGCCTGTACGTCCGGCTCGCTGCAGCCGTCGCATGTTCTGCGGGCGATGGGCGTGCCCTATACGATGGCCCACGGATCCGTACGGTTCAGCTTAAGCGTTTACAACACCGCCGAGGACGTCGACCTGGTCATCAAGGAGCTGCCGCCGATAATCGAGAAACTGAGGGTCCTGTCCCCGTACTGGGCAACGCCGCAGGGGGCCTGTGCAACCGCCTGAAAGGATAAGCGGATGGAAGAAGAATATAGAAAGGACGAATGCAGGATAGACATGGTGACCAGTCAGGATTACCGGTCGCGGATCCATCCTCTTGTAGACAGGATCGTTTCCCAATATGACAAGGACGGGAGGTTCCATCATATCGGCCCCGAACCGATCCCGTCGCGGCAGGCCATCATCGATATTATCTACAGGACCATCCCCATTCTGTTCCCCGGTTTTTTTTCATCGCAGCGCATCGATGATTTCAACGCGGAATATTACCTGGGGCAGCAGGTTACCGAGCTTTTCGAGGCCCTTGTCATACAGATCCAGCACGCGATACGCCATGACTGCATCCGTTTCAACAGGGCGTGCGTCCACTGCGAAGAGCGCAGCCATGAGATCGGGCTTCAATTCATCGAGGCGATACCGGACCTTCAGAAGAAACTTGCGACGGACGTCCGGGCTGCGTTCGAAGGTGATCCCGCGTCCCGCCATTTCGACGAGATAATCTTCAGCTATCCCGGGCTTTTTGCCATTGCGGTATACCGCGTTGCAAACTGGCTGTACCTCGCCGATGTCCCCCTCATCCCGCGCATCATGACAGAGTATGCGCACGGCCGGACAGGCATCGATATCCACCCCGGTGTCGTGATCGGCGACAGTTTTTTTATCGATCACGGCACGGGCGTCGTGGTCGGCGAAACGACGATCATCGGCGACCGCGTCCGCCTCTACCAGGGTGTGACCCTCGGGGCGCTGTCGCTCAGCAAGGACGAGTGCCCCCTGCTGCGGGACACGAAACGGCATCCGACCATCGAGGATGATGTGATAATCTACGCCAACGCGACCATCCTCGGCGGCAAGACGGTTATAGGGGCCCGGTCGGTCATCGGCGGAAACGTCTGGCTCACCGAATCCGTCCCGCCTGACACATCGGTATTCCTCAAAAAACCGGAACTGGTCATGAAGGGCAAGGCATAGAGACAGGGGAAGATCGTGCCGGCTGCGCAGAATACCGCTATTTCCTGAAGGCTTCGGTGATGGTCCCGCCGCCGAGCACACAATCGCCGGCGTAAAGAACGACGGACTGGCCCGGCGTTATCGATTCCTGCGGCTCATCAAAATAGACCGCCAGCGAACCGTCACGGAGGGGGTCCGCCCGGCAGGGAGCGGCCGGGGCGGTTGACCGTATCTTTGCGGTGACGGGCCCCTCCGGCCGGTCATCGAAAGGCGCTATCCAGTGCACGTTCTCCGCCCTGAGGCCATCATTCATCAATTCCGCCTTACGCCCCGCGACGATCTCGTTCCTTGCCGTATCGATGCGGACCACGTAATGCGGTTCCTTCATCCCGGCAAGCCCGAGCGACCGGCGCTGTCCTATCGTGTAAAACGCAATGCCCCGATGCCTTCCTATCACGTTCCCGGCGGCATCGACTATATCGCCAGGCACCGGAGGGTCTTTCAGGAGTGACGCATAGTCGGCGGGCTCAAGGAAATCCTGGCTCTCCCTCCTCTTCAGGCATTCGGCGAAACCGGCCTTCAGGGCGAGTTCCTTCACATCTTTCTTTGCATGGTCTCCCAGAGGAAAAAGAATTCGGGAAAGCTGCTCCTGCGACAGGCGGTAAAGAAAATATGACTGGTCCTTCGGTCCGTCGAGACCGCGCAGGAGGTTGTACCTGCCCGTTGCGGCATCGCGGCGGACCCGCGCATAATGGCCGGTCGCAAAAAGGTCAAACGGGATACCGCCTGACCGCGCCTTCCCTATGAACGAACCGAACTTTATCCTGGCGTTGCACACGACGCAAGGATTGGGCGTTCTCCCTCGGGCATACTCTGTGCTGAAATAATCGAGGACGTCTTTTTCGTAATCACTCCGGACATCGATAACAAAATGACGGATGCCGAGAACGGAAGCCGCCCTCTTCGCGTCTTCGATGTCCGAAACACCCCCGGGGCCGTAGCAGCCTCTGCCGGCCGGTTCACGGGGGGCGGGGCCATCCCAGATCTTCATCGTGAGGCCAACCACCTCATAGCCCTCTTCCTTCAGGAGGTACGCAGTCACCGTAGAGTCGATCCCGCCGCTCATTCCCACGGCGACTTTCTCAGGCAAGGCCGTCCCCTTCCGCAACGATTTCATCGTTCATGCTGCCTGCCCTGTATCCCTGAAGATCGAGGGACACATACATAAATCCGAGGACGGTAAGTTTTTCCGCTATTGCATCCCTGTATGCGAGAATGGCGGACAGGTCTTTCTCCTCAACCTCAATACGGGCCGTACTCCCGTCGTGACGCACACGCACCTGTGCTATTCCGAGGTCTCTGATGAATGCCTCGGAAAGCTCTATTCTCCGAAGACGATCAATAGTGACCGGCATCCCGTACGGTATCCGGGACGCCAGGCACGCCTGCGCAGGTTTGTTATGGGTGGGAAGGCCAAGCTCTTTCGATAAGGCCCTGATGTCTTCCTTCGAGAGACCTGCATCCACGAGCGGGCTTATAGCGCCGGCTTCGGTGCACGCGCGTTGTCCGGGCCTGTAATCGGAAAGGTCATCCGCATTGGAACCCTCGAGGACATGGGCGAAGCCTTCTTTCCGGGCGATCTCCCGTATCGTCCTGAAAAGCTCCGTTTTGCAATGGTAGCACCGGTCGGGACCGTTCGCGACAAAATCGGGGTTCTCCATTTCAGCTGCAGCAAAGGTGATAAGGCGCCCCGCCGCCGACCGGGCAAGCTCCGCTGCTTCATTCCTTTCCCTTTCGGGGTATGTCGGCGAAACGGCGTTGACAGCGATGACATTCACGCTTCCCAGCGAATCCATGCATACCTTGAGAAGAAATGTACTGTCCACCCCTCCGGAAAACGCGACAACCACCTTTCCCAGGGACGTGATGATCTCCTTCAGTTTCTCGTACCGTCTGTTCAGCCCATCATTCATTGCACATGCCCCGGCCCTACTCCTCACTCCTCACTTTTTACTGTCCCCATCAGACCGGGGCGTCGGAGGCCCCGGCGGACTCCAGTCCGTCCAGGATCCCGTCAAAAAGTATGGTTGACAGATAGCGCTCGCCGGCATCGGGCAGGACCACGACAATCGTTTTCCCGGCGCTTGCGGGCTCCCGGGCGAGCTGAACGGCGACATGCGCGGCCGCACCGCACGATATGCCGCTCAGGATGCCCTCCTCCCGGGCGAGGCGGCGGGACATTTCGATCGCCTCCTCGTTGCTCACCGTCTCGATGCGGTCGATGAGGGAACGATCGAGGACCTTCGGCACAAAACCGGCCCCGATGCCCTGGATCTTATGCGGCCCGGGCTTCAATTCCTCGCCCCTGTTCGCCTGTGTGAGTACGGGAGAATGGACCGGCTCGACCGCGACCGATACGATCTTCTTTCCTCGCGTCCGCTTGAAATACCGGCTCACTCCCGTGATAGTCCCTCCGGTCCCCACACCGGCGACGAAGATATCCATCTTCCCGTCCGTATCGTTCCACAGTTCAACGGCGGTCGTCGCCTCGTGGACCGCAGGGTTCGCGGGGTTCTCGAATTGCTGCGGGAGAAAATACCGTGACGGATCTCCCTTTGCGATCTCCTCGGCTTTGGCGACCGCTCCCGTCATACCCTTCGCGCCCTCCGTCAGGATAATGTTGGCCCCCAAAGCCCTGAGGACCTTGCGCCGCTCGATCGACATCGTCTCGGGCATCGTCAGGGTGACCTTGTAGCCCCGCGCCGCACCGACAAAGGCGAGCGCAATCCCGGTATTTCCCGACGTGGGCTCGATGATCTCCATACCCGGCTTCAACCGTCCGCTTTTTTCAGCATCCCACACCATGGCTGCGCCTACCCTGCATTTTACCGAATAGGACGGGTTGCGCCCTTCCACTTTTGCAAGCACTATGGCCTTCGCATTCCCCGTAACCTTATTGAGCCTCACAAGCGGCGTCCCGCCGATAGAGAAAGAATTATCATCAAAAATATGTCCCATGGCCACCCTCCTCGGCACTTTCTTCCGGGCATCTTTCTTTAAGTCCTACCTAACATATAGGAATAGCATAAAAACACTCCTCCCGATATCAATAACAATAAACCGGGTGATAGGCAACAGGCAAGAGGTGATGGATAATTCCCATTATATCATCCCTCTTTTCCCCTTGCCCATCGCCTATTGCCTGTTGCCCGTCTTTTCGCCTTGCCTGTGGACTGTATTATTCATTTGACCCGACACTTCATAAGTGATAATTTTTTTACCGGGTAAATCTCATCAACAACGTGCGAGGAGGACATATGAAGGCAGCTGTTTTTGCGGTAGCGGCTATAGCTCTGGCCCTGGTGTGGTGCGGCGCAGCACAGGCGGCGGACATGAACATGAAGGACGGTCTGTGGGAGATCACGACAAAGACGGAAATGAAAGGCATGCCGGGCAATATCCCGCCTACCGTGATGAAGCAGTGCTTGACCAAAAAGGACAGCGTGCCGCAGCAGGGGGACAAAGGCAAGAACCCGAACTGCAAGATGACCGAGAATAAAATAAGCGGCAATACCGTCAGCTGGACGTCGGTCTGCAAAGAAAAGGACGGCACCATAGAAAGCAAGGGCCAGATGACATACAAAGGTGACACCTTTGACGGGACCATGGTAACGACGATGAAAGACAGGGGCGGGAAGGCCCAGGTCATCACGAGCAAAATGAGCGGCAAGCGCCTGGGGCCCTGCGACAAGAAATAATCAACAGGGAAATACGAGGACTATTTTGAAGATCAAGACGAGACTGACAAAAAAATCCAAAATCAAAGAGGTCGATTTCGACAATCTCGAGTTCGGGGTCGATTTCTCCGACCATATGTATTACGTCGATTTTGCTGACGGTGCATGGAAAGAGCCCCGCATAGAGCCTTACGGCCCGATGAAGATGTACCCCGCCCTGTCAACGCTCCATTACGGACAGGCTGTCTTTGAAGGCCTCAAGGCGTTTCTCGGCGTTGACGGGAAGGTCCGCCTGTTCCGTCCTGACAAGAACCATGAACGCTACAACATGTCCTGCGAACGGATGTGCATTCCCACATTATCATGGGAACTGTGGTTTGAGGGCATGAAAAAGCTCATCGAAGTAGACAGGGAATGGATACCGGGGAAACGCGGGTGCTCGCTTTACATCAGGCCTTTCATATTTGCAACAGATAACTTTCTCGGCGTCAGGGTATCATACACATACCGGTTCATGATCATCACATCGCCGGTCGGCGCCTACTACAAGGAAGGCCTGAACCCGGTTAAGCTTATCACCTCCGGAGAATTCGTCCGCGCTGTCAGGGGCGGCCTCGGTGCCGTAAAGACCCCGGCCAATTATGCAGCATCCCTGTACCCCGGAGAGGTCGCCAAGAAAAAGGGCTTCACGCAGGTGCTCTGGCTCGATGGTATCGAGAACCGTTACATCGAGGAGGTCGGGACGATGAACATCATGTTTGTCATAGACGGCACGATCGTCACCCCGCCCCTTGAAGGGTCCATATTGCCCGGCGTCACCCGCAACTCGGTCATATCCCTCGCCAAACACTGGGGCGTTCCCGTAGAAGAACGGAAAATTACGATCGATGAGGTCATGGCGGAGGCAAAGAGCGGCCGCCTGCAGGAAGTGTTCGGTACGGGCACTGCCGCGGTCATTTCCCCGGTTGGCTGGATACAGCATAACGACGATATGGTCACCATCCATAGCGGCGAGATAGGGCCGATGTCACAGAAATTGTACGATGAGATCACCGCCATGCAATACGGTGAAAAACCCGATCCGTTCGGATGGTGTATAACGCTCTAAAGAAAGGCGATAGGCAATGGGCGATAGGGATTATGCCTTGCTTTTCCCATAGCCCATCGCCCATTGCCTGTAGTATCTATTTATATTTCTTTTCCATTGCTGCAAGTTTTGCGAAATGTTTTCGTTCCTCTTCGATGACCCTGTCCACCTCGGCATAATGCTTCTTGTCAATGAACTGCTTGGCTTCGTGGTAATACAGAATCGAGTCGACCTCGCGGCCCATAGCAAAACGTATCGCGCCTAACGTGTCAAAAGTGTCCGACATTACCCGGTCTTTCTCTTTCTTTGTAAAAACGGCCTTCCCGTCTATATAGTCCCTCAGGTACGCCGCGTATTCTCCGCGATAGCTCTCAGCCGGCGGGTTCACATCGATGCCTTTCAGCATGTTCTCAAAAACCGTTTTGTGCCTGGCTTCCTCGTCCGCCATCACGTTGAAAAAATCTCTCACCTCTTTGGCCTCGGCATTGAGCGCCGCCTTGCGATAGAACATCTCGCCATCTTCTTCGATACGCATCGCAAATTGAAGGATATCGCCCGGGTTAAAAATACTCATAACGTCCTCCTTTATCGATTATGGGGATCGTGAACCCCTGCTGAACAGTATAAGGAGCAGACTACTAAATAATAGTACCCGGATCCTCAATTGGCAATGGGGTGCGTCACAGATTTTTCAAAAAACCGCTAATTCCCGGCCATACCCCATTTTTTCAGGGAAAAGCCCGATGACGTCTCATAGATGACAAAACTGCCGTACCGGGCGAGATCGCCCGTATTGAGGTATTGCCTGACGGAACCACCATCGCTGACTTCAAAGGTGTCCGGCATGTGAGAGTGGGCAAGCACGACGACATCGTACCCTTCCGCGAATTTTTGCCCCGCGTAGCCCCTGTATATATCCCGGACCGTTTCGTTATAGTCCTTGCGGCTCTTTGAAAGGAAGGGGCGGCAAAGGGAGGCTATGGTCCATGTCAGGGACGGCCCGAATATGTCCATGACCCGGTAAAAGAAGGGACGCTTGAGGGCCCGTGCCAGGGAAAGCCGTGCGAACCCGTCGCCGTGCGCTATATAAACTTTTCTTCCTTCACATTCGAGCGTCAATTCCTGCCGGCACGCAATACCCGTATATTTCTCGTAATAATCGCCCATCAGGAACTCATGGTTGCCTTCGAGCAAATAAACCCGCTTCCCCCGTTCGACGAGTGTCTTCAAACCGTCCGTGACGCTGCGGTACCACGGGTAAATGTACCCGTCATACCCGTGATAAAACTCGAAGAGGTCCCCGAGGACCACGATCATGTCCGCATCTTCGCAGCAATCGGTCAAGAAACGCAGGGTGAGGGCCGTTTTCTCAACACTGGCCCGGGTAATGTGCACATCCGAAAAGAGAACGATCTTCATAGCGCGTCAGGGTGCTTCGGACAAATAATCTTTGAGGGCATCCATCCAGCCGCGCATTTCAATGCCCGTGTCCCGGCGAAGCTTCGTAAGGTCGAAAACCGAGTTTGCCGGCCTTTTCGCTTTCCTTCCCAGTTCTTTGGATGAGATCGGGAAAACCTCGACATCCATACCGCGGATTGAAAAAATTGCTTTTGCCAGATCGTACCACGTGCACCACCCGCTGTTCGACACGTGGTATATCCCCGTCAGGTTTTTCCTGATCACCGCTGCGATCGGCATCGCGAGGTCTTTTGCATATGTGGGCGAGCCGCGCTGGTCGTTGACAACGCTCAGGCGTCCCTCGCTAAGCCCGATCTTCGTCACCTTCTCGACAAAACTCGAGCCGCTGTGCCCGTAGAGCCATTCTGCCCGTACGATGGCGGCATCAACATCGCTCTCGAGTATTCTCCGTTCACCGGCAAGCTTGGTGCGGCCGTACACCGACTGGGGGCACGGCTCGTCATCCTCCCGGTACGGCGAATCCTTCCTGCCGTCGAAGACATAGTCGGTGCTGATATGAATCAGCTTCACGCGGCGGGTGGAACAGAGCCCTGCGAGCACCGCCGGCCCCGCGCCATTGACTCTCCCGGCAAGCTCCGGGTCGTCCTCGCAGCCATCAACGTCCGTCATTGCGGCAAGATTGATCAGGACATCCGGGCGGTGCAGGTCGAGCATCTTTTTCCCGGCATTTTCCGACGTGATGTCCCACTCATCGATATCACAGACAGCGCAATCGAAGTGCTCCCCGAGCACCGGCGCAATGCATGTGCCCAATAAGCCTTTACCGCCCGTTACGAGGACCTTCATCGGTTCCCGTACATCTTTTCATAGTATTCGAGGTATGCGCCGGTCTTGATCCTTTCCCACCATCCCTTATTGTCCACGTACCATTTCACGGTCTCGCGCATGCCTTCCGCGAAATCGACGGACGGCCTGTAGCCCAGCTCAGCTGTGATCTTTCCCGAATCTATCGCATACCGGCGGTCATGCCCCGGCCGGTCCGTTACATAGCGGATAAGGGACTCGGGTTTGCCCAGTATTGAAAGAACAAGTTTCACGATCTCGATATTCGTCCTCTCGTTCGATGCGCCGATATTGTAGACGTTCCCCGGCCGGCCGTTATGCGCGACGAGGTCGATGGCGGCGCAGTGGTCCTTGACGTGGATCCAGTCGCGCACATTGAGGCCGTCCCCGTACACGGGCAGTTCCCTGTCCGCGAGGGCGTTCGTTATGATAAGAGGGATGAGCTTTTCGGGAAACTGGTACGGCCCGTAATTGTTGGAGCAGCGCGTTATGATCACCGGCATCCCGAATGTCTTGAAGTACGCCATGGCGATGAGGTCGGCCGATGTCTTCGAGGCTGAATACGGGCTGTTCGGCGCAAGCGGGGTATCCTCGCGAAAGGCTCCCGTGCTTCCGAGCGACCCGTAGACCTCGTCCGTCGATACCTGGACAAAGCGTCGCGTATTATACTTGCGTGCCATTTCCAGGAGATTGAACGTACCGTTGATGTTCGTCCGTATAAAACTGTCGGGGTCCATGATGCTTCGGTCGACGTGCGATTCCGCGGCAAAGTTCACGATAACATCGACCGGCCTTGCGAAGACCTTTTCGAGATCGGCAGGCGACGCGATGTCTCCCCGGACAAAGATGTACCTGTCGTTGCTTTCGCAATCCGCGAGGTTCTCGAGATTACCGGCATACGTGAGCTTATCGAAATTTATTATGGTGTGGTCGTATCTTTCGAGCATCCGGCGGACAAAGTTCGTGCCGATGAATCCGCAGCCCCCTGTAACGAGAATCGTATCAGCCATCTTTCCTCTCCCAGGCGTAGGGTATGTCATTCGCGTGCGGGTCCACCCTGAACTCGTCGGGGTCCGCGTAATTGTAAGGCATTGTCGGTGCATTGATTATCAGGGCCTCGTCCTCGCTTATACATTTCCACCCGTGATACACCATGCGCGGGACCCTGACGAGCTGGGGGTTATAGTCGCCCATGTAGAAAACGTTAATTTCGCCCTGCGTCGACGACCCTTCCCGGGCATCGTAAAGAACAAGCTTTATCATGCCCTTGACGCACGCGATATAATCGTCCTGGTTCTTGTGGTAGTGCCATGCCTTGACGACGCGGGGATACGTGGTTGTCAGGTACACCTGCCCAAACCCGGCGAATATGGCATCGTCGGCACGGAGGATCTCCATTAACCGTCCCCTCTCGTCGGGGATGACCTTCAACTGTTTTACTGCAACGCTGTCTATCATGTCTTTACCCTGCCCTTACTCGTTGTTTGCGCCCGTCTGCGCAACGAGCACGCTTGCCCTGAGCAGCGATTCGAAGGTCCCGGCATCCGTCCACCAGCCGTCAAGCATCTCCCAGGTCATTGTGCCGTCTTGAACATACGCGTTGTTGACATCGGTTATCTCGAGTTCGCCCCTTTCCGACGGTTTCAAGGTTTTCACGATATCGAATACGCGGCCGTCATAGAGGTATATCCCTATGACGGCGAGGTTGCTCCGGGGGTTCTTAGGTTTCTCTACAATGCTCACGAGCCTATCGCCCTCGATCTGCGCAACCCCGAAACGTTCGGGATCGGGCACCTCTTTGAGAAGGATCTTTGCGCCCGTCTTCTGCTCCTTAAAATCACGCACGGCCTTTACGATGTTCCGTTCGATGATGTTGTCCCCGAGGATGACGCAAACCGGCTCCCCGTCCGCGAAATATTCGGCGAGGGACAACGCATCGGCGATGCCGCCCTCACCTTCCTGGTAGGTATAGTTAAGGTGCTTGAGCCCGAAGTCTTTCCCGTTGCCCATGAGCCTTAAGAAATCCCCCGCATGGTTCCCGCCGGTCACTATCATGATATCCGTTATACCGGCCTTTATCAGCGCCTCGATCGGGTAGTAGATCATGGGCTTATCATAGACGGGCAGAAGATGCTTGTTCGTAATGCGTGTCAGCGGAGCAAGCCGGGACCCTAACCCGCCAGCCAGAATTATTCCTTTCATAGCGTTAACCTCCTGCTATCTTGATGTAATGCCCGTAAGATCAAAAGAGATCCTGAAGGTCGTATCGTTTGGTCTCGTGGTCTGGGCAAGCCACAGTGTCGTTGACCAGCACCCGGGCTTATACCTGATCCAGTACCGGGTTTCGATAAATTCCTTCTCGGTAAACTCGTAACGGGCCTCGTACCCTCCCTCAAAGACCTTGTAGTATCCGATGGTCGACAGGGCGATCTGGTTCGTCGTCCCGAACGCGGTGACAACCCCCGTTGTCGGGTCTGTATATTGTGAAACATACTCGCCCGTGTACGGGTTCACGCCATATCCGCTTGAATAGCTGTGTGAAACCGCCAATGACGCTATTTTCGGGACCTGGTACGATAACCCGTGCCTCAGTATCTTGGCCCCTTCACCGCTAACATTCCAGACGCCTTCATGGGAAAATCCCAAATTCGGTATCGGCGATATGGTAAACCGCGTGTCAATATTGGAGAACCGCGAACCGGAGCCTTTGTAAAGGTCCGATGAATCCAGGTTGCCCGAGATCCCATATGTCTGGGATATTTCGAGCAGGGACAATTCCGATTTCCGGCCCTCTTCAGTCTCCCCGTAGAAGTAATGATTGAGAGAATACGTTATGATGTTCGTCTGGTTCATCCGGTCATATGCATCTATCTGAGGAACGTCCCGGTAGCCTGTTGCGGGGATGAACGTGTACCGGACGGCCGGCTTGATCACGCTCTGCATTGACCGCCAGCTTGACCAGCCGCCGAAGTAGGTCCTCAGGAACTGCATGTTCATATCGCCGTCGAGCCTGACAGTCTGGCGATGCTTCGTCGTCCCGTCCACCGTGTCGCCCCGGTTGACGAGGTAACCGCTCTCGTACAGGGTCCCGCTCAGAAGGGTATTGACGCCCTTGTAAGGAAGAGGAAGCCGCAGTGACGGGTCTATGGTCATGCGCGTGAACGTGTCTCCCCTGTCCCGGTAAAAATTGGTCATAGAGCTGTTCAGATCGATGTACATGTTCGTGCGGGGAATAGGGATGTATTCCGTAAAGTACGTCATTTCGGGATAATACTTGAATAGCGTGCTGTCATCCCGCGTCAGGAGGTTGCTGAATTTGCTGACGCCTCCGGTGAAAAGAGATTTCTGCAACGGCTTTTCAAGGTATACGGTCGACTTGAGCTGGCTCTCGCTTCTTTCCGCTATGGTCTTGCCGAAATCCTTGAGATAATCGTTATCCGACACGTGCCAGATATTCGCTTTGAGTTTGAGGTCCTCAAAAAAGACCTGCTCGTGTTTTGCCTTCAATTGATACCGTGTATGGCCGTAATCGGTATCATCGATTATGCTGCCTTCCAGCTCGCCTTTAAGATCTTCCCGAATGAAATACCGGTACTGGACCGATGGCATAACACCCCGCAACGACATGTACTCCGTCGAGAAAGTCGCATCGGTGTCCTTTGATATCGCCCAGAAATAGGAGAGCTTGAACCGTGCGCCGTTGAACGAAGAAAGGGCCATTTCGGGCATGAGGAACCCTGACGCCCTGTCGGTCTTGACCGGGAAGATACCCCACGGGACATAAAAGACAGGGACGCCGAGAATGTGGAAAGTCGTCGACTTCGTCTTTGCGTATCCATCCAGCGTGATATCCACATCATCGGAGGTAAAGGTCCATTCCGGCCTGTCCCAGCCGCAGGTGGTGAATTTTCCCTTTTTGATCTTGTACTGGGATTCCCCGGTCTTCTCGATCTCCTGACCGTTGATGTAAACGTTCCCCGTTTTGATGAAGACGCGGGCCTTCTCCAGGTCCCCCTTCTTTGTCTCCAAATTGATCTGCATGCGCTCCGCTTCTATCCGGTCCCCCATGTCCTCGTAAACGACATTCCCCGCGGCGGTCACATCCTTCGTGGTGTCATCGAGAAACACATAGTCGGCGTCGACCGTACGCGTCGCCTCCTTGACATGAACATTTCCGCGCGCGGTGTATGTATTGGCGGCGCTGTCATACTCGATCCTGTCAGCGGTGATGTCGACAGGCCCCTTGATCTCGTCCCGGCGAACGCCGACCGTCTGTCCGTGCGCCAGACAGGAATATGCGATGGCGAAAAGAACGATCAAGAGAAAAACTCTAAAAGACCTCATTGACAGCCTGCCTGGCCTCTCCAAGAGTATAGAATGAACCCGTCACAAGGATCAGGTCCCTGTCGCCTGCAATTTGCCGGGCCCTGGCAAGGGCGCTCCGGGTGTCCGTTGTCACGATAGGATTGCGCGCCATGCTTTTCATCATGGCCGCGTCAAGCGCCCGCTCGGTCCCGGGCCGTGTGAGGATCGCAATATCGATGCAATCGTTCAGCGACTTAAGCATCTTACGGTACTCCTTGTCACGCATGACCCCGAATATCATGACCTTCCTGCGGTCCCGGTAATGCGTCCGGATGAAGTGCCCCAGGGCCTGCGCCCCGGATGCGTTGTGCGCCCCGTCGAATATAATGAGCGGTTTCTCCCGTATCATTTCGAGCCGGCCCTGCCAGGTTACCGAAGACAGTGCCGACCTTATCCGGTCCTCCGCAACATCGTAGCCAAGCCCCGCAAGAACGTCTGCGGCACACAGGGCAATGGCGGCATTCGACAACTGATGATCACCGTTCAAATTAACGGCAACATTTTTTATTGTCCCCTGAAGGCCCCGGTACGACATGAGCCCATGGCCCGATTTCCTGAACGAAAAATCCCTGCCGAGGGCATATACGGCGCTGCCGTTATCGGCGGCCGTCTTTTTGATGACCTCGAGGGCCGTACGCCGCGCACCCGTGATGACAGGCACGCCCTTTTTGATAATGCCGGCCTTCTCGCCTGCGATCCGTTTTATGGTGCCGCCGAGCTCCTTCATATGGTCGAACGCGACATTCGTTACGATGCTTATGACGGGCTCGACCACGTTCGTCGAGTCGAGCCTGCCCCCGAGGCCTGTCTCGATAACCGCGATGTCGACCTTTTTCCGCCTGAAATACTCGAATGCTATTGCAGTCGTGAAGTCAAAAAAGGTGTGGAAACCGTCCGGACAGTCCCGGGCCGCCCTTTCCCTTATACAGGCGGTAAGCAGGGCGACGTCTTCCTCGGTTATCTCTTCCTCGTTCACCGTGATGCGTTCCGTAAACGACACAAGGTGGGGCGACGTGTATTTACCGACGCAATACCCTGCCTCTTTCAGCATGCAGGAGATCATCGTCGCGACGGAACCCTTGCCGTTCGTTCCCGCAATATGTATCGACCGGAACGACCGGTGCGGATCATCGATTGACCCGAGAAGCCTCGATATATTGTCAAGCCCGAAAACCGAGCCGAACTTTTCAAGACCGTATAAATATTCTAAAGAGTCTTCATAGCCGGGATCATTCATGTAATCAGGGAGAGCAGTGTATGGAGCGTCTGCTTGAGGTCCTTCCGGGACGAGATCATGTCGATCATGCCATGTTCAAGCAGGTATTCCGCCCGCTGGAATCCCGGCGGCAGTTTGGCCTTTATCGTCTCCTTGATGACCCTCTCCCCTGCGAAGCCTATCATTGCCTTTGGCTCGGCGATGATTATATCGCCGAGCATCCCCATGCTCGCGGAAACACCTCCGAGGGTCGGGTCGGTGAGTATCGTTATGTAAGGCACGTTGTTGCTTTTCAGGTGATAGATGGCACCGGAAACCTTCGACATCTGCATGAGGGACATGATGCCTTCCTGCATCCTGGCGCCTCCGGACGAGCAGAAAAGAATGACCGGCATCTTTTGCTTTACCCCTTCTTCGAGGATCCGGGTGATCTTTTCGCCGACAACGCTGCCCAGGCTGCCGCCCATAAAACTGAAGTCAAAGATAGCGGTGAGGACGGGAATGCCCCCTATCTTCGCGCTGCCGCACATCAGGGCGTCCCGGCGACCGGACGTCTCCTGGGTTTCCGTGAGCCGCACCTTGTATGGCTTCGTGTCTTTGAATTTGAGAAAATCTACGGGTTCGACGCGTTCATGAAACTCGGTGAAGCTTCCCTTATCGAAGGTAAGGGCGATCCTGTTATCTACCGAAATGGGAAAATGGTAGAAGCACTTCGGGCAGACATGCCTGTTCCTCTCGACCTCTTTCCTGTAAAGGAGCTCCTGGCAGGAATTGCACTTTCTCCAGAGCGATTCTTCCTTTTCGGCTTTCGCTATTTCTTTCTGTATATCTATTTCACGGTAGGGTTTCTTCTCTTTATCCCGTTTCTTGAATAATCCCATTACTTTTCCTGTTGAATTTTTGCTAGAAAACTACCAAAATAAGTATGTCTATGTCAATAGAAAGGGTCACCATAGGCTCCGACCACGACCTCGAGGGAATGCTGCGCCTTCAGAGCAAAAAGGCGGGGGTCATTGTATGCCACCCCCATCCTCTCTATGGCGGGAACATGTACAATAACGTTGTAAGCGCCATTGAGGACGGTTATTCCGCGCAGGGTTACAGCACGCTTATCTTCAATTTCCGCGGGGTCGGGGCCTCGAAGGGGGAATACGACGAGGGAGAGGGCGAGGTCAGCGACGCCACGGCAGCGTACAGGTACCTCTCCGGGCACCTCGATGATGATGCCCGGATCACCCTGGCCGGCTACTCATTCGGCGCATGGGTCATCTCAAGGTCAGCCCTCGACATAGACCGGTTTGACAGCCTTTTTCTCGTTTCGTTCCCGTGCCTTATCTATAAATGCGAACACCTGAAGAACTTCAATAAAGAGATCATAATCGTGGGCGGAACGTACGATGATATAGCACCGATGGACGACCTTTACGACCTTTACCAGCACCTCCCCACAATGGACAAACACCTCAAGCTGATCAATACAACCCACTTCTACGCCGGCAAAGAAACCGAATTGATAGATTTTATCAAGGAAACGATACCAAAGATCAGGGTATAGGCTATGGGCTATGGGGGCCATCCCGGTTTTTTCCTATCGCCTATCACCTATCGCCTATCGCCTATCTTCTTGAATACATACCCCCCTTTGTGTTAACTTGATCTCAGAATCCTGCGGGTTACGACAGTTACGAAAACTGGAAAAGACGGTGATTTCCCCACTACAATACAAGGTCTCGTAAGCTGTCGCCCTGCGAGGATTACTTTTTGTCTCAGCAAGGATTGCCCGTATGGACTATAAAGATACGTTGAACCTTCCAAAAACACCTTTTCCGATGAGAGGGAACCTCCCGGTCAAAGAAAAAGACATGCTGGCCCGGTGGCAGGAGATAGGCCTGTACAAAAAGCTGGTCGAGGCCGGCAACGAGAAACCCACATTCATTCTTCACGACGGGCCTCCGTATGCGAACGGGAACATCCATCTCGGCACCGCTCTCAACAAGATCCTTAAGGACATTATCGTCAAGTCAAAGTTCATGATGGGTTACAGGGCGGATTACGTCCCCGGATGGGATTGCCACGGGCTTCCGATAGAACATCAGGTAGAGAAGAACCTCAAGCAGAAGAAGCTTGACCTTTCGAAACTTCAGACCCGCGGGGAATGCCGCGCGTACGCCCGTTCATTCATAGATATCCAGCGGGAGGAATTCAAAAGGCTGGGAGGGATCGGCGACTGGGACCACCCGTACATCACCATGGATTTCGATTACCAGGCCACCATCATCGAGGAGGCGGCGAAGTTCTTTCTGCGCGGCGAGGTGTACCGGAAGAAGAAACCGGTGTACTGGTGCGTGAACTGCATGACGGCGCTTGCAGAGGCCGAGATCGAATACGACGACAAAAAGTCGAGTTCCGTCTATGTCAAATTTCCCTATACGGGCGAGCGCTCGCCGGTCTTCGCGGACTACCCGGATAAGCCTGTCTATATGCTCATCTGGACGACGACGCCATGGACATTGCCGGCAAACCTGGCAATAGCCGTCCATCCGGATTTTACATACGTTGCCGTGGAGACGGATACAGAGGTGTACATCGCGCTGAAAGGCCTGGTCGAAGACATCATGGGGCGGGCCGGGATATCCGGATACCGCATCATAGGGGAAGTGTCACCGCAGACGCTTAAGGCCCTCACATTCAAACATCCGTTCATCGACAGGCAATCGGTCATTGTCTTTGCCGACTATGTCGCGGCCGATACGGGCACGGGTGCGGTCCATACCGCCCCCGGCCACGGCGAGGAGGACTACGAGACGGGCCTTGAATACGGCCTTGACATCTATTCCCCCGTCAACGAAAAAGGCGCGTTCATCGAAGAGGTTGAATTTTTCAAAGGCATGAACGTATTCGATGCAAACCCGAAGGTGATCGAAAAATTAAGGGAACTCGGGCTTCTTCTTCACACGGAAGAGATAGAGCACTCCTATCCGCACTGCTGGCGCTGTAAAAAACCCGTCATATTCCGTGCGACCGAACAGTGGTTTGTCTCGATGGACAGCCAGGGCCTGCGGCAAAAAGGGCTTGCCGAGGTCGACAGGACCCGGTGGATTCCGGCGTGGGGCCGCGACCGGATTTACAACATGCTCTCCATGCGCCCCGACTGGTGCATCTCCCGCCAGCGCACCTGGGGCATCCCGATCACGATATTCTACTGTGAAAAATGCCGTGAACCGTTCTGGAGCAAGGATTCATTCGATAACGTCGCGTCCGCTGTCAGGCAATCAGGGGCCGACGTATGGTTCGAGAAGGAAGCCGGTTATTTCCTCCCGGAAGGGACAAAGTGTGCCCATTGCGGCAATACGGCCTTTTCAAAGGAGACGGATATCCTAGACGTCTGGTTCGATTCGGGGGTCAGTTGGGCGGCCGTGTGCAAAAAGAGACCGGAATTGAAGTACCCCGCTGACCTCTATCTCGAGGGAAGCGACCAGCACCGCGGGTGGTTCCACAGCTCCCTGCTGACATCCGTGGGCAATGAAGGGCAGGCACCATACAAAGCCGTTTTGACCCACGGGTTCGTCGTTGACGGGTCCGGACGGAAGATGTCCAAATCCCTGGGGAACGTTATCGTTCCCAACGAGATCATAGAAAAATTCGGGGCCGAGATCTTAAGGCTCTGGGTCACGTACGAGGATTACCGCGACGATATCAAGATATCGAAGGACATCATCAACAGGCTCGTCGAAACGTATCGGCGCATCAGGAACACGCTGCGCTTCCTCCATGCCAATATCAACGACGACTTCAGGCCCGGCCGCGACACCGTACCGTACGAACAGATGTCGCTCCTCGACAAATGGCTCCTCTCACGGCTCATGAGGCTGATCGGGCGGGTCGGCGATTCATACACCAATTACACATTCCACACGATCTACCATGCCGTCCACAATTTCTGCACGGTCGACCTGAGCGCGCTCTACCTCGACATCGTAAAAGACAGGATCTATGTCGAGCACAAGGACGCCCGGAAAAGACGGGCATCGCAAACGGTTGTGTACGAGACGTTAATAGCGCTTGTAAAGCTGATCGCCCCCATCCTCTCCACGACTGCCGACGAAATGTGGTCATACCTTAAAGAATACGTGCCGGAAGAAAGCGTTCTCCTCGCCCCTTTCCCCGTCGCCGATAAGGGCCTCATCAATAGCGAGATCGAGGAATTGTGGGACAGGGTATGGAAGGTCCGCGAACTGGCCAACAAGAAGATAGAAGAGAAACGTACAGCGAAAGAGATCGGCCATTCCCTCGACACGAAGATAATCATCGACGCCCCGGCCGGGGACCTCGACGCCCTGAAGCAGCTCGGGGACGAGCTCAAGGATGTCTTTATCGTTTCACAGATAGAGGTCCGCGAGGCAAAAGAGCTCGACGTCACGGTGGTGCGGGCAGAGGGCGAGAAATGCGAGCGCTGCTGGCAATATGATACGAACATCCTCAAGGACGGGAACTTCCCGAACGTGTGCAGGCGATGCGCAGATACGCTTTCCTTGCTCTGATCCCGGTCCTTTTTGCGCTCGACAGGGTGACGAAATACATCATCATGCAGGACCTCCCCATACTGGGTGAGATCAAGGTCGCGTCTTTCTTTTCAATCGTCCACGTGAGGAACCCGGGCGGGGTCTTCGGCATTCTCAACCAGGGCGGCTATGCCCGGTACGTCTTCCTGATAATCCCGGCCCTCGTGGCAATTGCCCTCATATACATACTGATACGGTACACAATGAGCGATGCCAGGACGCTTGCGCTGTCCCTAATTCTCGCCGGGGCCCTCGGCAACATTTACGACAGGTTCGCCTATGGAAGCGTCGTCGACTTTCTCGATTTCTATTACGGGAACCACCACTGGCCGGCGTTCAACGTCGCCGACATTGCCGTCTCGGTCGGCATCGGCCTCATCGTGCTCCTTGAGATCGCAGCCGGGAAAAAACCGCAAAGCTCGGGATGATATTCCGGGAAATAGCCGTCTCTGTGGACAGCCATGGATGATCTTCTCAACGAAGAACGCAAGATACGCAGGCTCCGGTTCGTCGTCGATTTTGCCCTCGAATTTATACGGACGCAGGACATCCCGCACGAAACGGCAATGGGGATAATAGAGGGCGTCCGCAAACAGGCCCTGAAGCTCTTTCCCGGCAAAGACGAAACCTTCGACCTCATCTACGCCCCGCGGTTCAAACGACTGCTCAACGAAAAATACAAACGAGATTGAGATCGCAGGTCGTCAGCCGTCCCGTGTTCTCCTCCCGTCGTCATCCCGGTGCTTGACACCGG
>CALMFJ010000021.1 GCA_937862865.1 uncultured Pseudomonadota bacterium | reverse complement strand
AGGCGGGAAACGAGATCGAACGAATCAAAGGGTGAGAGAATGCCCGCCATGTCCTTTATGCACAGGGAATCCGCTCCCATGTCCTCTATCTGCCGGGCCTTGTCTACGTAGTATTCCATGGTATAGATGGGACCGCCGAGCCGTCTTTCCGTCAACGAGTAGCAGATCGTCCCCTGGATATGCCTTCCGCATTTTTTGATCGCTTCATACGCCGCCCTGCAATTACGCTGGTCGTTCAGGGCGTCGAAGACGCGGAAGATATCGATCCCGACCTCACAGCAATGCTCAACGAACGCATCGACGACGTCATCCGCGTAATTGCGGTACCCGACAAGGTTCTGCCCCCGCAGAAGCATCTGGAACTTTGTCCTCGGCATCCTCTCCTTCAGGAGCCGCACCCTTTCCCACGGGTCTTCATTCAGGAACCGGGTCATGACATCAAAGGTAGCCCCGCCCCACATCTCGATGGAATAGAAGCCGACGGAGTCCAGTTTTTCCGCTATCGGCAGCATGTCTTCGGTCCGCATGCGCGTCGCAAAAAGCGATTGCTGGCCGTCCCTCAAGGTAAGGTCTGTTATCTTTACGGGTTTTTTCTCCATCTTCCCTGCCCCCCTTTTGAAGTTTGCATTACATCACGGCAACCATGAAAAATCAATGGAAATTTTCGTTCAAGTCTGCTATTTTAATGCCTACGGGATGTAGCTCAGCATGGTGTAGAGCGCTTGCTTCGGGAGCAAGAGGCCGCTGGTTCAAATCCAGTCATCCCGATAAAAACCCTCCTTTCCCGGAACTCCATTCACAGGTCCTATCGATAAACCTTCGACGCCCGGGTCTATCTTTAGCCCGCACAGCGGGCGAGAGGGGGAGGCTCCGTCCGGCTCTGCCGGTGGAGGGGGCGACGTGAGCCCCACTGATGGTCCGCTGGTTCAAATCCAGTCATCCCGATAAAAACCCCGCCCGTTTTCCTTGACACCAATTCTTATCTCCTGATATAAGAACGGCAGGCTTTGAACGATCGCATGATCGGAACGGGATAGTTGCTATGGCATAGCGAGACCGCATCGCGGTAACCCCCGGTGGCACTACCGTATGAAGCAGGACCATTACGCCGACGTAGGGCTCTTCCCCGGCAAAAGTACGGCTCTGGGGGTGCTTGGCTTTATCCTGTTCCTCGTATCTCTTCCCCTCTATCTGCCTGAGTACAATTTTTACCTCCTGAACCTCATGATAGCTCATGTCATTATCGTGGTGGGCCTTAATATCCTTGCAGGCGGCACGGGACAGATATCGCTGGGACATGCGGGATTCTTCGCCATAGGGGCATACGGCACCGTTCTGCTTATGCAAAAGCTCGGCATCCCCTTTATTCCCGCCCTGGTACTGGCAGGTTTCATAGCCGCATTCTTTGGTTTCGTCGTCGGATTGCCGGCCCTGAAACTGGAAGGGCCCTACCTCTCCATTGCCACCCTTGCGTTTGGCCTTGCCATTACACACATTATCGGGCATGTGGATATCTTCGGGGGCCGCACAGGGATCCAGGCGCCGCCTCTCGATCTCGGTATCCCGCAATGGGGGTTGAGTTATGTATTATCCTCCGACGTCCAGAAATACTGGCTCTTTCTCGTTGTCGCACTATTGATGGCTGCCGGGGCCAGGAATATCATGAAAACGCGGGTCGGGCGATCATTCAAGGCCATACGCGACAGCAATGTCGCTGCCGGGGTGATGGGCATCAACCTGCCTGCGTACAAAACCCTGGCCTTCGCTGTCAGCGCCTTTTACGCCGGTATTGCGGGAGGACTGTTCGGGTTCGTCCTCGGATTTTTCAATCCGGAACCGTTTAACCTGGTCCTTTCCATAACGTTCCTGATAATGGCGGTCGTGGGCGGCCTCAGCTCCATTGCCGGTTCTGTTGCCGGCGCGGCCCTGATAACGTACCTGCAATTCAGCCTTCTCAAGAATATCGATGAGATCCCCTATTTTGGCACATTGCTGACCTCGATATCTGAACGCTGGTTCACCGATGAAGGCCTGCACAATATTGACAGCATCGTCCTTGGCATCATCATGGTGATAATAATAATTTTCGAGCCATCGGGCCTGTACGGGGTATGGCTCCGCATAAAGGGCTATGTGCAGAAAACCCCCCGGGACACGCATAAGGCCGGGGAAGTATGATCGCACAGCTTATACTCGAAGGAATTGCCACCGGGGCCTGTTACGGTCTTTTCGCCATCGCTTTCGTCATTATTTACAAGACCTCGGATGTCGTCAACTTCAGTCAGGCAGAGATGGCGATGTTTTGCACCTATTTCATGTACCATATCCTCTCCCTCTACCATGTCCCGTTCTGGATATCTTTCCTCGCAACCCTTGGTTTTGCAGCCTTTCTCGGCATCATGCTGGAATACGTCTTTCTTCGGCCTGCACGCCATTCCTCCACGATCGGGCTTATCGGCATCACCCTGGGGATCGAGATAATACTGATGGGCCTGGCAGGGTGGAAATGGGGTGCGGAGCAGAAAGAGTTCGTCCTGCCCGTATCGTATTCCTCGACCCATACTATTTTCGGGGATACTTTTATAAGCGACTGGGCGATCGCGCTCTTCGTGACAACGGCATGTGTCATGACGGCCCTGTATTTTTTCTTCAAGTACACAAAACCCGGCATTGCCATGCGCGCCGTGCAGCAGAACATGTACGCCGCCAGGATCGTGGGTGTCAACACGGGGGCCATTTTTTCCCTGGCATGGGCGATGAGTTCGGTTATCGGGACTATTGCCGCCATGTTTTTTGCCGCAGCATCGACGCTCGACCCGCAATTCATGATGACACCGTTTGTCCGGGCCTTCGCCGCTGCGGTGCTGGGCGGTATCCAGAGTATACCCGGCGTTATCCTGGGCGGGCTGATACTCGGTGTTGCCGAGAACGTGTTCGGCTATGTGTGGCCCGATTCGAAACCCATCGTCGCGCTGATCGTCATTGTGCTCGTGCTCTGCTTTCGGCCGAGCGGACTTTTTGTGCGGCATTACATAAAGAAGGTCTAGGACAAGATGCGGGTCCGTGACAACATACAATTGAAAATGACGGAGCTGGTCTGCGTGATCCTGGCCTGCCTGATGACCCTATCACTGCCAGGGGCAGCAAGCGCCGGGAGTGCTGCTCCCGCCGATATCACGAAAGAAAGATACCTCATCCGGCTTGCCGCCGAACAATATCTGGATGCCGAGAAGAACAGGGACTTTGAGGCTGTATACCGTATGCTGGCGCCGTCCTCAGCTTACGTGCAAACACATACCTACGAGGAATACCGGGCCGAAGCCGAGGCCTCGCCCGTCCGTATCATCGAATACCGGGTGCTCACTATTGCCGGCATCAGGGAAAATCACGACCGGGTAAAATATCCCGATATTCAATGGTTTGCCGGGGTCGAAGTGGAATTGAAGCTGTACTACCGGGATACCGGTCATCATGAAACCGTGAATTTTGATTTTACATTCGTTAAAGTGGGCAACAGATGGTTCAAGGGATAGGGGGCCCGTTTGAATGCCATTTTTAACAGTTGATAATATCAGCGTGAATTTCAGGGGCGTGAAGGCCCTGGCCGGCGTAAGCTTCAGCGTTGAGGAGCACAGCATTTTCTCTGTGATAGGGCCCAACGGCTCCGGCAAGACAACTCTCTTTAACCTCATAAACGGCATCTACAAACCCGACAGAGGGAGGATTGTTTTTCAGGGAACCGACATCTCCCGGTTGTCCCCCGACCGCATCGCCCGTCGGGGCATCGCACGGACCTTCCAGAATATTGAACTTTTTTCCCGTGCCAGCGTCATGGACAACCTTCTTCTTGGCAGGCACATTCATATGAGATGCGGGGTATTTTCCGGCGCCTTCATGTGGGGGAGACGGTCCCGGGCGGCGCGTGAAGAAATTGAGAACCGGGAATCTGTCGAAGCTGTCATGGAATTCCTGGGAATTTCTCCTTTGCGGGATCATCCGGTCGTCAATCTTCCCTATGGAAAACGGAAGCTTGTCGAGCTGGGCAGGGCCCTTGCGCTCGAACCCAGGCTGCTTCTTCTCGACGAACCGACGGCAGGGATGTCCGCAGACGAGAAAAAGGACCTGGATGTCCGGATCAGGGCGATCCGGGACCAGTACAAGGCAACGATAATACTTATCGAACACGATATGGGGGTGGTCATGGGCCTTTCCGACACGGTGCTCGCAATCGACCAGGGACGTGTGATCGCCGAAGGTAAACCCCGGGAGGTCCAAAGCCATCCGGACGTCGTGAAGGCGTACCTGGGATCGTGACAAAGGAGGCCCCGGCCTTGAAAGCTCTCTTAAAACTCAGCGGCATAGAGACATGGCACGGGTCAATTTGCGCCCTGAAGCACGTTTCGCTCGAAGTATTCCAGGGCCAGATCGCGGTACTTTTAGGTCCCAATGGAGCAGGCAAGACAACCGTTCTCAAAACCGTGATGCGTTCTCTCTACGACCAGAAAAGGGCACAGCCCGAAAAGGGGTCAATTGAGTTTGAGGGCAAACGTATTGACCGGTTAAAAACCGGTGAAATAGTCCGCAGGGGGATCGGCTGTGTCCCCGAGGGCCGCGAGATATTCCCGGAGCTCACAGTAAGAGAAAATATCCTCATGGGAGCATACACCCGCCGCGGCGGAAAAGATATCCGGGCAGATATCGAAACGGTTTACCGGTATTTCCCCATCCTTCGGGAAAGAAAAGACCGGCAGGCCGGGTATTTGAGCGGCGGCGAACAACAGCTCCTTGCGATTGCCCGGGCGCTCATGGGGCGCCCTAAGCTCCTTATGCTTGACGAACCGTCCCTCGGACTGTCCCCCATGATGACCCGTGAAATATTCGAGATCATCCGCAGCATAAATCTTCAGGAAGGGATGACCGTCCTCGTCATTGAACAGAACGCAAACATAGCACTCCAATATGCGCATTACGTATTCTTGCTTGAGAACGGAAGGGTCGTACACGCGGGCAAACCGGAGGTCATGAAACGGGATAAACGGGTCCGGGAAGCCTACCTCGGCTCATCAGACAATTCTTCTCCCTGACCTGCCCTCTCAGTCTTGCATGGTGTCCGCCAAAAAATGGCTGATATGTTCCAGAACCGCAACGCCTTTTCCCTTGAAGACGACAAACTCACGGATCACTCAAACCCCTCCGTCACCCTCACCCCCTCCGTGAGCGCCCTGTCGAGCTCGGCAAGGAGGCGCTCGCAGTCGGGTAACCCTTCCCGCAGAGCCGTCTCGAGCTCGAGGGCCGCCCTGTGGACTAAAGTGGCAGAGAGTGTCGATGCGGTGCCTTTCAAGGTATGGGCCAGGGTGGCCGCGAGGGAAAGGTCATTCTGTGCGATGCTCTGCCTGATGTCGTCAGGGACGGAGATGTTCTTCCTGAAGAAACCGGCGAGGAGCTTCCTGTAGAGGCCCTCCTTCCCCATGAGGCGCTTTATCCCCGCCTCGACGTCGATGCCGGGGAGGGTGAAGGGGGCAGGAGGGGACGGTGCGGGGTGAGGGGAAGGCATGTCCTTTTTCAGCCAGCGGGCAAGGACACCGAGGATGGCCTGGGGTTCAATGGGCTTCGAGATGTAGTCGTTCATGCCGGCGTCCAGGCAGGCCTCGCGCACCCCCTCCATCGCGTGGGCCGTCATCGCGACGACAGGGAGGGTGATACCCTTCTCCCTTAAGAGGCGGGTCGCCTCGTAGCCCCCCATGCCGGGCATCTCGATGTCCATGAGGACGATGTTATAGGGGTTCGCCATGGCCATGTCCACCGCCTCGCGGCCGTCGACCGCGACGTCGACCAGGGCGCCTGCCTCCTTCAGGATCTCACTGGCGACCTCGGCATTGATCCGGTTGTCCTCGGCAAGGAGGATGCGGGCGCCGTCAAGGCCCTTGACCGTCCCGGCAGGCAAAGAGCCGGCAAGTTCGAGGATGACCTCGTCGTCCCGGGGGCGGGCGAAGCTGACCGTGAAGGTGAACTCGGTGCCGTACCCGGGCTCGCTCGCGACTTTCAGGTCGGACCCCATGAAGTTCAAGATCTGGCGGGATATGGCAAGGCCTAAGCCCGTGCCGCCGTACCTGCGGGTGATCGAGTCGTCCGCCTGGCTGAAGGCGTCGAAAATGACCGAGAGCTGCTCTTTCGTCATGCCGATGCCCGTGTCCTTCACGGTGAAGATGAGGGTCGAGGAGGAGGCGTCCTGGGATACGGGTTCGATCTTGAAGAGGATGTAGCCCGCGGGGGTGAATTTGACGGCGTTGTTGATGAGGTTGCCCCCGTTCAGGGTTGCGGTGCCGGTTACGATAAGCTTGTCTGAATTCTTATCGTCAAGTTCTATTTCAAGATAAGATCCGGGGTTGTTGGTATAATTCCCGGTTATGGTCATGGTGCCGATGGAGTCCCCCGGGGCGACGATACCGTTCAGTTCGTTGACGACGATGCCGTCTATGGAACCCTTGCCCGTGATGAGACCGTAGTTTGTCATCATGCCGGGACCCGTTTCTTTCGTATGAGTAATGTCTACCCACCCGTCAGAGCGAATGACAAATTCACTACCGTGTACGGCGCTCCTCAGAATGATCTCGCCGTCGTTGCGGAGAAGGCCGTAATTCTTGAAATAGCCCGGCTTGCCATCGTTTACCTGGAGCTTGGCGGCATACCCGTCATAACCGGTGAACTGGCCCGCCGTAAATTCAATTCTCCCCTGGTTGATAAACGTCCCGTTATTCACCATGCTCGCGGTGTAATAGGTGGTGAAAACCGATCCGGGGCGGTTGTACCACGTCCCGTTGTTCTCGAAGTATGAACTGGGAACACTGGCGGGGACCGGAAGCCCGGTATACCAATAATAATTATGAAACCCCTGGCTGGAGAAGCTCCCGAAGTTGTTCACGATGCTGTTATTGATGAATTTCCCGGCGAACATGTTCGCGATCGTTGTTCCGGGGTCAAACGTTACCGTGCCGTTGTTAATGAAATTTCCCCCGACCATGTAAAATTGGGACCACCACTGAGTCTTATGTACGTTCATTACCGCCCCGGGATGATTGATAAAGTACACCGGAGCGTACGGGTCGTTGTAGTGACCCGGTCTCGAGTCCACATAGTGTTGCAAAACTATCGTGCCATTGTTTTCAATCTCGCCATAATTATTGAAAACCCCCCTTACAAGATGGATCAGGCCATATTTGTTCATATTATTGATCGTGCCATAATTGTCGATCCGGGGCGTCGGGTTATCCTGACCGGGCTCTGTAGTTTCCCCCATCGCCAGGTGGTACCAGTTGTTCCAGGTCCCATAGTTGGCAATATACCCGTAGT
>CALMFJ010000020.1 GCA_937862865.1 uncultured Pseudomonadota bacterium | reverse complement strand
GAATGACGGGTTGTAGGGGGGTTCGGTGTCAAGCACCGGGGTGACGGCAAAATTGTAATTACGACGCAGCGCAGAAGGCGGAGTAACAGGGGACATCTTTTTGTTTTCCCCATAGCCCATTACCCATCTTCTCTACACCATCCAATTCTCCGCCTCGAACGTAGCCGACGGCACGGTGATGATGAGATATCCCCTCTGCGGCATCCTGTCGATGAGCATGTCGTTTATCTTGAGGGAGACCCAGATCTCGAGCCTGTCTTTCGGGAACGCGCCGAGGGCGCTGAACGGTATCGTGACCTCGAGGATGTCCTCGAAGCTGGCCTCAGCGGGTATATCGCCTTTTACCGATCGTTCGCGGACGTTGTACTCGATCGCATGCTCGTCACCGCTTATGATCGCGACCTCGAAGACGGCATTCTGCGCCTCGCTCATGAAGCCTTTGTCGAGATCGATGCGTATAAAGAGGTTCGCGTCATCGAAACCGTAATAGCAGTCCTTGATGATCGTCATGGCCTGGTGCATTGCCGTCCCGTAGCCTTTGCCTTCGATGTAGCCGGAGCCGATCCACTCGAAGTAATTCGTCACCCTGCCGTCAATGACCGGGCGCAGGTAATTGATGGGCTCCCGCAACGGGCGTGCCTCGCGGTCCTCCATGATGATCGGTATCGACAGCCTTTCCGGGACCTCCTTCCCGAGGTAGCGGTAGACGTTCGCGCAGTTCTCCCGGAAAAGCAGGTCGAAGATCTCGTCGCTGTCCGAGGAGTTCTGGTCGCCATACCACCAGAACCAGTCACTGCCTTCGGCTATATAGATGGATTCCCAGGCTTTTTCATTGGCATGCCCGGGATCGGCGGCTTCGAGGAATTCGCGCGTCTTCGCGAGCTGGGCCCATGCGGTGTTGTCCTCGGTGTTGCCGATCCATATCGCGAAATTGTGCCCGATCCAGGACCCCGCGTGGCACCGGGGAAGGCTGCCGACATCATTCGTCAGCTCGAGGTATTCCGATATCGTGACGGGCACGATCCCCGGGTCCTTGATTATCCCCTCGTAGAGATAGCTCAAGAAATCCCTGCCGTCGTTCTTATAGCCCTCCCAGGCGTTCTCCCCGTCCATGGCGATCGTCACGAGCGGCGCCGCGATCCTGCTGCCGATCGAAGCGCGGATGTTGCGGAGCCTCGTGAGGCAGTCCCGGGCGGCGTCCTTCGCATCCGCCCTCTGGTAATGGAACGATATCAGGTCGGAGAGCTTCTGGTCCCGGAAGACGATCTTAATGTCGCGGCCGTGTTTCTGAAAACTGTACGGTTTGTAAAGGACCTCGGGGTCGATTATATAGCCCTGGTCGTTGCGCCGCGCCCCCCACCGCAGGCTCTCGAAAAGGATGTCCTCGTCGGTGGCGACCCAGGTCACCTTGTTCTCGATATAGAGCGCGAGCGCCTCATCGCTCACCGAGCCTTCCGGCGGCCACATCCCCTTCGGGCGCGCGCCGAACACCCTTTCGAAGAGATCGAGGCCCGATGCGATCTGGCGCGATGCGTCCTCGGGCCACGCGAAGCGCACCTTCGGCAGGTCGCACCCCGGCATCGCCTCCCGGGCGCGGTCCGTATCGATAAGGAGCGGGACGATCGGGTGATAGTGGGCGGATGTCGACAATTCGACGGTCCCCCGCCGCGCAAGGTCCTTGTAAAGGGGAATGGTCCCCTTCAGAATCTCCTTCTGGACGTTCCTCAACGTAGCCTTGTCGTCCTCCGAAAAATGCCGCCCTTTCTGTTTGAGGTACTTCAGTTCGTCATACGTGCCGTAGAAGACGGGATCGGTCCACGCCATGAAGAACAGTATTTGAAGGTCCCGGAGGTCCTCCTCCGTGAAAAACCCGGTCACTTTGCCGAGCGCCTCCTTCGGGCAATAAAGGCCCCTCTTCTCGAGAAGTTCGTAATAACGCGGAAAAGGACGGACCATATTGTCCCAGTTCGCATTGAAGAAGTTGCCGAGCATGAATATTTTGTCCTCCCGGGTAAGGTCGGCGGGGGATTTTCTGAACACATTGAGGTACGTGTCGTCGACCTCATTGTGCTCATAATCTTCAAGCTGTTCGAGCAGGGACGGGACAAAATTGAAATTCTGCTTCATCCCGGGAAAACCCTCGAGCAGGGAACCCATGTCGTAATAATCCTTCGTCCCGTGCAGCAGGGTCCACGGCAGGAGATATTCCCCCGTGAAGCTATTCTTGTAGTAGGGCTGGTGCATGTGCCAGAGAAAGGAAATGTATATGCCGTCCATAGGTATTTTATCGCCCCCGGTCAATAACCATTAAACGTCGCCCAGCATCATGTGACGAAATGTCACCTCTTCCCCGATCTCAATGGTCCCGATACTGCCTTTCCCCCTGTAATCCCCGCGGTAGCTTCCCGGGTTAAACAGGGCCACGCCCCTTTTTGTCGCCTTGAAAGCATTGTGGGAGTGCCCGAAAACGATGATGTCGACGTCCGAAAAGGAGTTGAGCACCCGGTCCTCGAGGCCGGCCGGAGAACCCCAGCCATGCATCAGGCCGATCCGCTTGCCGGCGATGGTCTCGACCCGCTGCTCGGGAAGGGCGGCCCGCAGGTCATGGTCGTCCATATTGCCCCTTACGGCGCGGACGTCCCAGTTGGACAGGAAATCAAGAACGCTCGACGAGGTCATGTCGCCCGCGTGCAGGATGATGTCCGCATCGGCAAAGAACTCCCTCATGTGCCTCCTGAAATTCTCCGTCGGGTGTGTCAGGTGAGTGTCCGAGATAACCGCAATCTTCATACGATGATTAACTCTATAAGAAAACAAGCTAGGTGTCAAAAACAAAACCTTAGATCCCGGTGTCAAGCACCGGGATGACGGAGTAGAAATGTCTGAAACCTGAAACGGCCCGCGGGGCCGCGGGCCAGTCTTCATTGACATGACGCTATGGGCGATGGTAGACTAGGTGATGAAATTATTCAAGAAAATCCCTTTAAAGTTCAATATATACCTTTTAAAGGAACTTTCTACGATATTGCTCCTTTCGCTCGGCATCCTGACCTTCATCCTGGTCATTTCGCGCCTCGGCAAAATCGCTGACCTCGTCATCAATAAGGGCGTCGGCCTCAAGGATATAATTTTCCTCATCGCCTTCTCGATCCCGCCCTACCTGACATTTACGCTTCCCATGGCCTTCCTTCTTTCGGTCATCGTCGTGCTCGGGAGGCTCTCCACGGAAAACGAGGTGCTGGCATTAAAGGCAAACGGGGTAAACCTGAAGTGGCTCCTTGTGCCCATAGCCGCGGTAAGCCTTATCATCACCACCCTGGGGCTTGTCAACACGAATTTCCTGCTGCCCCGGTGCAGCGGCCTCTTTCGGGAGACGCTCATCACTGTCATCAAGAAAGGGATATCCGTGGATGACAAGGAGGGTGTGTTCAACGACAGCGTGCCCGGCGTCGTCATTTACATAAACAAGGTGGATACGCAAAAAAGATTACTGACCGGCATCGTGGTATCGGACGACCGCGACAAGAACTTAAAGCAGACCATCTCCGCGGAGCACGGCTATGTGAACATCGATCCCGATACGTTCGAGCTCTATTTTCTCCTGCAGAACGGCAGCCTCCACCGCTGGGAGAAGGCGGCCGATACGTACAGGAAGGTTAACTTTCAAAATTACACGTTTACCATGAACCTGTCCCAGATGGTGCAAACGGGCGGGGTGGCAAGGAAAATGCCGTACGAGATGGGCCACGGGGAACTGGAAAGGACGCTTGCAAAGACGACAAACCCCAACGACCGTTACGACCTGCTCCTCGAGATCTACAAGAAGTTCTCTTTGCCGTTATCGTCGCTTGCCTTTATATTCCTGACAGTCCCCCTGGGCGTGAGACGCAAGGCCGAGGGGAAGTTTTCCGGCACGCTTTACAGCCTGCTCCTTTTTGTTTTTTACTATATCCTCATGGCTATGACGGACAGCTTCGGAAAAAACGCGAACATCCCGCCGAACATTGTCACGTTTTTTCCCAACGTTGTCATCACCCTTTTCGGCCTGTACCTGCTCAAGAACATCAACAAGGAAGAACATGCTACTCTATACCAGAGAATAAAATATATGTGGGCTTATCGCAGTGAGAAAATTAAATAGGTATATTTTATCGAGCGCCGTCAAATATCTGCTTGTCTGTCAACTCGCGGGGATAAGCCTGTTCCTCCTGATCGAGTTCTTTCAACACACGGACCGCTTCACGGCCTCGGTGCACGCCTTTATCATGGTCGTGACATATGTTCTGCTGCTTGTCCCCGGTTATTTCAACCTGATCCTTCCGCTTGCATTCCTCATCTCCATGCTTATCGTGCTGATCCTCATGATCCGCGGGAACGAAATGATAGTTGCCCGGACGTCCGGCATCAGCACATTCTCCCTCATGAAACCTTTCGTCGGCTTTTCGGTCGTGCTCGTCCTTGTCTCCTTTGTCCTGGCCGAGTGGGTCATTCCCCTGTCGGCGAACGCTTCGAACTATATCTACCAGGTCAAGATAAAGGGTGAAGAATCCCACATTTTCATAAAAAATGACAGGATATGGTTCAAGAGGGACAGGCAGATCTGCAATATTGACTATTATGATACAAAAAAGGATATAATCAAGGGCCTGACGGTGCTGGAGCTGGGCCCTGATTTCTCGGTAAAGAAACGGACCGATGCCGCCGAGGGAAAATGGCAGGACGGCTCGTGGCGCTTTACCGGTATATCTGTCAGGACATTCGAACCGAACGGGAATATCGTAAGGAAATCTTACCCCGTGATGAGCAGTTTGATCAGCGAACCACCCTCCGTCTTCAAGGTGGCGGAGAGAAACCCCGAGGAAATGAGTTATCGTGAATTGAGACGATATATCACGAGGCTGAAGAATGACGGTCATGATGTCAGGAGATATCTCGTCGACCTTTACAACAAGGTAGCCTTTCCGTTTATCAACCTCATCATGGTTTTTGCGGCATTTTCCGTAGGCTTGAGATACGCCAAGACAAAGCACGTGTCGAAGGGCATCTTTGGCGGGATCCTTGTCGGCGCGACGTACTGGCTCGTCCATTCGATCTCATTGTCACTGGGTTATTCCGAGATCTTCCCGCCCTTGTTTGCGGCGTGGTTCTCCAACCTGCTTTTCATTGCGTCGGGCGTTATTGGTATCGTAACCCTGAGGACTTAGGTTATAATATGTACGGTTACAGGAAAGGAGTTTTGCTTTGCGAGCATATCTGGACATCGAAACCGACAGAAGCGGGAAGATTTGCGTCATCGGCCTGCTCGTCGAAAACAATGGTTTTTTGCAGTGGTACGGCGATGGCATCTCACCGGAAACGATCGAACGGGAGCTTTTGAACGTCAAGACCATCGTCACTTTCAACGGTGACCTGTTCGACCTGCCACAAATGAAAAAATGCCTCAACATTGACCTGCAAACCAACTTTAAATCCCGGGACCTCTTCAAGGACAAGAAGAGGCTCGGCATCAAGGGCGGGCTCAAGGACCTCGAGAAGATGTTCGGCATTGCGCGCAAGACCGAGGGCGTAAACGGGTACAAGGCGATGTGGCTATGGGAAAAATATAAAAAATACGGCAATGAAGATGCCCTGAAGCTGCTCCTGGAGTATAATAAGGAAGACGTGGTCAACCTGACCCGGCTCGAGGAAATCATGGATGATCTCGGGGGCGGCGTACGATGATCGAGCAGAATTTCGTACTTGATTCGCGCTTCAACAGGATAAGCGGGATAATGATAATCCCGGGGGAAGGCAGGCGTTACCCCTGTGCGGTCCTTTCCCACGGCCTGGTGAGTTCGAAGGAAAGCTCGAAATATATGGCTGTGTCGCAAATCTTCGCGGAAGCCGGGATCGCCTCGTGCCGTTTCGATTATCACGGGTGCGGCGAAAGCGGCGGGAACATCGAACAGACCACCCTCTCGATCAGGCTCGACAATTTAAATGCGATCTTCGACCATGTCCTTGACCATCCCTCGGTAGACCCTCACAGGATAGGCATCATAGGAAGCAGTTTCGGGGGCTCGACCGGCCTTTTGAAGGCGGCCCGCGACGACCGGGTAAAGTGCCTTTCCCTCTGGGCGACGCCGCACATCCTCGACAGCAAGGAAGACGACACCATATCGGACATCAGGTTCAAGCCGACAATATACTCCGACTTCGCATCATACGATCTGCTCAAAGAAGCGGCCAGGGTCCAGCGTACCCTCGTCATCCACGGCGACAGTGACGAGGTCGTTCCCTGCATCGAAGGGAAAACCATTTACAAGTTCCTGAAGAAGCCGAAAGCGATCGAGATCATCAAGGGAGGGGACCACATCTTCTCCGTCGACGCCCACCGCGCCAAGGCCATCAACCTCGCCCTCAACTGGTTCCGCCGCTACCTGATATCGGATTGAAGACGGTTCTACGTTCCGCGTTAGAAACCGTTCTGCGTTCTACGTTAAAAAGATCAAAGACACTGGATCCCGGCAAGCCGGAATGACGACTTTCCCTGTATTTTCCGGGAATGAAACAACGCAGAACGCAGAACGTTTTTCTACCGTAGAACGTAGAACGTAGAACGCAGAACGTCTTCTATTCTTTATGCTGCCTGTCGTTCCGGAGCTTTACCCTGTCACGAATGAGCTCGCCGAGGACGTTGCTGAGGCCTATGCCGAGCGCCAGGGACATCGTCAGGACGATGCCGCCGAAGACGATGAGGAAACTGACCGTGACTATCGTGTTGCCGAGACCGATGTATTCGAAGACGATGCCGAAGGTGATGACGATGAGGAGTATCCTCACGCCTTTTGCAATGAAATCCCCGTACTTGATCTTCGCGTTCTCACAGGTCAGGAAGATGATCCGGCCCAAAAAGTTGCTGAATATGATCCCGATGATCAGAATGACGAGAGAAACGATGATATTCGGCAGGGCTGTCGAGATGCGGGACGCATACTCCGAGAACTGTGTAATGCCCATATAATTCAGGCCGAACGACAGGAAAAGGACAATAAAGATCCAGTAGACAATCTTGCTCAGGATCAGCGAGGGCGGTGAGTGTATGCCGCCCTTCTCGAGGAATGTCACGATCCCGGCGTCCTGGGCCCACCTGTCGAACCGGAACAGGACAAGCGCCTTGCCGAGCAGCTTTTTTATGAACCAGCTGATGATAAAACCCAGTATCATCACGATGACCATCACGAGGATACTGAGAAATACCTCCTGAAAATTATCAAAAAGGTCCAGGAACATGTCCTGGAAAAACTTCGCAATCTCTTGCATGCGAACATATTATGCAATGTGCATTCTCCTGTCAATGGAAATAGGGGCCTCCAAATTTTTTTTGTTGACATTATTCTTTTATTCGTTTAGGAAATTGTGTATTTCAAAAACTGAAAGGAGGGATTATTCATGCCTGCAAAAGTTGATCAGGATGCCTGCACAGGATGCGGAGCCTGCGCAGAGATCTGCCCCGCCGATGCAATCAGTGTCGATGACACCGCAAAGGTCGATCCCGAACTCTGCACAGAATGTGGCGCCTGCACAGAAGAATGTCCTGTCGAGGCCATTACACTGGAGGAGTAATCGATCTTCTGGATTAATTCCGAAAAATAAAAGGATGGGGTGAAAACCCCATCCTTTTATTTATCCTCTTTCTGTAATTCCTGCTTATTCCATACCCTTCATGACGAACTCAGAAAGGTCCATCGCCTTCATGGTCTCGACCTTTTCCTTGTCCTTGATCGCGTCTTCCATCATGATCAGGCAGTACGGGCATGCCGTTACGACGGTACCGGCCTGGATGGCGATAGCCTCGTCGATCCTGGCGTGGTTGATGCGTTTGTGGTGCTCTTCCATCCACATCCCGCCGCCGCCGCCGCCGCAGCAGAAGCTCCGGTTGTGGTTCCTTTCCATCTCCTCGAATGACCCCTTGGTCGCTTTCCTGACAAGCCCTCTGGGCTCTTCGAATATGCCGTTGGCCCTGCCGAGGTAGCACGGGTCATGGAAGGTGACCTTCCCTTCAATGGCCGGGTTGACCTTTAGCTTACCCTCGCTCATGAGTTTGGCGAGGAATTCTCCCTGGTGGTAGACCTCGAAATCGCCGCCGAGCTGTGCGTAATCTTTCTTGAGGGTCGTGTAGCAGTGCGGGCAGGTCGTTATGATCTTCTTGATGCCTATCTCTTTCATCATCTCGATGTTGCCCTGGGCGAGCCCGAGGTAGTTCTCCTCATTGCCGCAGCGCCGCGACGGGTCGCCGCAGCACATTTCGTCCGTGCCGAGGATACCGAAGTTGACGCCCGCCTGGTTGAGCAGTGTTGCGAATGCCCGTGCGACTTTCCTGTTCCTGTCGTCGAGCGATGCGACGCACCCGACCCAGTACAGGTAATCGACTTCCTGCTCGGCCGCGTTCCTGATCTCGAGGCCTTCCGTCCATCCCAGCCTTTCCTTCTTGCCCATACCGTACGGGTTCGAGTTCTTCATGAGGTTCTTGAAGAGAAGCTTGGTGTCCGACGTCGTCTTGCTGAGCGTCAGGGTGAGGTAGCGCCTCATTTCTATATTCTTGTCGATCGTCGGTATCGAGACCGGGCAGTTGACCTGGCAGGCAAGGCAGTTCGTGCATGACCAGAGCGTCTGTTCCTCGATGACCGTATCTATCATGCCGTCCTCGTTCTTGGCCCCGCCGTTGGCGACCCGTTCCCACTCGGCTTTCAGGTCCTGGATGAACTTTTTCGGTGAAAGGGGTTTTTCGGTGGCGTACGCAGGGCAGAGGTCCTGGCAGCGGCCGCAGCGCGTACACGCATCGAGATCGAATATCTGCCGCCAGGTGAAACCGTCGATCTGGTTGATGCCGAACTCCTCGGCATTCTCAAAGTCTTCTATGGGCTGCAGTGCTCCGCGGTCCCCCTGGGGAACATCCTCGATACCCCTGAACATCATGTTCAGAGAGGAGGTGATGAGATGGAGCATCCTCGAGTAGACGATATAGCAGAGGAAGCCGAAGGACAGGACCATATGGATGTACCACATCGCCATATGGGTCGCCTTGATCGATTCGGCGGGCATTGAAACAAAGAGATACCCGGTTATCCATCCCAGGAAGCTCCATTTTTCATAGGCGTATGCCGGGTCGTTCATGAACGCGGCGATCCTTGCGCCTTCCGCGAGGAAGCCGGTGACCAGGACAACGAGTATCCAGGCGAGGACGATGCCGTCGTCCGGCTTCGTATCGAGCCGGTCCGGCTTCTGGACGTAGCGCCTGAAGATCGCCATCAGGATGCCGATGATCGCGGCAAGGCCGCCGACCTCAAGCAGGAACGAGAAAACGAGATAGAAGCCGCCCTTTAAGAACTTGACCTTGAACAGAAGGTCGGTAAAGTCCGCCTGGATCGCAACGAGGGCCGTTCCGACCGTGAGGACCAGGAAGCCCCAGAAGATGAAGAAATGCATCCAGCCCGGGAAGGCTTCACGCAGGATCGATTTATGGAAGATGCCGTTGGCGATAAAATACCCGATGCGCTCGCCCAGCCGCTTCTTGAAATCTATGACAGCCGGCTTCCCGATCTTCCACATCGCGTACCGTTTCTTCAAGCCTAAGATCAGAACGATCGCGGTAATGATCAAGAACGCATAACTGACGAATTGCCCGGTATGTCCTACGTTCCACATTATTTCTCGTCCGACATCCATAAACTGTGCCTCCTGAGATTTTTTTTGTATATTATCATGGTAAAAGGCCTGTAAAATCAACAAAAATGTGATTGATTTCACGAATGGCGCGCCAGGCCGTGTCAAATCGTCGTATTACAGCAACGGAATGGCCAACTGACGGGGGGATTCGGGCAAATTAAGGGAGATTTTTCTTGACATCACCGCCTCCGCGTTGGTATTGTACACCCTATACACAAGCCAAAGAGGGGTTACATGAGAAGAAGCTTAGCTTTCTGTATTTTCTGCCTCATTTTCATCTTCCTCGCATCGCCCTTTGCAACGCAAGCAGCACCGAGTAAAAACAAAGCAAAACAAAACTCCTCGAAGAGCGTCAACAAGAAAAATTCATCGGCCAAACAGTCCAAGCAGTCTAAGGCCCGGACCGCGAGAAACTCGAAACATAAACATTCCCGCCACGCGGCAAAAGGTCAGCCGCAGCCGGAAGCTGTCATTTACGAGAACGACGGCGAGTACATCGAATACAAGGTGAAACGCGGCGATACGATCGACAGGATCGCGGCCTTGTTCAGCGTCGAAAAAGACGATCTCATCGAGACGAACAATCTTACCGCAAAGAATAAGCTCTCCCCGGGAAAGACCCTCCTGGTCCCCAGAATAGTGGAAGAGAACGATGACGGCGAGGAGATCGTGACCCTCAAAAGCAGCCCGCTGAAGCCCTGGAAGAACAGCGACGAGAAATATATGCTCGTCAAGGTCGCCAAAAGCTTCATGGGCGCGCCCTACAAATACGGCGGCAACACCTTGAGGGGCCTTGATTGTTCGGCGTATGTCAAGAAGATCTACGAAATCTTCGACGTTCAGCTGCCGAGGAGCGCCCGCGAACAGTACCATGTCGGCACCAGGATCGGCAGGGACGAGCTTGCGGTAGGAGACCTTGTATTCTTCAAAACAAGGCGTTACGCCAAGTATCCCACCCATGTCGGCATCTTTATCGGCGATGGCAACTTCATACATGCCTCGTCCGGAAAGGGGCGGCTGGGCGTAAAGATCGATTCGCTCAGTTCCGATTACTATTCCGGCGCATACATCGGCGCGACCCGCATTAAAGGCAACTCCGACAACGTAAGCCAGGGCTCCGGCAAAACCCCGGGCGCAGACAGATCAAGCAATAACTCGTAGCCTTCCATCCGGTCTTTATTGATTATTGACATGACGGTTGCATCTGTGGTGAAATACGAACCACAATGCCGAGAAAAAAAGAGAAAGAGATCATCCACCGGCCCGATATGCTCATGCAGGCCTATGAATGGGCCATGATGTATATCCATGAGAATACCCGCCGGTGCATCTACGGCCTCGTTGCCCTCTGCATCGTCGCGGCCGCCGTTTCGTCTTTTTTCGTTTACTCCAACTACCAGAACAAGAAAGTCCAGTACCAGCTTTTCCAGGGCATCCAGGCAATGGACGGATACGGGCAGACGAGGTCGCAGGAATTCCTCGAAAAGGCCGAAGGCATATTTAAAAAGACCGCGGAGCAGGCCAGCGGAAAACCCCGCTACATCTCTAAATTGTATCTCGCCAACATCAGCATGGTCCGCGGCAAACGCGACGAAGCCCTCAAGATGTACCAGGACGTCTCAAAGAACTCCTCCAACGAAGTCCTCACACAACTCGCCAATCAGGCGATCAAGGGAATAGAGAAAAAATAATCAGCCACCCCCCCGTCATCCCGGCGAAGGCCGGGAGATAGAGGCCTTACGCCGTTTGCCGTTTGCCGTTTGCCGTCTTACGAGTAAAGCGCCTGCACCGGCTCATACTTCGTCCCCTCCATCGCCGGATATATCCCGGCGATGACGCCGATCACCGTGCTGATAAGGAGTGCGAGCGGGGTGTTTATGGATACGACTACCGGGAAGCCTCCGACAAGGTCGACGATCACCGTGATGATGAAACCGGCGATTATCCCGCCGAGGCCGCCGATGAGGGCCACGATGACGGATTCCGAGAGGAACTGGATTATGATGTCCCGTTTTTTTGATCCGACGACCCTGCGGACGCCGATCTCCATTTTTCTCTCGGATATGGACAGGAGCATGATCGCGAAGATCCCGAGGCCGCCGATGAGAAAGGACACCGTCGAGGCGATGATCGTCAGGACCGATACGAGCCGTATCCCCTCTTCCTGCGTCCTTAAGATGTCCTCCATCGTGAAGATGGTAAAATCATCCTTCTGCTCGGGCCTCGTGTTATGGAGCTTCCGGATAAACCCCCTCAATACCGGCTTCATTGCGGCCAACGAATATCCGTCCTGCATCTGAACGTAGATCCCTTTTATGTAATCGACATTGCTGTAGCGCCGCATGAATGCGTTGAGAGGGACGTACACCTGCAGGTCCTGGTCCTGCCCTGCGAAATCCGTCCCCTTTTCCTGCATGACGCCGACAACTTCCGTGGGGACCCGGAAGATCAGAATGTTTTTCCCTATCGGGTCCTCCGTCTGGAAGAAGTTTTCGTATACCTTGAAGCCTATGACCGCCTTCTTTTCTGCCTTTTCGTCCTCGGCCCCCGTATAAAACCTGCCTGCGGCGAGGTCGAGATTCCGTATATCGAAGATCCTGTTCGGGACACCGGTGACCGTCACGTTGAGCATCGCGTCCTTGTAGCGCGCGGCATAACTGGCGTCAAAATACGGAAGCACCGCGGAAATGCCCGGAAGCGATTCACGTATCATATGGGCGTCCTTGAGCTTGAGCGTCTTCGATTCGGAGAACTGCCGGGCGCTCCGTCCTGCCGTGAATACGACCCCCGCCCGGACGATCAGGAGGTTCTTCCCGAATTTCCCTATCTCCGTTTCTATCTGCTTCTTCATCCCTTTGCTGATATTCCCGAAGGCCACGAGGCTCATGACGGCAAACAATATGCCGAGAAGGGCCAGGGTCATCCTCGCCTTGTGGACGACAAGGTTCTGGAGGGCTATTCTCAGGTAGAACGACACCTTCTGCATCATCCGCGGATCGCCTCGATAGGTTCGATACGGCTCGCTGTGAGCGCCGGTTTCAACCCGGAGAGAAGCCCGGTCAGGAAACTGAAAAGCAGCGCAAAGATGACCACCTTCGCCGAGAACATCATCGGGATGTCAAAAAGCTTCTCGAAAGTGCCCCCGAGAACAACGCTGAGAAGTATCCCTGCGATCCCGCCGATCAGCGTTATGACGACCGATTCGAACAGGAATGACAGGAGGATGCCCTTTCTTGTCGCCCCGTAGGCCCTCCTGATCCCGATGTCCTTCCTGCGCTCCTGGATAGTCAGGTAGAAAAGATTGGCGAGAACGAACCCGCTCACGACAAGCGCCACCACCGCGGCGGTCCCAAGAAAGAGCAGGAGCGAACCGGATATCACGGTTACGAACGCCAGGATGTCCTTTGAGCTTCTGAGCGTAAAATCATCATCGAGATTCCCTTTCAGGCCGTGGCTCTGCCTTAATGTCGCACGGATATCCTCGATCGTGCCGTCGATGTCCCTTCTTGTCTTCAGGCGGACCGCGCTGAGGAATCGTTTTTCGTTCACTATCCGGGACGTAACGGTGCTCAGCGGCATGACGACCCTGTCATCCATGTTCGGCCCGCCGGTCGAGCCGCCTTTTTCCTCGAGCAGACCGATGACACGCGTGGGGAGCTTTCCGACGACAATTGCCTTGCCCAGCGGGTCTTCGCCCCTGAACAGCTCTTCGTGCACCTTCGCACCTATCACGCAGACCGCTTCGGCCTTTTCATAATCCTGGTCCGTGAAAGGGGTGCCCGCCTGGAATTTCCATACGAGCGAGCTGAAATAGCTCGTCGGCGCGCCAACCACCTGCGTTTGCCAGTTGCGGTCCTTGTACCGCATAATGACGTTCCGTGCCGAATACACCGGCATGAGATCGTAGATGCCTTCCACGCGCCCGAGGAGCTCGGCGTCTTCAACCTTGAGGGTGTTGACGCGTATCCTGGCGGCCCGCTGTCTCTCCCCGCCCCCGAAGACCATGATCGAATCGGGCCCCAGTGCCTCGAAGATCTCCTGGGCCTTCTTGTTCGCCCCGTCAATGGTGGTGACGATGACGCAGATGGAAAGGATCCCGAGGGTCACCCCGGAGAACGAGAAAATGACCCTTCCCCGGTAATAATAGAGGATCCTCAGGACCTCCTCGATAAACTCCCTAAGCTGTAATATCTTCTGAGATAGCGCCATCTTCTATCCTGACCAGGCGTTTACCGTACGAAGCAAGTTTAGGGTCGTGGGTAACGACGATTATGGTCTTTCCCTCGTCGTTGAGCATCTTGAACAGGTCCATGATCTCCCCGCCCGTTTTCGAATCGAGGGCGCCGGTCGGTTCATCCGCCAGTATGAGCTCGGGGTCGTTGACAAGGGCCCGCGCTATCGCCACGCGCTGCTGTTCTCCGCCGGACAGCTGGGACGGCTTGTTGTGGACCCTGTGTTCGAGACCGAACTTCGCGAGGAGCGCTTTCGCTTTTTCCCGGGGATGCCTGATGCCCTTCTTCGAGTAAACGATCGGAATGAGAACATTCTCTATCGCGTCGAGATAGGGGAGGAGAAAAAACTGCTGGAAGACAAAACCGATGTACCTGTTGCGCATTTCCGCAAGGTTCTCGTCGTCGAGCGCGTTCACGTCGATGTCTGCAAAGGTGTAGCCGCCCTCCGTCTGCTTGTCGAGGAGACCGACGATATTCATGAGCGTCGTCTTGCCCGAACCGGAGACGCCCATGAGGATGACAAACTCGCCCCGGGATATTGTCAGGTCGATGCCCTTGAGGATGGGCAGTTCCCTGTCGCCCACGAAATAGCTTTTCTTTATGTTCTTGAGATCGATCATCTTCGCGGGGCCGCACTGCCCGCAGGCTTCTTTGCGGCCGGTGCGACGGCGGGCACGATGATCTCCTGCCCTTCGGCGAGCCCGGACAGTATTTCCGTGTACCTCTGGTCCCTGACGCCGGGGACAACCTCCTGCCGGACAGTTTTTCCCCGGGACCTCACGTACACGACATTTTTACGGTCTTCGAAACGCACGGCCCCGTTCGGGACAACGAGGACGTTGGATTTTTCTTCGATTATGATCTTCACGTGGCTCGTCATTTCCGGCTTCAGGGTGAGGGCGTCCGCCGGATCGATCTTTACGATGGCGAGGTAGTACACGATATTTTCCTTCAGTTCCGGCTGCGGGTAGATGCGGTCTATAACCCCCTTGTATATCCTGTCGCGGTAGGCATCGACCCAGTACTCGATCCTGAGGCCGGGCTTTACCCTCCCGATGTCGGTCTCGTCGACGTATATCCACATCTCGAGTTTTGCAGGGTCTATGATGGTTATCAGGTTGGGAGCGGACAGCCCGGATACGACCGTTTCGCCTTCCTGTGTCGCGACAGACGAAATGTACCCGGATATCGGGGCATAGATCTTCGTGTAGCTGTGGGTGACCTTCAGGGCCTTCAGCTTTTCAACCGCTTCCTTTACCTTCGCCTTGCCGAGCTCCACCTGGGCGCGCGAGACATCGAGTTCGCGCTTTGCTTTTTCAACGTTGTCCCTGGTCGTGTATTCCTTGACCAGGAGGCGCTGTTCCCTTTCGTAATTTATCTGGTTGTAGACGTGCTGCGCTTTTTTTGCCTCGAGGTCCCTGCGCTGTTCTTCGACGACGGCCTCGGCGTTGCGCAGGTTCGCAACGATCTCGCGGTCGTCTATCTCGACGATAAGATCGCCCTTCTTCACAAAATCGCCGATCTGGAACTTGAGCCTGTTGAGCAGCCCGGTCGCCCGGGTGCCCACCTTGACTATGGCGCCCACCTGGGCTTTGATGATCCCCGTTTGCTCCGTCGCGTAGGTCACGTTGGACCGCTTCACCGTAAACGGCTCGCCGGTCCTCTGCCTGTCTCCCTTCCGGACCGCAAAAAAGACGATCAGCGCGATCACGCACAGTGCCGCAACGGCGTATACGATCTTCTTCTTCATTCTATATAAGCCGCCCTTTGCAGATAGGATAAAGATACGCGCGCTCTCGCAAGGGAGCCCACGTAATTTTCGTTCGCCGCGGCCAGGTCTTTTTCGCTCTGGAGAAGGCTCAATATGTCACCCTTGCCCTCCAGGTATTCGCCGTACAGCTGGTTGAAATTGCTCGTCGCCTCGCGGACGAGCTGACCATACAGGGAAACGTCGTCTATGCTCAGCTCGTAGTCTTTCAGGGCCTTCGCGATGTCGAGGCTCGTGGTCCTCCTCGTTTCCGCCAGCCGCTGCCGGGCCGCGTTCACAGCGCTCATCGCCCCCTGCATGTTGTAGTACCGTCCGACGCCGTCGAACAGCGGGAAGGTGAAACTGATGATAAAAGCGTCACTCCTGCCTTCCGGGAAAAATTGCTTGTCCTGCCGCGTTTGCTGGAGATAGCTGTCGATCTTGGGATACCAGGCGGCTTTCGTCTGGTCGTACACATTCATCAGCCTGTCGACTTCCTTTTGCTGGGCTATGATCTCCGGCTTTACCTGAAGCGCCCTGTCGTTCAAAGCCTTGTAGTCGCCCCGGTATGACGGCACGGTGAGCGGGCCCTCGACGTCGAAGGGGTCCTTGCTCTCGATTATGATCAAAGACCGTACGGTCTCCAGGGCTTTTTCATACTCCTTGCCCGCCTTCTGAAGGTCTATTTTCGTATTGAGAAGGCGCACCTCGGCCTGAAGCAGTTCGCTTTTCTTCGCCACGCCTTCCTCGTACCGTCCGCGGATAAGGTTGTATATCTTCTGGGCCGCCTGTACCGCCTCCTGCCTCTTGCCGACTATGCCCTTGGCCCCCAGGGCGGCGTAAAACGAACTCTTGATGTTGAAAAGGACCTCTTCCCGGACGCTCTTGAACTTTTCTTTCTCGCGCTCCCAGGCCGAAAACGCCCCTCGTCTCTTCGCGAACCGCTCGCCCCCGTCAAATATCCTCCAGGAGATAGTCCCGGTAAAAGTGTACGTGTCCCGTGAGTCGGTCGTATCGCTTAAGTCCCCCGTATACGTGCTTATCGGCGTCCTGGGCGATATGATCCGTATATATGAGGAATAGACCTCGAATTTCGGCAGAAAGGGGTCGATGGAGGAGATATACGAGAAGCGCGATACCTTGACGAACTCAGCCTGTTCCCTGATAACGTATGACTCGCCCACGGCGCTCTGCATGGCTTCTTCCAGGGTAACGGGCCACGCAGAACCCTGCAGGCCGAAAAACGGGAAGAGGAGGGCCGCGAAGAGAACAAGGGTCTTAAGAAGGTACTTTTTCGCCATGTCTGTCAGGCATCCCGTGCTTATGTGATGAAACCCCGTCTATTCTAGCACAACGACAGTAACGCCACAATTATAAAGACGTTCCTAATGTCGGTACTGAAGGCCCGGCCGGCGGCCTAAAAATCCTGAACGTCAGCGGGGCACGGCGTCGGATAGGCCACATTCCTCGACGGTGTTTCGTGCAGGACCAGACATGATGTGTCTTTGCCGTCCGAATGGTTGGATTTTAAGAATCTGGCCGTTTTCAGCCGGTCATGCCCGTCATATTCGACAAGGGCATCATACCGGACCCAGGAAAACGTGCTCTTTGAGGATATCTTGAAAAAGACCCGGCGGCGCGCCGGATCTTTTTTCGACGGGGACTTCTCGTTCGGCTTGAAACCGTTGGCCGACAGGGTAAGCACCACGTCACTGAGCGCCATCCCCTCCGTGATGCCGGACGCCATTTTCACAATCCCTTCATCGGTCCTTACGGTCTTTTTCTCGATCGCGGCAACATAATAATACGTTGCAACTATACCGATCAACAAGACCAGGGACACCTTCACATATTTCTTTGCCGTGCTTGTATTGAAGAAGATCTCACCGCCTTTATGTGACGTTATCCATGAATACCATGCGGACACGGAACAATCAATACAGTCCGGATGGAAAGCCTGTCGCCGCCGTGACCTCCCGACGGCCCGGAGATAACCCGGGCCAGACGCTCATGGGGGGAAAGGGTGTCGAAGGCCGTAATGCTTCGATCAGGCGAGGTCGAAACGGTCAAGGTTCATGACCTTGTTCCACGCCGCCACAAAATCGTGCACGAACTTCTCCCGGGAGTCATCGCATGCGTAGACCTCCGCCAGGGCCCGCAATTGAGAGTTTGAGCCGAAGACCAGGTCGACACGGGTGCCGGTCCACTTGAGTTCATCGGTTGCACGGTCGCGGCCTTCGAATACGCCGTCTTCCGCGGCCGCCTTCCACGTCGTGCCCATGTCGAGCAGGTTCACGAAAAAGTCATTCGTGAGCGCCTCCGGCCGCTTCGTGAAGACGCCGTGCTGCGACCCGCCGAAGTTGACATTCAGAACGCGCATGCCGCCCACGAGCACCGTCATCTCGGGTGCGGTCAGGGTCAGCAGCTGTGCCCTGTCAACCAGGAGCTCTTCTGCCGATATGGCATAGCGGGCCTTCCGGTAGTTGCGGAAGCCGTCCGCCTTCGGCTCCAGCACGGCGAAGGAGGCCGCGTCGGTCTGTTCCTGTGAGGCGTCCATGCGTCCGGGCGTAAACGGGACCGTCACATCGTAACCGGCATTTTTTGCCGCCTTTTCGACGCCCGCGCAACCGGCAAGAACGATGAGGTCAGCGAGCGACACCTTTTTACCGCCGGACTGCGTGCCGTTGAACGTGTCCCTTATGCCCTCCAGGGTTTTGAGAACCTTCGCAAGCCGGGCCGGCTCGTTAACCTCCCAGTCCTTTTGCGGCCCAAGGCGGATCCGGGCCCCATTGGCGCCGCCGCGCCTGTCGGAACCACGGAAGGTGGATGCAGACCCCCACGCGGTAGAAACCAGCTCAGGCACGGACAGGCCCGACGTGAGGACCGTGGCCTTGAGGGACGCAATGTCCTGAGCATCGATGAGCTTATGGTCGACAGCGGGGATGGGGTCCTGCCAGACGAGCTCTTCCGCGGGGGCCTCCGGGCCGAGATACCGCGAGCGGGGGCCCATGTCGCGGTGCGTCAGCTTGAACCACGCGCGGGCGAAGGCGTCCGCGAACTCATCCGGGTGCTCCATGAAGCGCCGCGAGATCTTTTCGTAGACGGGGTCAAACCGTAAGGAGAGGTCGGTGGTCAGCATGGCCGGCGCAACGCGCTTTGAAGGGTCGTGCGCGTGCGGCACGGTGCCGGCGCCCGCGCCGCCCTTCGGCTCCCACTGGTACGCGCCGGCCGGGCTCTTCGTCAGTTCCCATTCAAAGCTGAACAGGATACGGAAGAAGTTGTTGCTCCACTTCGTCGGCGTGTTGGTCCATGTGACCTCGAGGCCGCTCGAGATCGTGTCGCCGCCTTTGCCCGTGCCAAAACTGCTCTTCCAGCCGAGTCCCTGCTCCTCGATGCCGGCGGCTTCGGGCTCAGGCCCCACGTGCTTCGCGTCACCGGCGCCGTGGGTCTTGCCGAACGTGTGGCCGCCGGCAATGAGGGCCACCGTCTCCTCATCGTTCATCGCCATACGGGCGAAGACCTCTCGGATGTCCTGCGCCGCGGCGATCGGGTCCGGGTTGCCGTTCGGGCCCTCCGGGTTCACGTAGATGAGCCCCATCTGTACGGCAGCCAGCGGATTTTCGAGGTCCCGGTCGCCCGAGTAGCGTTTGTCTCCCAGCCACTCGCTCTCGGACCCCCAGTAGACGTCCTTTTCCGGTTCCCAGATGTCTTCGCGACCGCCGGCGAAGCCGAACGTCTTGAACCCCATCGATTCCAGGGCGACGTTGCCGGCAAGGATCATGAGGTCCGCCCAGGAGATCTTCCGCCCGTACTTCTGCTTGACCGGCCAGAGCAGCCTGCGCGCCTTGTCGAGGTTAACGTTGTCGGGCCAGCTGTTCAGCGGCGCAAAACGCTGGTTGCCCCTGCCGCCGCCGCCGCGTCCGTCACCCATGCGGTAGGTGCCGGCACTGTGCCACGCCATACGGATGAACAAAGGCCCGTAGTGGCCGAAGTCCGCCGGCCACCAATCCTGCGACTTCGTCATCAGTTCGGCAAGGTCCTTCTTCACAGCCTTGAGGTCAAGGCTTTTGAATTCTTCACGGTAGTTGAAGCCCTCGCCCATCGGGTTCGACTTCGAGGAATGCTGGTGCAGCATATCGAGATTCAACTGGTTGGGCCACCATTCACGGTTCGTCATGCCGCCGCCGGCAAACTGTCCGGAAAGTCTGTCCTCTCTTTTTTCATCCATGATATTTACCTCCTTATCGTTCTTTCAACCCATCCCTTTTTTTCCGGCACTCTTTGCAGTAGCCGTAATACTCAAGCCTCATGTCCGCAACCGAGAAGCCCGTCCTTTTCTCCACCTCGCCGCGGTCCGCAGGGGTAGACGCCGCGTAGTCGAGTATCTTCCCGCAACCGTCGCAGATCAGGTTGACGTGCTCGTCGATGTTCACCTCGTACCTGTCCTCCGTCGTGTCAAACTGGAGCTTTTTGATGATCCCCTGGGCGGAAAGCTGATTGAGGGTGGCGTATGTGGTCGAGAGGCTTAAGTTCTTTCGTATCTTCTTTGCCTCCCGGTACACGGCGCCTGCACCGGGGTGCACGTCGCGCATCGCCGCCAGGGCCTCGATAATGGCCAGCCTCTGAGGGGTGATCCTCAGCCCCTTTTCCTTTAACTTTCTGAGCACCAGTTCCGTCTTCATCGCACTAATCAGGAATCATTCCTGATTGTGACAGTATAGCATCGTTCGGGGAATTGTCAAGCGGACGCCCATCCATCGGAAACCGGTTTATGGCAGGAAAACACGTCAAGAAAAAAGCCTTGCTCAGCAAGGCCTGAAAAAAAACGAACATCCGTCGCGCACAGAGATCTAAGAAAAAAAGAAATGCCGAGGGACGGAATTGAACCGCCGACACGGGGATTTTCAGTCCCCTGCTCTACCGACTGAGCTACCTCGGCAACAGGTTTATTTAAAACATATGAGGTCATGGCCTGTCAACAGTTTCCTTGGGCCTGCAGTCTAAAACATTTTGACATCGGCCGGTTGCCTGTGTTACACAGATTCATCATCCGTTCCTGCAGGATACATTCATGAAACCATTCAAGGGCATACTTTACAACACCGACAAAGCCGACGGCATTGCCGGCCTCGTGTGCCCGCCCTATGATGTGATCGAGGACGCCGGTCCGTATTATGCCAGGAGCCCGTTCAACGCGATACGCCTCGAACTGCCGCAAGACCTGCCCGATGTGGACAGGTACCGGAACGCGAAGAATACAATGGACGACTGGCTCACGCGGGGCATTCTCATGCCCGACGCCCGCGAATCCGTCTACGTGTACGAGCAGGAATTCACCGTGGATGCCGGCAGTTTTTGCAGGACCGGCTTCGTCTCTCTCCAGAGGCTCGACAAAAAACGGATCCTTACCCATGAGCAGACGCGTAAAAAGGCGAAGGCCGACCGCGAGCAGTTGATAGGGACCTTGAAGACCTACACAAGCTTCATCTTCGGCCTGTATGACGACAGGGAAAAAGGGATACGTCACGCCATCTCCGGCGCCCCCCGTCAAACGATCTACGATTTTACCGATGAGCAAAACATCAAAACGCGCTTTTACAGGATCAGCGACCCGGCATCGATCGCTGACCTCGTTGCGCTCGTAGAGGAGAAGAGCATTTACATCGCCGACGGGCATCACAGGCTCGACGTGTCATACCGGCTGAATGTCTCCCATGCACCGTTCTACCTGACCGACATGTACGACCGGGGGATCGTCATCTTCCCGTACCACAGGCTGGTAAAGTTCTCGCGGAGACGCGCCCTGCCGGACCTGATCGGAAAACTCGAACCGTTCATGGCGATCGAAAAAGTGCCGTTCAGCGGCGTGGATTCGTTAGGCCCTGTCCTTGCATCGGTGGCCGCTTCCCGTACCCTGGCATTCGCCTTCTTTTCCGCAGATGACCGCAGGCACATATATATAGCGTCCGAAAGATCCTCCCTGCCGATCTTCAATGACGGTGCGGTCCACGACAGCCTCAGGAAATTGAAGGTCAACGCGGTCCATAGCGGTGTCATCCGCGGCGTCATGGACATCAATGACGAGGACATCTCTTTCACCGAGGACCATCGCTGGTCCATAGACTGCGTCATGAACGGTTCTTCCGACCTCGCATTTTTCCTCCCGCCCACGACGGTCGATGAGGTCCGCGACATCGCCGAGAACGGGCTCGACATGCCGCCCAAATCGACATTCTTCTATCCGAAGATCCTGACGGGGCTCGTCTTCTACAGGTATGCGTGAGATCGTCGGAAAAGACGAAACCCTTGATGTTCTGTGCAACGAGCGCCTCAGTATAATCCAGAAAAAACGGGGGTACCGCTTCTCCATCGACGCGGTACTTCTTGCCGCGTTTGTCCGGCTTCGCAAGCATGAAAGGCTGTTGGATATCGGTTCGGGTTGTGGTATCATACCTATCTATATCGCGAGAAAAGGGTGTGCGAACGATATGACGGGTGTCGAGCTCCAAAAAGACCTTTTTGAGGCCGCACAAAAGAACAGGGTCATAAACCGGTGCGAAGACCGTGTCCGGTTCATCAACGCAGATATCACAGCTATCGTGAAGGAGATGAAGAAAGAGCCCTTCCAGGTGGTTGTCTCGAACCCGCCGTACACGCGGCGGCGAAGCGGGCGGACATGCCCTGATGAGTCACGCCGCCTGGCGCGATACGAGGAGAAGCTCGACATCGACGCGCTCACCTCGGCGGTATCCGATCTCCTTGTGAAGAAAGGGCGTTTCTATGTTATATACCCCGCGCACCGCATGGGCGAACTTATTCATGCGGCTGCGGTAAAGAGGCTGGCCCTGAAAAAGCTGCGCATCGTTCATCCCCGGCAGAATGAAAAGGCAAACCTCGTACTTGCGGAGTTCCTGAAAGACGGCGGGATGGGCGTGACGATAGAAGAGCCTCTCTATGTTTACAACGGGACGGAACTTTCAGACGAAGTCAAACAATACTATTTATTCGAGGATTAATTATGTCGGGATTCACGAAGATCATTCAGAAAGACCTTGATAAGCTCGAGTCGTCCATCGACGACCTCTTGAGCACGCGCGTCGGTTACATCAAGGAGATCGTCACGTACATCATCAAGTCGGGCGGCAAAAGGGTGCGGCCGGTCCTCGTCATGCTCTGCTCCAAACTGTGCGGCTACCGCGGGAAAAAGCATATTCCCTATGCCGCCATAATAGAGTTCATCCATACCGCCACACTGCTTCACGACGATGTCGTGGACAACGCAAAGACCCGCCGGGGGCTCTCGACGGTCAACACCGTGTGGGGCAACGAACCGAGCGTGCTCGTGGGTGATTTCCTTTATTCGCGCTCCTTCGAGCTGATGTCCCGCGACGGCAACACCGAGATACTCAAGACAATATCCCAGGTGACAACGGCGCTGTCCGAGGGGGAGATCCTCGAAATAATCAAGACGGCAGACCTCGGGACAACGGAGAAGGATTATTACGAGATCATCGGGAACAAGACCGCCGTCCTTTTCGGGGCCGCCTGCGAGATCGGCGCTATTCTCGGGGGACGGACAGCGAACGAGAGAAAGGCCCTCCGTAACTTCGGCTACAATCTGGGCATTGCCTTCCAGCTCATGGACGACGTCCTCGATTATACGTCATACAACGACGTGCTCGGCAAGCATGTCGGAACAGACCTCAAGGAAGGAAAGGTCACGCTTCCCCTCATTTATGTCCTCAACAGCGCCGGTGAAAAAGAAAGGGCCTCCATCGAATCGGCGCTCGCAAAACAGAGAATAACCAAACAGGATTTCAACCGCATCCGGAGAATGATCGAAAAGAAGGGCGGCATCGCTTACACGATGGACGCAACGAAAAAGCATCTGGACATGGCGAAAAAACGCCTCGATATCTTCCCTGCATCGCAATACAAAACGGCATTGCTGGAACTGGCGGATTATATGCTGAAGAGGGAGATGTAGAAAAGATGGGCTATGGGCTATGGGAAAAATCCCTGTTACCTATCACCTGTCTTCTATAATCTTTCGCCCTTCGGTATTACAACGATCCCCTCATCCGTAACGAAGAACCGTTTCCGGTCTTTTTCGAGATCGTAGCCTATCTTCATCCCGTCGGGGACGCGGACGTCTTTGTCGATGATCGCCCTGCGCACCTTTGCGCGCATCCCGATGATGACATTGTGAAAGAGTATCGACTCGGCGACCTCGGCGTAGCTGTTGACACGGACGCCGGGCGACAGGATGGAGGCCTCAACCTTTCCGCCGCTTATGATAACGCCTCCGCAAATCACGGAATCGAGCGCCTTACCGGCCCTGCCCGATCTTTCATCGGCGAAGACGGTCTTGGCGGGAGGGTATTGCCCCTGGTACGTCCGTATCGGCCAGGTGTGATCATAGAGATTAAATTCGGGCGTTACCGACGCGAGGTCCATATTGGCCCTCCAGTAAGCATCGATAGTCCCGATGTCCCTCCAGTAATTTTCGTCCTTTCTCCTCCTCGAACCGAACCTGTATATGAAAACGTTGTGGTGCGGATACATGCAGGGAATGACGTCGTGCGCAAAATCGTGAAGAGAATCCTCCCGGGCGGCGTCTTTCATGAGCATGTCGATAAGGACGTCGCGCTTGAAAACATAGACGCCCATCGAAACGGATGCGCGACCGGGCTTTCCGGGCAGTGACCGCGGTTTCCCGGGCTTTTCTTCGAACCCGGTCACCCGGCAGTCAGGGGAGGCCTCGATAACCCCGAAACGCGGGGCGTCCTCGATATCAACCTCCACCGAGGCGATGGTAACGTCGGCCTTTTTGCCCTGGTGGTACCGCACAAAATGACTGTAGTCCATTTTGTAAATGTGGTCGGCCGACAGGATGACAACGTTGTCCGCATCGACCTGCCTGAGGTGGTACAGGTTCTGGTAGACCGCGTCGGCGGTCCCCCTGTACCATTCTTCACTCACCCTCATCTGCGGCGGAAGGTTCGATACGTATTCGCCGAGCTCGGGGTTCAGTATGCTCCAGGCGTCCCGGATGTGCTCGATGAGCGAGTAAGATTTGTATTGCGGGAGGACGAAGATTTTCCTGATGCCGGAGTTGACACAGTTGCTCAACGTAAAATCGATGATGCGGTACTTGCCCCCGAAGACGACGGCAGGCTTTGCCCTGTCCCGCGTCAGCGGGTGGAGCCGCTCCCCGGCGCCCCCGGCAAGGACGAACGCCACCGTTCTGTGCATTATCCTCGTTCTCATGTTCCTATATTATTATGCTGGTCCGACGATGTTAATTCAACGAAAATCAGGCGCGGGCCTCGCTTTCTCTTTGCCTGCTACGATGAGAGCGTATTCGCCCAGCTTCTCGTCTGCCGCTATGAGGTCGATGACCTCCCGCACGCTTCCCCGGTATGCCCTCTCATACAGCTTGGTCATTTCCTTGACCACCACGATCCTGCGGTCACCCAGGATATCGAGGATAAACCCGAGCGTTTCCTCGATCCGCCTCGGCGATTCATACAGCACCACCGGATAGGGGAACTCAGAGAGTTCCTGCAGTGCCTTCTTCCGTTTCCCTTTCTTCAGCGGAAGGAAGCCGTAGAACAGGAACCTGTCTGCGAAAAGGCCCGAGACTGATACGAGCGAGGCGACGGCGCTCGGTCCCGGAACGGGGCATACGTCGATGCCCGCTTCAATGCACCTGCTCACCAGGACGCTGCCCGGGTCCGAGATGCACGGGGTCCCCGCACTCGTGATAAGCGCAACATTCTTCCCGGCCTTCAGGCCCTTTACCAGGTTTGCCGACCGTCTCTCTTCGTTGTAACTGCTTACGGTGACGATCGTCTTCTTGATGCCGTAATGGCTGAAAAGCTTCATCGCCCGCGCGGTGCTCTCCGCCACGACAATGTCGGCCTCTTTCAGGACCTCTATCGCCCTGAACGTGATATCGCCGAGATTGCCGATCGGCGTTGCGACTACATAGAGAGTGCCCTGTAAACCCATGCGTATCAAGCATAGTACAGTCCAAAAATCTTGACAAGGGGAAAAAAGTTTAAGAAAATAGAACCATGACCCTACGCGGAGCCTTGATAGTAGTTTTGTGCCTTGTACCGCTCGCAGGATACCCCGCCATATATACGTACGTGGACAATAACGGGATATCGCATTTCACGAATATAATCCCTCATGGCAAAAAATTCCGCGTTGTGATATCCGACCGCATCAAATATGTTGTGTCGAGGGTCTTCAACAACACGACATACGACGGGATGATCGAACGGCACGCACAGTTTCACGGGATAGACCCCAATCTCATAAAAGCGGTCATGAAGGCGGAATCCAATTTCAACCCGAACGCCATGTCGCACAAAGGCGCCCAGGGGCTCATGCAGCTCATGCCGGACACGGCCCGGCTGATGAAGGTCGACAATCCCTGGGACCCCGACGAAAACATCAGGGGCGGAACAAAATACCTGAAATACCTTGACGATACTTTCGGCGGGAACCTGGACCTTGTGCTGGCGGCATACAACGCCGGGCCCGCACGCGTAAAGGAACACAATATGAGCATCCCGCCGTATGAGGAAACCCGGACATACGTCCAGCGGGTCAAATCGTATTACTATTCTTTCAAGAAGAATTGATGAAGGCCAAAGACGAACAGCTGCCTCTATGGACACTGCCCAACAGGCTGTGCATCCTCCGTATCCTGTTCATCCCCCTGATCATATTTTTTATCGAGAGGGAATACGTGGCGTTCGTCCTGTTCATCCTGGCGGGAATAACGGACGGCCTGGACGGATTCGTGGCACGCAGGTTCCAGCTGACCTCAAAGCTCGGGTTGTACCTCGACCCTATAGCCGACAAGCTGCTCGTATCCTCGGTCCTGATAGCGCTGACGTATTATCACCGCATCCCCCTGTGGATCACGATCATTCTCGTGTGCCGCGAATTCATCATAAACGGCCTGCGGTCATTCTACGCGATCGAAGGGATAACGATATACCCCTCCTTCACGGGAAAGCTGAAAACGACACTCCAGATCGTCGGGATCGCCTGCATCCTCCTCGACCGCGACCTGACGAACCTCATCGGTCTGTACGTTATCTACGCCGCCCTCTTCTTCAGCCTGTACTCCGCCATAAATTATATCGCGGCCATATTTAAACCAAGAACAGGACCGGCAGGCGACGCTTAACGCCAGCCAAGCGTTCGGAACCGCAACACTGACCGCGTTATTCCGGGCTCCTCTTACCGTCATCCCCGGCCGGGTACTGTCTGGGTGCCGAGATCTAAGATTCTGGTTCACGGTTTTCAGAAAATTGAAAAGAAAAACCCTGGATTCCGGCCTTCGCCGGAATGACGGATAGAGGACAAAAGCCGTTAGCCGTTGGCCGTTGGCCGTTTCTTACATATCCCGCATTCCATGCATTTGCTTTCTTCAGCATCATCGTTGTAATAGCCTGTTTCGCCGGCGGGGCTTGTCAGCCGGACCGTTGTCGTTCCTTCCAGATG
>CALMFJ010000019.1 GCA_937862865.1 uncultured Pseudomonadota bacterium | reverse complement strand
TTTACCGGCCCGGCGAACTGGGGCGGGACGGGGCTCATGGAGACGCCGACTGCACGGGTCATGAAGGAGAACAGGTACCGTTTCGGGGTGAGCCAGGTGCATCCGTACCGCACGTATTATTTCGGTCTCGGCGTTTTCGATCGTATTGAGGTCGATGGCAGGGTAACGGAGATCCTCGGCGTGCAAGCTCCGGGTAGCGAGTATTGGTCCGGGTATGGGAATTACAAGGATAAGGCGATAGATTTTAAGTTCCAGATGCTTAAGGAAACAAAATTCTTTCCGGCTTTATCGCTGGGGGTCATGGACCCGCACGGTACCCGCAAGTACCCTTCTCAATACATCGTTGCGAGCAAGCAGATATATCCTTTCGATTTTAGCCTGGGTTTGGGGAACGGGCGATTCGGCAAGAGGCCGCTGTCATCTGATGATAACGGTTTTCAGGCCGAGATATTCAGCGACCCCCGGCAGTGGTGGAATGATTCTCAACTCTTCGGCGGCGTGCAGTTCAGCCCTTCCGATAAATTCAGCCTCATGGTGGAATATAGCCCCATTAAGTATGAGAAGCAGACCGCAGACCCCGCGCAGGCTGAATATTTCACGAAACCCGTGCCGTCGAAATGGAACTTCGGTTTGCGGTGGAAGCCCTTTCAGTGGTCCGAGATCGGGGTCAGCTACCAGCGCGGGGAGCAGTTCGGGGTTAATTTCTCGATGGCGTTCGATATCGGTAATCCTTTGATCCCGATATACGATAAGCCGTACGTTGAGGGCCAGAAAGCGAAGAGCACGCCTTTTTGTGAAAGGATGATCGCGGCCCTGCACGGGTCGGGGTTCAGCGATATCGTCGTCTATATCAACAATGCCGGGACGATGGTCATCGAGGCGCAGAACGATAAATATTTTTATAACACCCGTGCGATAGGGGTTATCTTGAAGCTGATTGCCGGGATCGCACCGGGCAATGACGTCGATGCCATTGAGATCGTCCTTCATAAGAACCGCATTCCCACGTACAAGTTTGCGACAACCCTTCCGGATGTCATGGACCTGCAGAAAGAGAGAATGGAGCTGTGGGAGTTCTATCTTGTTTCGAAGTTTGACACCAAAGTGTCTCAATTGTCCGACAGGGGCAGGAGATACAAAAGGTATTTCGATTATGGCATCAAACCGGATTTTAAACCTTTCTTGAATGATCCCTCGGGCTTTTTCAAATATCGGCTTGGTTTTGCAGGCTGGCTGAGCTGCAATATATGGCCCGGGGCCACACTGCTGACAGAGGTCCTGACATACCCCGTCAATACGGTCTCGACGGTCAATGAACCTCTGTCGAGGCCGGTACGGAGCGACGTAGTCCCGTATCTCGAGGAAAATCTCATACTGTCGAAGTTGATGTTTAACCAGACGTATAAGGCCGAAAATGAGGTCTATGCACGGTTTGCGGCGGGCATCCTGGAGGTTGAATATACCGGGTTTGACGCGGAGCTCGCGAAGCCGCTTCGAAACGGGCGATTTATCGTCGGGCTTAATGGCAGTGTGACGAAGAAGCGGGAGGTGGGGAGGGCGTTCGAGCTGAAGACGGACGATTGGAAGGATTATTACACGACCGCTTTCGTAAAGGGCCGCCTTAACATACCGGAGAAGGAACTCGCGTTGGATGTCATGGCAGGGCAGTTCCTCGCGGGCGATAAAGGGGTACGGATCACGCTGTCGAAGTTTATAAAAGGCGTGACCATCTATGCCTGGTACGGCATCACGGACACCTCGATCTTCAAGGACAGCTCCAACAGGGGTTATCACGACAAAGGCGTGGGGGTCACGATCCCCTTCAACCTGTTTTCGGGAGAGGATTCAAGAACGACGTACAATTATGCAATTGCTCCATGGACACGGGACGTTGCCCAGGACATCGAGCATTCATATAGTCTGTTCAATTATATCGGCAGGGACACAAAGATCTATATCGGGAAGGACAAGCAGTATATGCAGTGA
>CALMFJ010000018.1 GCA_937862865.1 uncultured Pseudomonadota bacterium | reverse complement strand
CCCGGGCAGGGTACCACCGTCAAGATATATCTCCCATTGCTCCAGAAGAAGCCGCCGCACCTTGAGACGATACCGCTGCCGCCTGTGGGCATGTCCACGTCCCTGCCCGTGCAGGATACAAAAACTTTCTAAGAAGGAGGCAACCATGTTCGCACCAAAAAAGATCTTGGTCCCCACGGATTTTTCGACGTACTCGGATGATGCTCTCCGCCAGGCGTATGATCTCGCCAAACAGCATTCGGCAAAAATATATTTCCTTCACGTGATCGGGGTAACCCAGACGTGCGCGATCGACTACTGCTTTGACGAGCCCACCCTGGCTGCCATAGATAAGAAAGCTATCGAAACCTCGGAAGCCGCAATGAACGAACAGATCAAGAGGGTGTTGCCCTCCATGGACGTTGAAATTGAATCATACGTGGTGAAGGGGAGCCCGTCTGTCCAGATACTCGCGGAACAGGAGGCCAAAAAGATCGATCTGCTCGTCATATCTTCTCACGGGAAGACCGGTTTCATCGGCCATCTCATGGGAAGCGTTGCTGAAAAGATAGCCCGCCACGCAAAATGCCCCGTGATGCTCGTCAGGGCTGCCTGATCACCCGGCGAAAGGGGCCGGAGCGCACAGCACGCTGCCCGGCCCCACCCCCTATGCTGTTATTTGAGACCCTTTCCCGGCTTCTTTCACGGGAAGGCCCTGCTCGGGTTGATCAGGTTTTGCCATCCTTGCGGCTCTCAAGAAATTCCTCATATTCCTTGAGGAGGACACTCCTGTACTCACGGCGGGCCACTTCGGAGTCCGAGATGTAGTTGCCCATGGCTTCGAGGCCGGCAATGATCTCGTCAACCGTTTCCCTCGTCGGCGGTTTGCCAACGGAGTGCAGCTCGGTCATTATCTCGTGCAGATTGCTGACCGCGACCTGTGTTCCGTCCATAAATTTGAGCGTGCGCCGGCTAACTGTCGGCGCGTCAGGATCAACTCAAGTAACTCATCCGCAAACCTGAAAAAGGGACATGATAAACTCCTCAAGAAATTATCGGCGATAGGCTATAGCCTGATATCATACCACCCCGTCCCGCGTATATCCACATTTTGTGATGGTCTCCACCCCGTCCCGCGTGTGCTCCTATTTCCTTATAATCTCGAAGACTGTGATCTCCGGGGGGGCCAGAACGCGCACGGGCGGCCCCCATGTCCCTGTTCCCCTGCTGACATAGAGTACCGTATCACCGTCGAGTTCATAAAGACCGGCTACCCTCGGGAATGGGATCTGTGTGATATACCGGAAGGGGTATACCTGCCCCCCATGGGTATGGCCCGATAATTGGAGGTCGAAGAGCCCGAGCAATCCGGCGTCGACTTCAGGGCGATGTTTGAGAAAGACCGTAAAGATATTCCGGGGCACCTTTTTGAGCAACTCCTCGTCCGTTATCGGCCCCGGCCGGTTCCAATGGCCCGTATCATCCACGCCGACGATATTCAGCATGTTCTTTATCGTCACCGCCTTTTGCCGCAGCATGATAAAACCCGCCTTTTGCGTGAAATCCTCGGAAATCTTTACACCCGCATAAAACTCATGATTTCCCATGACGGCGTATTTCCCGTATGGCGGGTTGATCTCCCTCAAGATGTCCGAGAGACCGTCCAGGGTATTTATCTGGCCATCGACGAGATCGCCCGTCGACACAAGTATGTCAGGGCGTATTTCCTTTATGATCTCGACCGCACGCCGTAACGGAGCGGCCCTGTTTATCAGGCGAGGTGAACGTCTGAGATCTGGACTATCGTCAGCCTGTCTATACCCCGGGGAAGCTTCGATGTCTCTATGCCGATGCGCTCTGTCCGGATGGCCCGCGCCTCATGGTAGCCGTAGGCAGTTATGGCGACCGACGCAACCGCGGACACAAGGAAAAAGACAAGGCTGGAATGAATGGTCCGCGGCAGATTGATCTTCGCCACGGAAGAAAATACTATAATGCATAATCGGCTTATATCGATGGCAACCGAAATGACCAGAAAGAAAAAGATGAGGCACATCCAGGTGTAGCCGACATAGGCGAGAGCACGGGCAAACCCTTCATGTCCGCCATGTTCGAAAGAACGTGTGAACAGGGGCAGGAAGACGCACAGGAGGAATGCAATTGCTACAATGCCCCCTGTCACAAGGCTGAACCTGAAAGCATTCCAGGTCCTTATAAACACATATGCGTGCAGCGCCGCATACAGAGTAAAAAACAGAACAAAAAACATGCTCATTACATCTCCCGTTCTCCGACTGTGGTGACCGGAACCGCGGTTAGTGCCTCGCGGTCACTGCGGGCGCATATTATACAACATACCTGCCCCTTTTTGCGTACAGCGGCACCATCTGTTCTTACCGGGATTTTCATCTGCAATGCGGAACCGTTTCTAGATCCCCGCGGCACGCGCCAGGGCGTATGCCGCCATTCCCATGCCATACGAAAGCGCAAGCATGAAAAGAAAGGAGACGGTGAACCATTTCCAGTCCCCCATTTCCTGTTTCATGACCGCTATTGTGGGAGCGCAGGGTATGAACAGCATCAGGACAACGAGGAACGAAAAGGCAGAGGCATGAGGGATGGTGCCGGACAGGACATTCATAAGGCCCTGGTCACCGACATTATATAATATGCCCAGCGTTGCAACGGAATTCTCTTTGGCTACAACGCTCGACAGGAGGGCCACAAGCATTCTCCAGTCAAGGCCAAGGGGTTTCCCGATCGGTTCGAGGAGCATCCCGATCCTGCCGAGGATGCTCTCTTCGACCGTGCCCGTCGGGACATTCGAAGCGATCCAGAGAATTACGGAAAAGACGAGTATCACGGTACCGGCCTTTTTTACGAAGGCGATCGTACGGTGCCACACGACGATGAGGATTGTCCGGAAATCCGGGGCATGGTACAGAGGCAGTTCCATGATGAACGGGACCTGCTCTTGCCGCAGGAAAAAACGGCCTATCATCACCCCCGCAATCCCCAGCATCACTATGTTCAGGGTGACAAGGACCCAGCTCATGATGAGCCCGTGGCCGGCAAAGACCGCCGCCGTGACGAAGGTGATCACTGCAAGCCTGCCTGTGCAGGGAACGAACGGTGCGAGGAAGATCGTGAGAAGCCTCGCCTTCCTCGATTCGACTATCCGTGCACCCATCACCGAGGCGACATTACAGCCAAAACCCAGGCACATCGGCAGAAAGCTTTTTCCGTGCAGACCGATTATGTGCATGAACCTGTCCATAACGAACGCCGCCCGGGCCATGTATCCCACGTTTTCGAGAAAGGACATAATGAAGAAGAAAATGGCCAGTATCGGGATAAAAGTCAGCACGGAACCCGCTCCGCCTATGACCCCATTGACGAGAAGCCCCCGTATCCATGGGGGTTCCGATGCAAGGCTCTTCTCCACATTCGACCCAAACCATGAGACGAGGCGTTCAAGCAGGTTCTGCAGGGGATACCCGATAAAATACGTGATGACAAAAACTACGGCCAGGATGCCGAGCAGGATGGGTATGCCGGTCAACGGCCGGGTAAGCACATGGTCGATGCGGTCGGTCATCAGGACCTGGCCGCGCTTAAAGCGCGACACCGCCGCACGTGTTGCCTCCTCGATCCAGTCGTACCGCCCCCCGACAACGGACCGGAGCGCGTCCTCATGCGCTACGAGGAGGCTCTGTATATCGTTCCAGACAGAAACCGGGACAACTCCACCGAATATATCGGTCACCTCTCCATCTCCCTCCATCAACTTCGTGACCACCCAGGCAACCGTATAAGGGAGCGGCACGTAATCCTTTATTAGATCGGATATTTTCTGGAATATGTCATGGTGATCTTCCGTGACCTGCGGCATTTTAGGCCGGTACCCTGCCCGGTTCCTGCTTATCTTCAGGATCTCGTCCAGCAATTCGCGGATGCCCTTATTCTTTGTTGCCACGGTGGGGACGACGGGAATGCCCAGCGATCTCTGGAGGGCTTCGGCGTCGATGTGAACGCCCTGGCCCTCCGCGACGTCAAGCATATTGACAGCGAGGATGACCGGTGACCTCAGGAGGAGGAGCTCGGTCAAAAGGTACAGGCTTCTCTCGAGAGCTGACGCATTGACAAAGAGGACCGTAATGTCGGGATGCTCGTGTATGAGGAACTCACGCGTTACGCGTTCTTCTTCCGAATAGGAACTCAAGCTGTACGTTCCCGGAAGGTCTACGAGTTTTATCTCCGTGTCGGCTGTGCGGTGCGTGCCCTCTTTCCTTTCAACCGTCTTGCCGGGCCAGTTGCCGACATGCTGTGAAAGCCCTGTCAGCAGGTTAAACACGGTTGTCTTCCCGACGTTGGGTTGTCCCGCAAAAGCGACAAGAAGCGTTCGGTCAACCGGCGGCGCGGCACCCTCGCCATGCGGTTGCCTTCTTACCAGGATCTTTTCAGCCTGGCCCTTTCCAAGGGCTACCCGCGTATCGGAAGCCAGGACAATGATCTGGCCGCGGCTTTTCCTGAGGAGCTTTATCCGTGTACCCGGAATGATCCCCATGGCCGCAAGCCGCCCCGTGAGGACCTCGCCGCCCGACAGCAGACCGACCACAGCCTCCTGGCCTTCGTCGAGCGAGGTAACGGGAAAGAGTTCTTCGCTCATGGATGGAAGCCTTTCATTACGCGTTTGTTTATACTATGAGGATGGGCTAATGTCAACGAAACCGCATGTCCTGGCACCGGGGCCTTGTGATCCTTCACATAGGGACCGAGGTTCAGGCAGGCGGGCACGGGGCCCGCCGTAGCACGGCCGGGGAGGTCCCTCGCGGGCCCGGCTATGAAAAGCCTACCGTGTTGACAGGTTTTTTGCAGCCTCGAAAACTTCCTGTATAGCAGCAGGATGCTCTTTGATCCCTGCCGATTTATCCACACCCAGGTAGGCCAGGGTCCTATGCTCTTCGACGCTAACGCTCCTGAAGAAGGCCGTCGCGGTCGCACCGCAGCTGTCGGCACCAATCTGCCTTTTCATGCCTCCCACCAGTATGAGAAGACCTTTTCTGTGGACAGACCCCTCGATGGGCATGTTATGGATGTACTTTTCGCACCAGAAAGGCTGGCACCGGTCAATCATGATCTTTGTCTGCGCGGAAAGACCGCTGAAGTAGATCGGGGATGCGAGTATGATCCGGTCCGCCTTTCTGATGGCCGGATATATCTGCTGCATCTTGTCTTTCACGACACACACACGGGTTTCTGTACAGCCGCCGCAATTCTGGCACGGCTTAATGTCCATATCGTTGAGCCTGAAGTATTCGACGCGGTTCAATGCCCGATCGATGCCCTTTAACGCCGCCTGAACGAGAAGGTCGGTGTTTCCGCCCAGTCTCGGACTTCCATTGAATATGAGAATTCTCACGGTGATTCCCCCGGGGTATGGTCATACCGGGAAGGCACTCAGCGGGGCCCTCCCGGTTTCATGTCTGGTTTTGTTCTCTATCCTACTTTATAAAAAGCCATCTTTTTGGCCTTGCACACCGCGCACTCTTCGGGCGGCTCTGTACCTTCAACGGTGTTGCCGCAAACCTTGCAGACCCAGTAATCCGTATCTTCGTTCTTACCGAGGTTTTCAAGGGCCTTCTGGTAGAGGCCGGCGTGCAACTTTTCAACATCGTTCGCATACTGGAACGTCCTGACCGCGCCGTTCAACCCCGCCGCCTTCGCTTCGTCTATCATTGCGGGGTACATCGATTTGAACTCGTGTGTTTCCCCGCCGACCGCCTCCTCCAGGTTCTCTTTCGTGCTCTTGATACCCTTGAGCTCCCTCAGGTGGTTATGGGCATGAATGGTCTCCGCCTCTGCGGCTGCTCTGAAAAGTTTGGCAACCTGCTTGAAGCCCTCTGCATCCGCCTTCGCGGCAAATGCGAGATATTTCCTGTTGGCCTGCGACTCCCCGGCAAATGCCTCCCAGAGGTTCTCTTCTGTTTTTGACACGGCAACCCTCCTTATTATTAAATAATGTCACATTTCGCCGGCTGTTCCTTCAGCCGTCCTGCGTACCCATTGAGCAGGAAAGTCAAAAAACTGCAGTCAAAAAAACGGGTAAAACCTGCTCAAAGTTTCACCCGTTTTCAATCGTCCTGATAGATATCAGGAGGCCTTACCCCTTAAAGCCTCCCAACCCTTTAATATCTGCAACCCCATGTAAAGCTGGAAGTCTTCATCCTCAAGGTTTTTGATAGAAAAATCTTCCGGTCGTTTGACGATGGGGTTTCTGTCCGTTTTCTTCTCAAGGTCTTTCTCGGTCAGCGGGGCCATCTTCTCACGGGATTTTACAAAATTGCTCTCAACCGTAATATCGGGCACGATCCCCTCGGACTGGATCGACCTGCCCCTGGGCGTATAGTACTTCGCGGTTGTCAGCCTCACCGCCGAGCCGTCGCCGAGGGGGAATATGGTCTGGACCGAACCCTTCCCGAAGCTCTTTGTCCCCACAATGACAGCGCGCTTATAATCCTGCAAGGCGCCCGCGACGATCTCTGAAGCGCTTGCACTGCCTTCATTGACGAGAACGACCATCGGGCCGGTATATTTTATCCCTTTCTTTTGCGCATAGAATTTCATTTTGCCGTCCTCAGGATTGCGCTTTCCGGCCCTTCCCTCGATGGATACGATAAGCCCTTCCGACAGGAATTTGTCCGAAACCTCAACCGCCTGTTCGAGAAGCCCGCCGGGATCGTTCCTCAGATCAAGGACCAACCCTTTGAGCGCCTTGCCTTTGTTGGCCTTGTCAAGCTCCTTCAAGGCGTTGTCGAGGTCCTTCGATGTCTTTTCCTGGAACTGTGCCAGCCGGATGTACCCGTAGTCATCGGAAAGCATCCTGTATTTGACGCTCTTAACCTGTATGGTATCGCGGACGACCGTATATTCCTTCAGCCCCTGTGCGCCTTCCCGGGCAACCGTCAGTGTTACCGCCTTGCCTTTTGGCCCCCTGATGAGCTTCACGACATCCATAAGGCTCATGTTCTTCGTATTCTTCCCGTCGATCTTGACAATATGATCACCCGCCTTCATGCCGGCCTTGAATGCCGGGGTGTCCTCTATGGGTGTGATCACTGTCGGAAAACCGTCCTTGATCGTTATCTCGATACCGATCCCTCCAAACTCCCCTTTTGTGTCGGTCTGCATTTCCTTATACATATCAGGGGGAAGGAACGACGAGTGCGGGTCCAGGGATTCCAGTATCCCTTTTATGGCAGCGTAGACGATATCCTTATCCTTGACCTCTTCGACATAGCTGCGCTTGACCAGGTCAATGACATCGGAAAAGGTCCGCAGGTATTCATATATCTCCTTGTTCTCACCCCCCTGCGCTGTCTTCTTCCCCTGGGCGCCGATCATGATCCCGAGAAGAAAAACCGACACAAAAAAGAGGCTTAACAGGACTTTGGTCTTTTTGCTCATGCTACCTCCGTAATAGTGATGATGATACTACAATAATTGCGAAGTTTCAACCATCTGGACATTGTCCGCGCCCCTTGCGGGCCAAAAAAACGAGACCATCCGCCTGGCAGGAAAAACGTGTTGCATTATGGCAACCCCTTAGTATAATATTGTCGAAAACAACAGGGGTGACACATGCCAATATATATTCTTGTCAGCAAATTGACCAATGAAGGGCGTAAAACGATCAAGAACAATCCGGACCGGATCAGGCAGGTTGATCAGGAGATCGCCAAGATGGGAGCAAAGGTCCTTGCCCAGTACGCGACACTGGGAAAATACGATTTTATCAATATTGTCGAAGCCCCCGACAATGAGACAATAGCCCGTGTCTCCACAGAGCTGGGCTCACGCGGGACGGTCGAGATCACGACACTGTCCGCCATACCGGTTTTCGAGTTTGTCGAAAAAATGGGCTAATAAGAGCGGAAGACCGAAAAAGCCCGGATGGTCGGCCGATCATCCGGGCTTTTTTTATACTCTATCCTGAAAACTGCCTTACGACATAAAATTCCTGAAAATGTCCCTGGCGATGACTATCCGCTGGACCTGGTTCGTGCCTTCGTATATCTGGGTCGCCTTTGCATCGCGCATCATCCTCTCTACCGGGTATTCCTTCGTGTACCCGTACCCGCCAAGGATCTGGACCGCATCGGTCGTCACCTTCATGGCCACGTCGGCCGAGTAGACCTTCGCCATTGCCGAGAGTTTGTCGACGCCGATAGCGCTCATCTTGTCCCGTTCGTAGACCTTCATATCGAGAAGATGGGCGGCATCGTATACAAGCGCCCGGGCAGCCTCGACACCTGTGGCCATGTCGGCTACCATGAACTGGATACCCTCGAAGTCAGCGAGTTTCTGCCCGAACTGGACCCTCTTCCACGCATATTCGACCGCGAAATCAAGCGCGCCCTGTGCGAGGCCCACCGCCTGAGCACCGACTGCCGGCCGCGAAAGGTTGAGCGTCGACATTGCAATGTCCCACCCCTGCCCCTCTTTGCCGAGCAGGTTCCCCTTTTCAAGCCGGACGTTGTCGAAGATGAGCTCTGTTATATCCGACCCGATCATTCCCATCTTGTCCTCGCTCTTGCCGATGATGACCCCGGGGTAATCCTTCTCCACGTAGAAGGCGGAAATACCTTCCGTCCGTTTTGCCGGGTTCGTGGCCGCGAATACCGTGTAGAACTGTGCGTTCGCCCCGTTCGTGATCATCGATTTCTTTCCGTTGAGGTAATAATGGTCCCCTTCCCTCACGGCCCGTGTCCTCATATGGGATGCATCCGAACCGGCATCGGGCTCGGTAAGGGCAAAAGCGACGAGGTACATCTTGTCAGGCTCACATATCTTGCCGTAGATGTACTCTTTCTGCTCGTCGTTTGCCGCCACCATGATCGGCATGATGCCGACGTTGTGTGCCAGCGGGACGAGGGACGATGCACCGGACACTTTGGCCAGCTCTTCGATGACAAGGCACAGCGACGTGATGTCACCGTCGAGCCCTCCGAACCTCTCGGGCAGCATGAGGTACAGGAAGCCGTGTTTCTTGTAAATGTCAACGAGGTCCCAGGGGAACGCGCCTGTCTGATCTATCTCTTTTGCCCGGGGGGCGACTTTTTCTTTGGCCAGTTTCTCAGCGATTTTCTGGATCATGCCGTGCTTATCCGAAAGATTGAGCATCCGTAGAACCTCCTTACATGTTGACAAAAGTGTTTTACTTCTAACATAATTTCCCTGTAATGTGAATAAAAAAGGAGCCCTTATGAGCAAGGTGTACTTCACAGATCTGCGTACAACGCCAAACCGCAATCTCCTCGACAAGGCTGTCGACCTTATGAACAGGACAAAGATCGATGCGAAGATCAGGAAAAACGATCTCGTTGCGGTCAAGCTCCATTTCGGCGAGGCTGGCAACACGACCTACATTCGGCCCGTCTTCCTGCGCAGCATCGTCAGGAGGCTGAAAGAAGCCGGCGGAAGGCCCTTCCTTACAGATACCAATACGCTCTACACGGGGTCCCGGAGCGATACGGTCAGCCATCTCACAACGGCGATACAGAACGGTTTCGACTATGCATGCGTCGAATGCCCCCTTGTCATAGCGGACGGGCTCCGCGGCATGAGCGGCACACGGGTTGCCATCGATGGGGAGGTCCTCAAAGAGGTGCACATTGCGAAGGAGATAGCCGACGCCGACGCGATTGTGGCGGTTACCCATTTCAAGGCCCATGAGCTCTCCGGGTTTGGGGGGGCCCTCAAGAACATCGGTATGGGGTGCGCCACGCGCGAGGGAAAGCTCGTTCAGCATTCCACGGTCGCCCCGAAGGTCAACCCGGAAACGTGCAAAGGCTGCAAGTTGTGCACGGGATACTGTCCTGCCGGTGCCATCAAGGTCGAGTCAAAAAAGGCTTCCATCTCCGGAAAGAAATGCATAGGCTGCGGCGAATGCATCCTCATCTGTCCTTTTCATGCCATCGAGATCCAGTGGAATGAACACCCCGACGTATTCCAGAAGAAGATGATGGAGTACGCCGCCGGCGCACTGAAGAACAAGGAGAAAAAGTCGCTTTTCATCAATTTTGTCGTGCAGGTGAGCCCTGCCTGCGACTGCTACCCCCACAGCGATGCCCCGATCGTCCGTGACATCGGCATCCTCGCGTCCGATGATCCGGTCGCCATCGACCAGGCATCGTGTGACATGGTCAACAACGAAGTGTCGCTGCCGGGGACCGCCATCAAGAATGTATCGATGCAGGGGGAAGACAAGTGGCGAGCTTTGTACCCGCGCATCGACTGGAGCGTCCAGCTCACCCACGCCGAGAAACTCGGCCTCGGGTCACGGAAATACACGCTGCAGAAGATATAAAAGAGAGCGTTCTACGCTCTACGTTCCAGGTTCTGCGTTGAAAGAATGGTGTATTGGTTCCGATGATGCAGGACAGTCAGCCCCCCTCCCCGCCGTCATTCCCGCGAAAGCGGGAATCTAGTGTCTTTGATCTTTTTAACGTAGAACGCAGAACGTAGAACCTTCAACCGGCCCTAGAACCATTTCTTCTTCCAGAAAAAGGCAAGCATGGCTATGACGACCAGCCCCATGACGAAGAGGCAGGCGTAATAGCCGTAATACATCTCTATTTCGGGCATGTTCTTGAAGTTCATCCCGTAGACACCGGCTATGAACGTAAGGGGAATGAATATGGTCGATATAATGGTGAGCACCTTCATGACCTCGTTGAGGCGGTTGCTCACACTTGACAGGTAGATATCGAGCATTCCGGAAAGCATCTCGCGCGATGTCTCTATGCTGTCGATCACGCGCATTGAATGGTCCGCGATGTCCCTGAAGAACATCATCAACGAGGGCGAGATAAGATCGGTATCGTTCCTTTCAATGGTCAATAAAACATCCCGCAGGGGCGATATCGATCTCCTCAGAAAAATGAAATCTCTCTTCCTTTTCTGGATATCAACGAGGGTTTCCGTTCGTGCGCCCGTAATGACCCTTCCTTCGAGATCTTCGAGTATCTCGCTCCCTTTGTCGATGACGGCAAAATAATTATCCACGGTAATATCGATCAGGCTGTAAAGCAGGTAATCAGGCCCATTCTTCCGGACCCGCGACTTATCGATCTGAAGCCTTTCCAGGGCGGGAAGGAACACGTCGCTCGGCCTTTCCAGGAAGGTAATGAGATAGTTCCTGCCGAGCACAAAACTTATCTGGTCGGCCTCAGGCCCCTTTGTATCAATATTGATGAGGATCATCTTCAGGACCAGAAAAAGATGGTCATCGTAATCGTCCATCTTCGGTCTCTGGTCCGTATTCATGATGTCTTCCAGAAGGAGCGGATGGAGACCAAAATGGGAACCGAAGGCTTCTACCGTCTTCGCGTCGCTTACGGCATCGACATTGATCCAGGTGGTCATCGAAGGGTCTATAAGCGAAAAGCATTCTTCGACGTCCTGAGTCTGCGTTATCCTGAAACCATCTTCGTTGTAATTGACAACCGTGAACGTTGCCTTCTCGGCGACGTGCCTGCCAAGGTGGACAAGTGTACCCGGCGGAAGCCCCGCCTTCGAAGACCGTCGTGTCGATGTCGTGGGCATTTAGGACACGTTATCAAACAGAAAAAGTAATGTCAATGAGATGATAGGCGATAGGCTATGGGCGATGGGCTATGGGAATATCTTTCCTATCGCCTATCGCCTGCGGTATACCCGTACAGATAGCATTTTATCCGCCCATTATACAGTTTCCGGTTGGAATCGGCGCGCTTTCCGTAATATTTCTCGAAATCTTCAAGTCCGCTGAATATAAAGAGCGACCAGCCGCGGGCCTGATCGAATGCCTCACGCATCTTTTTCGTCAATTCGCCCGCGGCTTCTTTATCCCCTGATCTCTCGCCATACGGCGGGTTGCACACAACGATGCCCTTTTCCGTGTCAAATGCCAGGTCCTTCACATCCCGCCGCTCGAATGTAACTGACGGCAGGACACCCGCGTGCCGGGCATTATGCCGGGCTTTAATAAGAACCGAATCGTCAATGTCCGATGCCCTTATGTCCAGTGCGGCCCTTTTTTCCTCCTTGCCGGCATGGCGCCGCACGTCCTCCCATATCTCAGGGCCAATGAACTTCCATTGCTCCGATGCGAACCTCCTCTTCATTCCCGGGGCCACGTTCCTGCCTATCATTGCAGCTTCGATCGCTATCGTACCGGAGCCGCAAAACGGATCGACAAATGGGGTGCCCGGCCGCCAGCGGCTTAAATAGACAAGGCCGGCCGCCAGGGTCTCTTTCAGGGCGGCCTGTCCTGTCCCCGTCCTGTACCCGCGCTTATGAAGCCCGGGCCCGGTCGTATCCATGAAGACTGACGCGACATTATTCTGGAGCGAAAACTCGATGCCGCTGGCGGGGCCGTCTTCCGAAAAACTTTCCAGCCGGTACCTTTTTTTCATCGACTCTATGACAGCCTTTTTGACGACGGACTGGCATGCCGGAATGCTCGTCAACGTCGACCTCACAGACCTGCCCGTTACGTTCACCGCCCCCGTCGAAGAGATGTACCCGCCCCACGGGATGGCACGCACTCCCTGGAACAATTCCTCAAAATCCGATGCCGGGAACCGCCCCATTTGTATAAGGACACGGTCGGCGCACCTCAGCCAGATGTTCGTCCGTGCAATGTCCCTCTCGGTTCCGGAAAAGACCACCCGCCCATTTTCGACCAGGGCATTGTCATAACCGAGCGCCTTGAGTTCCCGTGCCACAACAGACTCAAGCCCGAATGCCGCCGTGGCCACCAATCTGTACTCAGCCATAGAGGCCCCGTAAGACGGGAAATGCAAAACGTGGAACGTAGAACGCGGAACGTAGAACCATCAATACGTTACTCTCCGGAGGAAAAGTCCCTGCGGCGGCGCCGTCGGCCCGGCCAGGTCACGGTCCCGTGCGTCGATGACCGACCGGAACTCCTCCGGGGTCATCTTTCCCGCTCCGACGAGAACGAGGGTGCCGACGAGATTCCGGACCAGGTAGCGCAAGACGCCGGTGGCCTCGATGCCAATATGGACGAAGGGCCTCCTCCGGACTACCCGAGCTCTCAGGACCTCCCTTTCGCAGCTTCGATACGGTTCGTTCTTCTTCTTGAACGACGAGAAATCATGCGTGCCGACTATCGCCCCGATGGCCCCGTTCATCGATGCGCAATCGAGGCGGAAAGGATAGTGCCACGAATACCGGACCGAGAACGGCGAGAAACGGGGTGCGTTATATATGCTGTAGATATAGGTCTTGCTTTTCGCGCTGTACCGGGAATGAAAGGATGCCACTTCCTGCCGCGCCGACCTCACGCGTATGTCGGACGGCAACAGGCTGTTCACTCCCCGCTCGATGTTGTCAAGGGGAATATTCCTCACCGTGGTGAAATTGACGACCTGCCCGAACGCGTGCACGCCGGCATCCGTCCTTCCTGCGCTATACAGCTTGACCGGATGGTCGAGTATCCTCTCGACCGCACGCCTCACGATCTCTTCTATTGTCGTACCGTTCGGCTGGCATTGCCACCCGTGATAGTTCGTGCCCTCGTACTCGATGACAAGGCAGATATTTCTGGTACCGTCTGTTTGCATAGATGCTCGAACCTGGTGATATACGGACGCGATAATGCTTAAGGCCGGAATTACCTCGTTCTTTCCGTATCCGGTCTTTTCACCTTCTCTGCAGGTTTTTCGGGGGTCCTGGCGGCAGCCGGCGGCTTTGCATCCTTCTTTGGCGCATCGGTCTTTGCGGGGACTGCCTGGACCTGCGGCGCCGGCATTGCCTTCGCCTTCTCTTCAAGTTTCCTGTAAAGCTCTTCGACTTCTTTCTTTAAAGCGATATTCTCGGCCTTCAGAAAATTGTTCTCTTCCTTCACGACCCGCAATTCCTCTTTAAGGCTCTTTGCCTCCTTGCCGCATGCAGGGAGGATGAGCGTGATCGCCAGGATGACCATGATCGCGGACAGTTTTTTCATTGTCATTATTTTCCCCGAAGCATGTACCGTTGTCAACCTGTTTATTTGCTCCCCATTGAAAGCATCCGCCATGCATCCACCCTCGAAGGACCGGCTGACTTTCTCGTCATACAGCCCTCTTCCCGCCCTCTCAGCATTGTGCGGGCGGCAGCATAAATACTGCCTCAATTCATGGATTTAGGGCCGGGAATATGTTACATTAAAAACAAAAATTCCACGCCGGACCCGGAGGGTTTTCATGCTGTCATCTGTTGTAACTGTTCCCATAGAAGAGGAGATGAAGCGGTCGTACCTGGACTATGCGATGAGCACCATCATAGGCCGGGCATTACCGGACATACGGGACGGACTGAAACCCGTCCACCGCAGGATCCTGTACGCGATGTACGAACTGAACAACACCCACGACAAGCCGTACAAGAAATCGGCTAGGGTGGTCGGTGACGTCATAGGTAAGTTCCATCCCCACGGCGATCAGGCCGTCTATGACGCGATAACCAGAATGGTCCAGGACTTCTCCCTCCGGTACCCGCTGGTCGACGGCCAGGGCAACTTCGGCTCCGTGGACGGCGATGCCCCGGCGGCCATGAGGTATACCGAAATACGCCTCTCCCGCATTGCCGAAGAGATACTCAAGGATATCGAGAAGGACACAGTGTCGTTCAGGCCGAACTACGACGATTCCCTGGTGGAACCGATCGTCCTGCCTTCACGCCTGCCCAACCTTCTCATAAACGGCTCGTCCGGCATCGCCGTGGGAATGGCGACGAACATCCCGCCGCACAACATGAACGAGGTGATAAACGGCCTCATCGCCTTTATAGAGAACAGGGACATACCGCTTTCCGAGCTCATGCAGATCATACCCGGGCCCGACTTCCCGACGCAGGGCATCATCTTCGGCAGGCAGGGGATCAGAGAGGCCTATGAAGCCGGCCGGGGGCATATCGTACTGCGCGCCAGGGCCGACATCGAGACCAGAAAGAAGGACGGCAGGGAGGCCATTGTCATCACCGAGATACCCTACCAGGTCAACAAGGCGCGCCTCATCGAGAACATCGTCGAGCTGATAAACACCAAGAGGATCGAAGGCATATCGAACATAAAAGACGAGTCGAGCCGCGAAGGCATGCGCATCGTGATCGACCTCAAGAAAGGCGAGATAGCGGAACCTATCCTCAACAAGCTCTACAAGCACACCCAGCTCCAGACCACGTTCGGCATCATTTTCCTGACGATCGTGAACAATGAGCCGAAACTGCTCACCCTGAAGGAGATGCTGCACGAGTTCGTCGAGTTCCGCAAGGAGATCGTCACAAAGCGGTCGACCTTCGAACTCAATAAGGCGGTCGACAGGCTTCACCTCCTCGAAGGCCTGAAAACCGCCCTCGACAACATCGACGAGGTCATCGCCATCATACGCGGCGCCGCGAACACACCCGAGGCACGGGAAGCCCTCATCGCGCGTTTCTCTTTTTCGGAGAAACAGGCAACCAACATTCTGGAGATGCGTCTTCAGAGACTGACCTCCCTCGAGCGTCAGAAGATTCTCGATGACCACAGGGCGACATCCGAAGATATAGCCCGCCTGCGCCTCTTACTTTCAAACGAGTCGATACTCATGGACCTCGTCAAAAAGGAGCTTGTTGAGGTCCGTGACAGGTACGGCGACAGGCGCCTCACCGAGATCGTCGACTATGTCCCCGAGATTACCCTCGAGGACATGATCAAGGAGGAAGAGGTCGCCGTCCTCATCACTAATAAAGGATACATAAAACGGACGTCCCTCGATCAATACAGGAGCCAGGGAAGGGGCGGCAAGGGACGGACGGGGATGGTCGTCCGGGAAGAGGACTTCGTCGACCATCTCTACATAGCGTCGACCCACTCGAACATTCTTTTCTTCACCAATAACGGCAAGGTGCATACGGTCCGCGTCCACACGATCCCCGAGGCGTCACTCACGTCAAAGGGCAAGCCCGTGGTGCACTTGATAAACCTGGAGAAGGATGAGCGCATCACTGCTGTTGCGCACGTGAAAGAATACTCCGAGGATAGCTTCCTCTTTTTCGTCACGAAGAAGGGACATGTAAAAAGGATGAGCCTCGCCCTCCTGAAAAATATCCGTTCGATCGGCATCAAGGCCATTACCCTTCCCGACGATGACAGCCTGATAAACGTGCTCGAAACGGCAGGGCACGGCGAGATCATGGTCGCCACCAAATTCGGCCTGTCTATACGTTTCAAGGAGGACGAGATACGGCCTATGGGCCGGCCCGCCTACGGAGTCAGGGGCATCCGTTTCAAGAGAGCCTCCGATGAGGTCGTGTCCGCTGTGGCGGTCGATGAGTCGTGCACGATCTTCACCGTCACGGAAAAAGGTTACGGCAAATGCGCGCCCTGCTCCGACTATCGCCTCCAGGCCCGCGGCGGATCGGGCATCATTAATGTCAGGTGCGGCACAAAGAACGGCCGCGTCGTGAGCCTCAACCGCCTGAGCGAAAAGGAAGGCGTGATACTCGTAACCGACACCGGCAGGACCATCAGGTTCCGCTCCAGCAACATACCGGTCCAGAAACGGGGCGGTCTTGGCGTGAAGCTGATGGGGCTTAACGAAGGCGAGGTCATCGGCGGGGTTGCGATCATCGAAGAAGGTGAGATTGACGGTGTCGACGGCATCGAGAGCCAGGAAGGCAATGAATGAAAATTAGCGTAATAGGTGCCGGCGCATGGGGGACAGCCTTTGCTATCCATTGCGCACGCATCGGCATTGAGGTCATGCTCCGGGCCTATGAGAAAGAACTTGTCCCGGAGATGGAACGGACGCGTCAGAACACGGCCTTCCTGCCCGGTTTCACGATGCCCGATGCGGTCCGCTTCACGAATTCGATCGATGACGCACTCGATTTTGCCGGAACGGTGATCATTGCGACCCCCTCATTCGCCCTTCGCGACACACTTACACCTTTTGGCTCGAAATTGAGCGCAAAAAGGGTCCTTATCCTGACAAAAGGGATCGAACGGTCCACGTTCAAATTGATGAACGAGGTTGTCGAGGAGATAACGGGCTCAAACGGCGAGAACATTGCTGCCCTGTCAGGCCCCTCTTTTGCGAAAGAGGTTGCCCTCGGCCTTTTTACGGCTGCGGTCGTCGCCTCAAAGAATATCACTTTTTCCCATTCTCTCCAGCAGGAACTGCACAGCGACTACTTCAGGGTCTACCGGATCGACGACATAGCCGGTGTGGAACTGGGCGGTGCACTGAAAAATGTCATGGCTATCGGCTCGGGGATCATCGACGGCCTTCATTTCGGGACAAACACGCAGGCAGCTTTCACAACGCGCGCGCTTGCGGAAATAAAAAGGCTGGGCCGCGCGCTCGGAGCCCGGGAAGCCACATTCATGGGCTTGTCGGGAATGGGTGACCTTATCCTGACATCGTACGGGAACCTCAGCAGAAACAGGCTTTTCGGCATGGAGCTCGCCTCCGGGAGAAGGTCTTCGGACATCATCGCATCGCAGAAAACGGTCGTCGAGGGCTATTACACGATAAATGCAGCCTATAACCTCGCGCAAAAACTCCGCGTCGACATGCCCATTACGGAAGAACTATACCGCATCGTTTACGAAAACAAAGACATCGAATCCTCACTCAGAGATATAATCAAAAGGGAATTCAAAACAGAAGATTAAGAAAGACAGGCAATAGGCGATGGGGAAATTATCCCATCGCCTATTGCCCATCGCCTATTGCCTGTCTATTGACATTTGGCCCGCCGCCCTTTACGAATTGCAGTATCGTGAAACCTGCTATGAAGAGGATGGAGACGGCGGCCACCGCCGGGCGCTGGTTTTGTGTGAGGGACGATACGGCGCCGAAGATGAGGGGGCCTATCACGGCGGACGTCTTGCCGACGAGGCTGTACACCCCGAAATATTTCGATTCGTCACCGGATGGTATGAACTGAGCGAAAAATGCCCGCGTTGCGGCCTGGACCGTCCCGAGGCCGAGCCCCGCCATCGAGGCCACTGCAAAGAAGAGGGCCTTTCGATAGATAAAATAGACAAGTATCGTCACGAGGACCCAGAGAGCAAGGGACAGGGAG
>CALMFJ010000017.1 GCA_937862865.1 uncultured Pseudomonadota bacterium | reverse complement strand
GTTCCGCGTTCTACGTTAACAATCCCGATGTAAGTATTCCTTTCATGCAGGGCCCCTCTTTCCTGTATTCCGAGAATATTAACTTTCAAAAGCCATCAAACAAAGCCTCGGGCCCCGGGTACCCAGAGAAAAGAGGAACCTGGCTGGCGATGACGCGCGAAGCAGAATGGCGCAAGGACTCAATCGAAGGGGGCTGATTGTCCGGCAAGATCGGAATGATTAGACGTAGAACGTAGAACGTAGAACGAAAAACCCCGCCTCCTGCGAAGCGGGGTTTTGAATGTTCGGGATGTTGTCTTAGCCGGGCATCAGCCAGTGGGGCAGCCATGTCGAGAGAAAGGGGAAAAGGAAGACGAGGACGCCGCCCAGGATGATGCTGATGAGGAACGGGTAGACGCCGTTGTAAATGACGCTGAACGGGGTCTTGGTGATCTGCTTGACGACAAAGACGCAGATGGCCATCGGGGGAAGAACGACGCCGAGCATGACGGTGATGCCGATGAGGATACCGAACCACATCGGGTCGTAGCCGAGCTTGAGGATGGCCGGGTAGAAGATCGGGGTCGCCAGGATCATGAAGGCGAGGTCATCGATGAAGGACCCGCCGATAAGGTAGATAAGGGCGATGAAAATGACGATGACCCATGAAGGCATGTTGAGGCTGACGATCCAGTCGGCCGCGACCATGGGGATCGTGGTGACCGCGATGAAGTGGCCGAGGACCGTAGAGCCGGCGATGAGCATAAGGACCATTGTGGCCGTCCTGACGGATTCGGCGACGGACTTGATGTATCCCTTGATGTTGAGGTCGCGCATCGCGAAGGTCATGACAAGAACGAGGAATGTTCCGACGCTGCCCGCTTCAGTGGGGGTGAACACGCCGCCAAGGATGCCGCCGATGACGAGGCAGAAAATAACCATGACCATAAGGACCTCAGGTATGGTCTTGAACCGTTCCTTCCAGGTCGCCTTCGCGCTCTTGGGCCCGATGGCGGGGTTCATCTTGCACCATCCGTAAATAACCGCAATGAACAGGAAGGCTATGATGAGGCCGGGGACTATGCCGGCAAGGAAGAGCCGTCCGATCGACTGGTCGGTGATGATGCCGTACAGGATAAGGGTTACGCTGGGGGGAAGCAGGATGCCCAGCGTACCGACCGTGGCGACGATACCCGTCGAGAGCCGCTTGTCGTATCCGTACCGGTCCATCTCGGGGACCGCGACGCTGGCAAACGTTGCGGACGTCGCGGGGGAAGAACCGCATATCGCTTTAAATACTGTGGCCCCGCCGACGGTTGCCATGGCAAGCCCGCCGGGAATGTGACCGATAAATTTATGGGCAGAGTCAAAAAGGCGCTTCGCTATGCCTGAGTTGAATGCCACCTGCCCCATGAGGACGAACAGGGGGATGACGGTAAAGCTGTACGAATTGAGAACGTCGTACATGTCCTTTGCCAGCAGGTTGAGGGCCGCATCGAAAGAGATGAGGTACCCGAAGCCGAGAAAGCCCATGAGGACCATGGCGAACCCCAGCTCGATGCCGGTGAGGAACAGGACAAGTACGACGAGCAGGCCGACGATTCCAACAGTAATAGGATCACTCATATTGACCTCCGAAGATCTTGATGATGTCACAGATCAGAACGAGGCACAAGATGAAGGAGCACACCGCCATCCCGTATGCGACGGGATAGAACGGTATCTGCCGTGTCAGGGATACCTCGCCGGATTTATAGAGGTCATACCCGTACTTGATCAGATTGTGACCGATGATATAAAAAAGGCCGATGCTGACAAGGCGCGTGATGACATTGATTATGCCCTGCCCCACTTTGTTGAACTTGACGACAAAAAAATCGACGAAGATGTGGCCCCTCATCCATGATGTAATGGGAAGGGCGAAACCGATGGCTACCGCCCCGCCCAAACCAACTATCTCGAATGTACCGATAATAGGCCGGTCGAAGAAGTAGCGCAGGAAAACGTCACACACTGTGAGCAGCATGATAAATGTAAGGGCTGCCCCGGCAATGACGCTCATCAATTTGCTGAGTTTCTCAGCAATCCAAAGTATGGCTCCCATTGCTCCTCCTATTGTAACTAGAAATGTACCTTTACCCCAGTAACTTGTATCACATCTTATGTCATCGGGATGGCTGTTGTCAACTGAAAAATCTGAAAATAAGATACGAAAATTATTGACTTTTAACTGTATTTGTACCCCAGATTGTGAACAATATGCTGAACATCAGGAAAAAGACCTTTTTCTGGAAATATATGAATGTTTTCAGTGATGTCCCTCCTGGCCGGAGCCGGAGTTTTTTTGCTATTGCACCCGAAAGATGATAGGTATTTTGCATGGACACGGCATGTGCGATACTCGCCGGTGGACGGAGCCTCCGTATGGGCCGCGACAAGGCAACTGCCGATTTTCAGGGCCGGCCATTGATCAGGACTGTTTATGACACGGTGAGAGAGGTTTTCGACGATATACTGATAATCTCTTCGATACACGGTTCCCTTGACGGTATTGAGGCACCCGTTATCGACGACATCATTCCCGTCCAGACCCCCATGGTCGGTATTGCAACGGCGCTTCTTCACGCGAACAAGGCGCGGGTTTTTGTCGTCGCCTGCGACATGCCTTTTCTTACCCGGGACGCCGTGGCGTGCCTGCTCAATGCACCGGGCGACGCGGAGATAACCATCCCGATGATCGGGCCGCACTTCCAGCCCCTGCATGCGGTGTACGGCCGGTCCTGCCTTCCCCATTTTCTACGTCTGATAGGTCTTGACCGGCTCAAGGTGTCCGGTGTATTCCCGTACGTGACGATGAACGTGGTAAAAGATGACCCGAGCTTTTTCAATGCCCGGGGAGACCTCGTCTTTTTGAATGTGAACACGGTCGAGGAGCTCAAGGGCGCTCATTCGAACGGGCCCGCATGACGGGGGCCTCGGGTGAGCGGCAGATGCGCAGGATGACCGAAGAGGATATCCCCGACGTCATAGAGATAGAAAAACGTTCCTTCATATCCCCGTGGACCCGGGGAATGTTCGCGCAGACCCTGGAATCACCCGTCGCCCGCAACCTTGTCATGACCGAGAGCGGGGACATCGTGGGGTATGTTATATTCTATCAAGCAGGCCTCGAGATGCACATTATGAACATAGCGGTGCACCCGGCCCTCCGGCGCCAGGGGATCGGCCTTGACATAATGAAGAGGGTGATTGAAAGCGCCCGCATCAATTCGGTGGAAGAATGCTTTCTGGAGGTCAGGGAAACCAATTTTCCGGCGCAGGGCCTCTATGAAAGGCTCGGCTTCAAGCGCATCGGGAAACGCAGGGGATATTACACCGAAACAAATGAGGACGCCATCGTTATGGCACTGTCTTTAGAATGAAGTGAACGGTAAGCAGTAAACAGTGAAGAGCAAGAGACCGCTCGCCGCCCGCTGCTTACTCAAAAAGATTTGCATGCGCGGCCCGTACGGGTTAGAATCCCGTGAGCAAAACCGATACTCTTAGAAGGTATAAATATGGACGATATACCGGGAACGATACGAGAGAACAGCGCCGTGATCCCGGGTTATTACCGCCTGACTGTACGGCTCGAAAGACCCCTCGGGGAAGCCGTCCCGGGCCAGTTCGTCATGCTGAAGGTCCCCGACCGCGAGATATTTCTCCGCAGGCCGTTCAGCATCTATGATGCACGGGGCACGACGGTGACGGTCATGTACCGGGTCGTCGGCAAAGGCACAGAAGCTTTGAGCCGCGCCGGCAAGAGGGCCCCCGTCATGGTGCTCGGGCCGCTGGGCCGGGGGTTTTCGGTGCCGCCGACGGGGGTATGCCTTGTCGTGGCGGGAGGCATCGGTTACGCCGGGGTGCGGATGCTCCTGAAGAGGCTCGGGAAAAGAGCGGTATTGTTCCTGGGGATCTCGGGAAGGACGGAGCTTCCCCTGCTTTCCGACCTCAAAGGCATCGAGGTTTTGACCGCAACGCTTGACGGCTCCCACGGGTATCACGGGAATGTCGTTTCCCTGTTAAAGGAACACCTGGCATCTTACCGCTCACAGGGGCCGACCGTATTTGCCTGCGGTCCCAGGGGAATGATCGTAAGCTTGAAAGGCCTCCTCGACGCGGATAAGGTCCCGTGCCAGGTCTCGGTCGAGGAAAGGATGGCATGCGGCCTCGGCCTCTGTTTCGGGTGCGTGGCGGAAACGAAGGATGAGATAAACCCCCTGAAAAGGGTTTGCAAAGAAGGACCGGTGTTTGATTTATGGGAACTCTCGCTGTAGATCTTCTGGGCAAGGCCCTGAAGAACCCGGTTATGAACGCATCGGGCACGCTCGGTTACGGCATTGAGATAGAGCCCCTGTGGAATATCGAGACCCTGGGTGCCTACGTCACGAAAGGCCTGTCCGAAAAACCCCATCACGGCAACAAGACGCCCCGTGTGTGGGAGGAGCGGCATGGAATGATAAATTCCATAGGTCTCCAGAATGTCGGCGTTGACGATTTCTTTTCCCATTACTTCCCATTCTTCGTAGAGAGGAAGGTGCCCGTTATCGTTAATTTTTTCGGGTTCTCGGAAGATGAATATATCTCCTGCGCCAGGAAGGTCCCCTCTCACCATCTCGTTGTCGCCCTCGAGATGAACCTTTCCTGCCCCAACATAAAGAAAGGGGGGATAAGTTTCGGCAAGGACGCGCCGGCCGTTCACAACATTGTCCGGGCGGTCCGGGAAGTTACGCCGGTCCCGATCATAGCCAAGCTCACACCCGAAGTGAAGAACATCGTCGAGATAGCGCGGGCGGCGTATGAAGGCGGGGCCGACGGGCTGACGCTTATAAACACGATGCCTGCCGCCGTCATTGATACGAGGAGCAGGAACATGCCGCTCAAGGGCGGTCTTTCCGGCCCCATTCTCAAGCCCATCGCCCTGAGGGCCGTATATGACTGCTACAAGGAAGTGCCCATTCCCATAATAGGCGCCGGCGGTATAATGGATGCCGAGGATGCACTCGAGTTCCTGATGGCGGGCGCGAGGGCGGTCGAGGTCGGGACCGCCACGTTCGCGGACCCATTCGCCATGCCGAAGATCATTTCCGGGCTCGGCGAATGGCTTGACGAAAACAACTGCGCAGGCATAGCGGCCATAACGGGAATAGCCCATGGCTGACGGTAGCGGACCGAACCCCGGCACTATTCCCACAGAGGAGGCCGCCCGTTATGCCGCCGGGATAACGGACTGTCTCGGCGTCCCGGACATTATTGCCCGCATACTCGTTGCCCGGGGCATCACGACCCCGGACGAGGCATCAAGCTTCTTAAGGCCCCGGCTTGGCGACCTGTCTGACCCCTTCCGGCTCCCTGACATGAAAAAAGGCGTCACGCGCCTCGTGGACGCCATCGCAAAGGGAGAAAAGATCTGTGTCTGGGGGGATTACGACGCCGACGGGATCTCGAGCCTCGCCCTTGCCTTTAATTTTCTCAGGAACCTCGGGATCACCCCCGCTATCCGCATACCGACGCGCGAGGAAGGCTACGGGCTCCATATCGAGGGGATAAACGGGCTTCACAAGGAGGGTGTACGCCTTCTCGTCTCGCTCGATTGCGGTTCTTCAAACGTCGAGGAGATCGCCCGTGCGAACGAGCTTGGTATCGATACCATAGTGATAGACCACCACGAGATGGGCTCGGAGCTCCCGCCGGCCCATGCCGTCATTAACCCGAAACGCAAGGATTCGGCATTTCCGACACGCGACCTGGCGGCGTGCGGGGTGACATTCTTTTTTCTCATGGGGCTCAGGCGGACCCTTCATAACAAGGGATTAATATCCGGGCATATAAACCTTAAAAAGGAGCTGGACCTTGTGACCGTGGGAACGGTCGGGGACATGGTGCCGCTCACCGGTGACAACAGGATCCTCGTGAGACACGGCCTGGAGATGATGAACGAGTCCCCGAGGGCCTGGCTGCGCTCGATGCTCGGCAACAGGATAATATCGAAAGGGTTGGTGAACGAGTTCGCGCTCGGTTTTATTATAGTGCCGCGGATCAACGCCGCGGGAAGGGTCTCGAAACCTGACCCATCGTTTGATTTTCTTGTATCTCCTGATGATGCCACAGCACTCGCTTTGCTGGCGAGGCTCCAGAAGGCGAACAGCGACAGACAGGGCCTCGAAAAAAAGATCCACGAGCAGATCGTGCGTGATATTTCGACCAACGGGCTCGCAGGGAGGAAGACGATAGTCGTATTCGATGAAAAATGGCATCACGGGGTCCTCGGGATCGTGGCCCAAAAATTGACCGAGCAATACGGGAAACCGGCGATCGTCATGACGAGGGTCAACGGTATATGGAAAGGTTCCGGCCGGGGCGGCGACGGCATGGACCTGTTCGAGACGATACGTTCCCTTTCGCCGCTCCTTCTCAAGTACGGGGGTCACAAATATGCGTGCGGAATCTCCGTTGCAGAAGGCAACATCGGGCTTTTTGCCGACGCATTTGAGAGGTCTGTGGAAGGTCCTATCCTTTCCCGGACGCGCGAGGTGCATGTCGACGCCGCCGCGGGGCTTGACGAACTTTCGGCCGAGGCCATGGAACTCCTGGAACGGATGGGCCCGTTCGGGATCGGGAACCCCCGCCCCAACCTGCTCCTCGACGTGGCGGGCGTCAATACGACGGACAGGGGGCACGCGAAGATAACGGACGATAACGGCAGGGTGTGGGACGGGTTTTACCCGGGAAAAGGGCCGGCCAGGATGAATGGCCCCACCCGGATAATCGCCTCGCCCACGGTGCGAATGAGGATGGGAGAAAGATTTATTAACCTGAGCATTAAGGAAATACTGGGAGAATGAATCGTTCCGCGTTCTACGTTCCGCGTTCTGCGTTAGAAACAAAAAACCACTGAAATGGTGTTTCGTCTTTAACGTTGAACGTAGAACGCGGAACGTAGAACGACCTGCAATGGCGAAAGAGAAGGCACACGTTACGGCGGCGGTCAGGTTCCTCAGGGACAGAGAGGTCGAGTTCGCGGAACATCCGTATCAGTACGTGGAGCGCGGCGGTACGTCGACATTTGCAAAGCAGTACCGTGTCGACGAGCATATGGTCATAAAGACGCTCGTCATGGAGGATGAAACCGGCCGGCCCGTCATCGTTCTCATGCACGGCGACAAAGAGGTGTCGACGAAAGAGCTGGCCCGCATCCTGGGCGTGAAAAAGATCGGCCCCTCGGCAAATCCCCGGAAACACTCCGGCTACATGATAGGCGGAACATCCCCCTTCGGCACGCGCAGGGCGATGCCCGTGTACATGGAGGAAACGGTCCTCGATCTGCCGAAGATATACATAAACGGCGGACGGCGCGGCTACCTCCTGGCGATGGACCCGCACGATATAATGAAAATACTCGATGCGAAAACGGTAAAGGTAGGAATAGATGCCAGGCGATAGGCAACGGGCAACGGGCTGCAGGGAAAAAGCTTTTCCCATCACCCATAACCTGTTGCCCATTACCCCGCCGCACCTTACCGGAACTTGATCTTCCTATCGCCGATCGCCTATTGTATATCGCCTGTTTTCATCCTATACTATTGCCTGTGAATAAAGGTATCTCCCGGCTGTCACACTGCCGGATATGCCCCCGGAAGTGCGGGGCCGATCGCTTAAGCGGCAAAAAAGGGTTCTGCGGCGCCGGGCGCGAGATGATGATCGCCCATTACGGCCCGCATTTCGGTGAGGAACCTCCCATAACGGGGGATCACGGATCGGGGAACATATTCTTCTCTCACTGCAACCTCCGCTGCGTTTTTTGCCAGAACTATCAGATAAGCCACGACGGCGAGGGCAGGCCTGTGGATGTCGACGGGTTGGTCCGGATATTTTTTGCCCTGAAGGAAATGAGATGCCACAACATCAATCTCGTCAGCCCCACGCCGTATACCCCCTTTCTGGCGGACGCCATCAGTCAGGCAAAGCGCAGGGGCCTCGGCCTGCCTTTTGTTTATAATACGAACGCCTACGATGACGTTGAGGCGCTTGAATCCCTCGAAGGCCTTATCGATATTTATCTTCCGGACTTCAAGTACTCAAGCGGTCTCATTGCCGCGAAACTGTCGCATGCATCGGATGGCGCGCCCTACCCGGACGCGGCGAAGTCTGCCATCCTGGAGATGAAGCGGCAGGTCGGGGACCTGGTCGTCGAAGATGGTATTGCACAAAGGGGCATTATCGTGCGCCACCTGGTCCTGCCGGGAGGGCTTGCCGGGTCTCGGCAGGTCATTGACTGGATCGGGGAGGGCCTGGGAAGATCGACGTGGATCGGCCTCATGTCGCAATATCTGCCGCTCCATCGTGCCGGGGACTACCCGGTCCTGGCAAGGAGGATCAGGCCGGACGAGTATGACAGCGTCATTGCATATCTCGTAGACAACGGGTTCGAGAACGTTTTTGTCCAGGAACTCGAAAGCGCACCGCTTTTCGTGCCGGATTTCGGGAAAGAAAGGCCCTTTGAAGAAAGTACCGGATAAATACCCCGCAAGGAGGCGTCATGGAGCTTAAGACCGTAAAAATCGATATCCCGGAAGGGCTCAATGTGGTTATCGGGCAGTCGCATTTCATAAAGACCGTGGAGGATCTGTACGAGGCCCTCGTCGGGTCCGCCCCGTCGATCAAGTTCGGGGTCGCTTTTTCCGAGGCGAGCGGCCCGTGCCTGACCCGCTACGAGGGCAACGACGAGACGCTCGCGAAGCTTGCCGCCGATACCTCTTTCAATCTCGCGTGCGGGCACACATTCGTCATATTCATGCGCGACGGTTTTCCCATCAACGCCCTCAATGCCGTGAAGGACTGCCAGGAGGTATGCCGGGTATTCTGCGCAACCGCAAACCCCGTCGAGATCGTCGTGGCCGAAACAGAGCAGGGGCGGGGCATCATGGGCGTCATTGACGGCTCAAGGCCGGCCGGGATAGAAAAGGACGAGGATAAGAAGGCGCGCAAGGAGATGCTGCGCAAATTCGGGTATAAATTATAAGATCAGGCAATAGGCGATGGGCAATAGGCTATAGGTGAAAAATCTTATTGCTCATCGCTTTTCTGTCGCTCCAAAGCCTGGTTTTCCCATAGCCCATCGCCTATAGCCCATCGCCCCGGGTTTTGGAATGATTCTTGCTTGGTTTTCGGTTGATTGTGTCCGCGCTAATGTGGTAATTTTCAACATAATATGGGTACCGAATAAATCAATCGGCGGGAAAAGCGGGCAGTTTCTAACGCCGGGCGGGGCGGTCATGATCGGGATAGGAATTATAGGTTTGGGAACGGTTGGCACGGGCACATACCGGATATTGACGGAGCGTGCCGCGCTTATCCGGCAGAAGACGGGGCTTGACCTTGGCGTCGTGCGCATAGCCGAGATAAATCCCCGTAATGTCAAAGGGAAAAATATCGACCGCGCGATCCTTACCCGGGACGCGATGGAATTGATCCGGGATGAAAGGGTCAATATTGTCGTAGAGCTGATCGGGGGCATGAAGCCGGCAGGCGACCTCATCAAGGCGGCACTCGGCTTGAAAAAACAGGTCGTTACGGCGAATAAGGCACTGCTTGCCGAAAAGGGCGAGGAACTTTTCGCCCTGGCAAAGAGGACGGGCTGCGATATCGGTTTCGAGGCGTCGGTGTGCGGCGGGATCCCCGTGATCAGGGCGATCCGCGACGGGCTCGTGGGCAACCGGTTCACCTACATCCTTGGCATCCTCAACGGGACGAGCAATTATATCCTGTCGCGGATGACCGATGAGGGCATATCCTTCGGGGAGGCGCTGAAGAACGCCCAGAAGGAAGGGTATGCGGAAAAAGACCCGACATTCGATGTCGAAGGCATCGATGCGGCCCACAAGCTGTCCCTCCTGGTCCGTCTCGCTTTTTCGTCACCGGTAACGATGAAGAACATAACGGTGCATGGAATATCCAGCATCGACCCCGTGGATATCGGTTTTGCGCGCGACCTGGGGTATAAGATCAAGCTGCTCGCCATAGCGAAGCGGTCTGCATCGGGGATCGAGGCGCGGGTCGAACCGGCAATGCTTGCGCTGAACCATCCCATGAGCAGCGTGAACGGGGTCTTCAATGCCGTATACATTGCGGGTGACCGGGTGGGCCCCAACCTTTTCTACGGCCGGGGCGCCGGCAGTGAGCCGACGGGCAGCGCCGTGGTCAGCGATATCGTCGACATGGCAAAGAAATTGAAAAGCAATGCGGTTGCCTCCGTACCGGGGCTCGTCGTCTCAGGAAAATACAGGGAGGCAAAAAGCTCGCCGGTGCCCTACTACCTCAGGGTGATGGCGAAGGACACCCCGGGTGTCCTTTCGAAGATCTCCGGCATCCTGGCGAATTACAAAATAAGCATATCCGCGGTGACCCAGCAGGGCAGGAAACTGAGCGGGCACGTGCCCATAGTCATGGTCACTCACGATGCCCCGGAAGACGGCCTCAAGAAGGCCAAGAGGGACATCGACAACTCGGCTTTTACGAAAGGGCAGAGCGTTCATATAAGGATAGAGGAGGGGAATGCGTGAGGCGCTTATCCTCTGGTAGTCAAGGATGAAGTATATCGTTATTATCGGCGACGGGATGGCTGATTTTCCCATAGATGAGCTCGGTGGGAAAACACCCCTCATGGCATCGCGCAAACCAAATATGGACATGATGGCGCGGGAAGGGCGTGTTGGCCGGGTGAATACCGTGCCCGACGGTTTTCCCCCGGGCAGCGATGTCGCGGGCATGTCGATCTTCGGGTACGACCCGGCCCGGTATTATGCAGGCCGGGCGTCCATAGAGGCGTTCGGGATGGGGATACCGATGTGTCCCGATGACGTGGCCTACCGGTGCAATCTCGTTCATATCGGGCCGGGCAGCGACGGCGAAGTTATGGTCGACTATTCCGGCGGCCACATATCAACGGACGAAGCGGATGTGATCATCAAGGCCCTGAATGCAAAGCTCGGGGACGATGCCATAAAATTTCATACAGGTGTCGGGTACCGGCATATTATGATATGGAGGGGCGGCATATCGAATCTGTCGACGACGCCCCCTCACGACATAACGGGACAGCCGATAGCGGCATACCTCCCGTCGGGCAAAGGCTCCGAGACGGTAAGAGGGCTCATGGAAGCTTCACGCGAGGTGCTTGCCTCGCACGAGATCAACAGGAAGCGCATTGACTCGGGCAAGGCGCCCGTGAACAGCATCTGGCTGTGGGGCCAGGGCACACGGACCAACCTGCCTCCTTTCGGAAAGAAATTCGGCCTGAAAGGGGCCGCGGTCTGCGCCGTAGACCTGATACGCGGCCTTTCCCGCCTTGCGGGCTTTGACACCCCTGTCGTTGCCGGAGCTACCGGTTACCTCGATACAGATTACGGGGCAAAGGCGAGGGCCGCCCTTGAACTCATAAAGGATAACGATATCGTTTACATTCATATCGAGGCCCCCGATGAGGCGTCGCATAACGGGAGCATCCCCGACAAGATCGAGGCGATCGAGCGCATCGACAGGGACGTCCTCGGCCCGCTCCTCGAAAAAAGCGGGGACGGCACCAGGTTCCTTATTGTTACGGACCACGCGACACCGATATCGATGAGAACGCATTTTGCGGTCCCGGTGCCCTTTGCCATATTTGAAAAGGGGGGATCGCCTGAAGGCTCCGGCAGGAGCTACGATGAGAACATAAACGGGGTGACGGTGACGGGGGAAGAGATGGTACGGCTCTTTATCGGGGGGCAAAAGTGAGACAAAAATTTATCTTTGTTACGGGTGGGGTCGTTTCTTCGCTGGGCAAGGGGATCGCGGCATCGTCGATCGGGGCGCTGCTCGAGTCGCGCGGGCTCAACATAACGATAAAGAAGCTTGATCCTTATATCAATGTCGATCCCGGGACGATGAACCCGTTCCAGCACGGGGAGGTGTTCGTAACGGAGGATGGGGCCGAAACGGACCTCGATCTCGGGCACTACGAGCGCTTCACGACAGCGGCCTTTTCCCGGAAGTGCAATTTCACGACCGGGCAGGTCTACGACGCGGTCATCTCCCGCGAACGCAAAGGAGAGTACCTCGGCGGAACGGTCCAGGTCATTCCCCACATAACGGACGAGATAAAGAACAGGATCCTCGACGTGGACGAAGGGATAGACGTCGTCATCGTCGAGATCGGGGGGACCGTCGGCGATATCGAGGGCCTGCCGTTCCTCGAGGCGATACGCCAGCTCCGCAATGACCTCGGCAAGGAGAACTCCCTGTTCGTGCATTTGACCCTCGTTCCCTTCATAAAGACCGCGGACGAGATGAAGACCAAGCCGACCCAGCACAGCGTGAACGAGCTGCGCAGGATAGGTATCCAGCCGGACATTCTGCTGTGCCGGACAGAGAGGCAGCTGTCGCAGGGCCTGAAGGACAAGATATCACTCTTCTGCAATGTCGAGAAAGACGCCGTCATCACGGCCAAGGATGCCGAGATAATTTACGATGTGCCCGTGGCGTTCCACAATGAGGGCCTCGACGAGAAGATCACGCAGTCTCTCAATATCTGGGCAAAGAAACCGGACCTGTCGAAGTGGGAAGAGATCGGCGACGCGATAAAGCACCCGAAAAAAGAGGTGGATATCGCACTGGTCGGAAAATACGTGAAGCTCAAGGATTCTTACAAAAGCCTCAACGAGGCGCTTGTTCACGGGGGCATCGCGAACAGCTGCAAGGTCAACGTCCGCTACGTCGACTCTGAAGACATAGAGAAAGGGATAACGGCGGACCTTTTCAATGTCGACGGGATACTCGTCCCGGGAGGTTTCGGCGACCGCGGGATCGAGGGCAAGATCAACGCGATCGAGCATGCGCGCGAGAAAAAAATACCCTTCCTCGGGCTGTGCCTCGGCATGCAGCTCGCCGTCGTGGAGATAGGGCGCCACCTTGCCGGGTGCAAGGATGCGAACAGCTGCGAATTTAACGAAAAGACCCCGTTCCCTCTGATATATCTCATCGAGGAATTTGTCGACCGCGAGAACCAGGTGCAGACCCGCGACCAGTATTCCGACAAGGGCGGGACGATGAGGCTCGGGGCATACCCGTGCGTCCTCAAACCCGGCACCCTCGCGCACAAGGCATACGAGAAGGAAATCGTGCAGGAGCGCCACCGCCACCGGTACGAGTTCAACATCAAGTACCGCGAACAGCTTGAAAAGGCCGGGATGATCGTATCCGGGATCTCCCCTGACGGAACGCTCGTCGAGATCATTGAAATGAAGGGGCACCCATGGTTCCTCGGGTGCCAGTTCCACCCCGAATTCAAATCGAAGCCGTTTGACCCTCACCCGCTTTTCGGGGATTTTATCAAGGCCTCGCTGAAGCGGCGGCAGGAGAAGCTCAGATGCAAAAAGAAGTAAAGGTCGGCAGCGTTACGATCGGCGCAAGGCCCTTTGTCCTGATAGGCGGGCCGTGCGTGATCGAAAGCCGTGATCTTGTGCTCGAAACCGCGCAGGGTATGGCGGACATAGCGGGGCGGCTTAACGTCCCCTTCATTTTCAAGTCGTCCTACGACAAGGCGAACAGAACGTCGCTTACGGGCTTTCGCGGCCCGGGGATCGAAAAGGGCCTTGCGGTCCTCGACGAAGTGAAAAAAAGGGTGGGGATACCCGTCCTGACCGATGTCCATTCCGTCGCCGAAGTGCACGCGGCCGCCGAGGTCGTGGACGTTCTTCAGGTGCCCGCACTCCTTTCCCGGCAGACAGATATCCTGACCGCGTGCGGTGAAACGGGCCGGGCCGTCAATATAAAGAAGGGCCAGTTCATATCCCCCCGCGACATCATTCACGTAATACGAAAGGTTGAATCGACGGGGAACACAAACATTATTGTTACCGAACGGGGAACATCCTTCGGCTATAATACCCTGGTCAACGATTTCCGGGCTATCCCCATCATGCGGGACTTCGGCTACCCCGTTGTGTTTGACGCGACGCACAGCGTCCAGCAGCCCTCGGCGATGGCCGATCGTTCGGGGGGCGAGGCCCGCTTTATCGTGCCCCTTGCACGGGCCGCCGTGGCGGTGGGCATTGACGGGATATTTATGGAGGTCCACCCGGACCCGAAGAATGCCCTGTGCGATGGTGATAATTCGCTGCCGCTCGCCGACCTTGAAAAGACCCTCGTTGTCCTCAAAAGGATAGAGGAGGCGCTTTGGACAGTCTGAAAACCGGCAAAGGGGTTTTGAAAAAAGAGGCCGAGGCCCTTCTGCGCGTCATGGAAAAGCTCGATTCGGCCTTCAGCGAGGCAGCGGAGATCATATATCAATGCACGGGACGGGTCGTCCTGACCGGAATGGGCAAATCGGGGCTGGTCTGCAAAAAGATCGCATCCACCCTGTCGAGCACGGGTACGCCGGCATTGTTCGTCCACCCCGCCGACTCGCTCCACGGCGACCTCGGGATGCTCCAGCGCAGCGATGTCCTGATCATCGTGAGCAACAGCGGGGAGACCGACGAAGTGCTCAAGATCATCCCGTGGATCAACAGGCTCGGCATTCCTGTTATAACGATAACGGGAGATCCCGGATCGAGCATCGCCCGCCTGGGGGACGTGGCCCTGACGGTGGAAGTGGACGAGGCGTGCCCCTATAACGTCGTGCCGACGTCAAGCACAACCGCCACACTCGCCCTCGGTGACGCCCTCGCCCTGTCCGTCATGGAGAAGCGCGCATTCAAGGTCGAAGATTTCGCGCTCCTCCATCCGGGGGGCTCTCTGGGAAGAAAGCTTTTCCTGAGGGTCGCGGATATCATGCACACGGGCAGCACGGTCCCCGGTGTTTCCGTGAACACATCGATGAAGGACGCGATCCTGGAAATAACATCGAAAAGGCTCGGTGTCACGGCGGTTTATGACGACAACGGGAATTTTGCGGGGATCATCACGGACGGCGACCTCCGCAGGGCGATCGAGCGGTACGACGATGCCCTTCTCGGGAAAAAGGCGGGGGACGTTATGACCCGCAACCCGAAGGTCGTCCACAAGGATGCGCTTGCCGCACATGCCTTGAAAAAGATGGAGGAATTCTCGATAACATCCCTTTTTGTCATCGACGAAGACAATGCCCGGCCGGTCGGGATCGTCCACATCCACGACCTGCTCAAGGCGAAGGTGGTGTAGAAAAGACAGGCTATGGGCTACAGGCGATGGGCAAGAGGAAACCCCATAGCCTGTAGCCCATAGCCTATAGCCCATTATGAACCGAAAGATCATCATATATCTGTCTTATGGGTTTATTCTGGCAAGCCTCGGTGTCGCGTTGTTCTTTTTTGTCAGCAAACCGGAAAAACAGGCGGTTCCCGTTGCTAAGGAGACGAAGAAGGCGATCGTTTTCAAGGACGTGAAGTATACGGGCGAGAAGCGGGGCATTGTCGATTGGGAACTGACCGCCAGGGTCGCCCGGAAATTCATTGACCGGCCGCTTATCGAACTCGAGGACCTGAAAGGCATCTACAAGCCGAAACCCGATGTCGCGATCGAGTTTACAGGGTCGAAGGGTGCGATGGACACCGATAAGGAGACCGGGCACGTCGATGATGTCGAGGTGTTCTACAAGGGCGAATATACGCTGAAAAGCGCGCACATGGACTTTGATTTCAAAAAGGGCCTGACCACCACAAAAGATGTCGTTGATATCAAGGGAAAGAAGATCGATATGAAAGGCATCGGCCTTCTGGCCAACACGAACGAGGAGACCGTCAGGATCCTGTCGGACGTCGCCGGGATCATCGCGACCGAAAAGGGAAAGTATCATTTTCAGGCGGACAGCCTGCTCTATTATTTCGAGGTGAGCACATATATCCTGGAAGGCAAGGTCATCATGAAAGGGGAGGACCTGCACCTGGTATGCGACGCTGTCCACATCTACAGTGCCGACAATCAGGTCGACCGCATGGAGGCCGACGGCAACGTACGCGTCATAACGAAAGGCACGGTTGCGAAAAGCGAGAAGGCGGTATATCATGTTAAAGAAGGCAGGATAGTGTTCACCCAATCTCCGAGGGTCATCAAAGACAACGTAGAAATGAAGGGCGTGCGTGTGACATACATGACGAACGATGGAAAACTGTCTGTCGAACAGCCGAAAATACGCATGGAGAAGGGAAGATCGAATTGACGAAGGCAACGTTGGCCGCCCATGGCCTTTTAAAAACATATAGCGCCAGGAAGGTCGTGGACGGTATCAGCATGTCGATGGAACAGGGGGAGATCGTTGGTCTTTTCGGCCCGAACGGCGCCGGGAAGACAACGTCATTTTATATGATAATCGGCTTTATCAAGCCGAATGCCGGGAAGATCCTGCTCGAGGGAGAGGACATCACCGACCTGCCGATGTTTATGCGGGCACGTAAAGGCATCACATATCTTCCCCAGGAACCTTCCGTTTTCAAGAAAATGACCGTGGCTGACAACCTGAAGGCCATCCTTGAATTTCTCGGTGTCGATTCAGACCTGATAAACCACCGGGCGATCGAGATACTCGAGTCGTTCAAACTGGACCATCTTGCGAACAACAATGCCGACTCCCTTTCAGGAGGCGAACGCCGGCGGCTTGAAATAGCGCGGGCCCTGATGACATCTCCCCGGTTTATGCTGCTTGACGAGCCGTTTTCCGGCATCGACCCCATATCTGTTTCCGACCTGAAGAAGATCATCTACGGCCTGAAGCACCGGGGGATCGGGATATTGCTGTCGGACCACAACGTCCGGGAGTCCCTGCCGATCTGCGACAGGGCGTATGTCGTGAATGCCGGGAAGGTCCTTCTCGAGGGCACGCCGGAAAGCGTGGCGCAGGACAGGATAGTACGCGAAGTGTATTTAGGCGAGGAATTTAACATCGATGTTGGAGCTTAAACAGACACAAAGGCTCTCGCCGGTACTGACGCAGCAGCTGCAGCAGGCCATCAAGCTCCTTCAGCTGTCGAAGCTGGAGCTTGTCGAGGCTATCGAGCTGGAAATAAAAGAAAACCCTATCCTGGAGATCAGCGAGGAGGAGCCCCGGCCTGACCGCGAAGAAACCGGGGACGAAGAGGCCCGGACCGGGGCAGAAGAGGCCCAGGATGACGGGAAGGAAATGCAGGAGCTGCTGGATCGCTATTCTCCGTCCGAGGATTTTTTCCCCGCAGGGGACAAAGAGGCCCCGGACTATGAGAACATGGTGCGAAAAACGTACAATCTCCGGGACCACCTGAGATGGCAGATCGGGCTGTCCGATTTCGACCCGACCGAACGCGTGGTCGCCGAGTGGATAATAGGCAATATCGATGACAACGGGTATCTCATATGTACCCTCGAGGAGGTCGCCCGGGACTCGGGCTTTCCCGTGGAGGTCCTCGAACCGGTCCTGAAGAAGGTGCAGAAACTGGAACCGGCGGGTGTCGGCGCGCGGGACCTGAAGGAGTGCATCCTTATCCAGTACGAGCTCTCCGGGCAGAAGGACCCCGTGTTCTACACGGTTGTTTCAAGCCATTTCGACCTGTTCCAGCATAACAACCTGAAAGGAATAGCAAAGGCCACCGGCTTCCCTGTTGAAAAGATAAAAGACGTGTTCGAAAGGATAAAGTCGTTCGACCCCAAGCCGGGGCGGAATTTCAGCGACGAATTCATCTCATATGTCGTTCCCGATGTATATGTTGCCAGGGGCGAAGAGGGATACGAGATAGCGCTGAACAACGACGATATACCGGAGCTCAGGATGAGCCGGTATTACCTGGGGCTCGCCGCGGACCGGAAGATAGGCGGCGAGACGAAGAGATACATCAAGAACAAGGTGAAACAGGCCGAATGGTTTATCAAGAGCATTCAGCAGAGGCAGCAAACGCTTTTAAAGGTCGCGCAGAGCATCGTCAATTTTCAGCGTGAATTTTTTGACAGGGGCCTGCGCTCCCTGAGGCCTCTTATCCTGAAAGATGTCGCGCAGGACGTCGGGGTGCACGAATCGACCGTGAGCAGGATAACAACAAGCAAGTACATGAGCACTCCTCACGGAGTTTATGAAATGAAGTTCTTTTTCCCGACCAGCATCAACACGGGGGACGGGGATTCCTTATCGACAAATGTCGTCATGGACCTGATGTCGGAGCTCGTAAAAAAAGAGGACAAGAAGAAGCCTTTGACGGACGATGAGATAGCGCACACCCTCAAATCCCGGCACGATATCAATATCGCACGGCGGACGGTCGCCAAGTATAGAGAGATATTGAACATACGGTCGTCACGCGAAAGGACGGTGGTCGGCTAAAGGAATCGCAGAGTTTTTGAAAAAGGTCCGGGTGCACCGGCGTGCTCTTTGGTAAATTACGTAATACTTTCGGGGAATTGGATTGACACGATGCGGCACATCTGTTAATGTATGCTCGAAGGTTGGTGCATGCCAACCTTATTTTTTATAACGGAGGCATTATGGATATCACAACCAGCTTCAGGCACGTCGATCCCAGTGAAGATATCAGGCGATATGTCGAAGACAAGCTTTCGCGGCTCCAGAAATACGTGGAGACCCCTCTTGATATACACGTGGTCATTTCGCTTGAAAGAAAGTACCGCCAGCGTATCGATGTCATGTTCACCATCAACGGAGTTGTCATAAATGCCCATGAGGTCATGGATGATATCTATGCGGCTATCGATAAGATACTCGACAAGCTCGAGCGCCGGCTTACGAAGTACCGCGACAAGGTGAAGGCGTACCGCGAAAATAAGTCGAAACGCGCCCCCCTGACCCCGACGGCGGAAGGGTCCGGCATTATCGTCTCCCGGACCATCGAGGCGAAGCCCATGGACCCCGAGGAGGCCGTGATGCAGCTGAAGGCCTCCGGTGACATGTTCATGGTCTTTCGCGAGCGGGAAAACGACAACGTCTGCATCGTGTACAAGAGGAAGGATGGGAAATTCAGCCTTATCGAGACGGCAGGGAAGGGACCTTGAGGCTTGGCGACATACTGAAAGAGCCCACGGTTATTTGTGACATAGAAGGCGGCAGCAAAAGGGAGATAGTAACAAGGCTTGCATCACAGCTAAAGACCGCGGGACTGATACGTGACATCGATCCCGTGGTCAGCATTGTCATGGAGCGGGAATCGCTGGGATCGACCGGCATTGGCGACGGGGTGGCCATCCCCCACGGGAAGATAAGCTCCTCGGGCCAGGTCATGTGCGTCTTCGCACGGTCGAGGAAAGGGGTGGATTTCGAGGCTGCGGACGGGAAGAAGGTGCACATCTTTTTTCTGGTCCTCGCGCCGGAGGACGCTGCAAGCCTTCATCTCATGGCCCTGTCGCGCATATCGAGGATCCTTCGCGATCCGTCGTTCCGCAAGAGACTGCTTGAACTGCCCGACGATGCCGGTTCACTTTATCAGGCCATTGTTGAAGAGGACGAAAAATATTGAGGGGCCGGTCAATATACCAGCTTGTGTGTTATGCGGGACCGGCATGGTCTTCTGACAGGAAGAACACATGAAAGGGATTCAGGTCCGGCAGCTTGTAGACGATGAGCTTTATGGATTGGAACTTGAGGTCCTGGCGGGCGGCAAAGGGCTTTCACGGAAGATCTACAATCCGAGGATACAGAAATTAGGCCTTGTCATAACGGGCCACATGGTATATCTCCATCCGCACAGGGTCCAGATACTGGGCAATATCGAGATCTCTTACCTGAGGTCCCTGACCGAGACCGAGAGCAAGCGCATCATACGGGAACTGTGCCGGAACAACGTCGTCTGCTTCATCGTATCGCGCAACCTGAAGGTCCCCGAATTTTTCCTTGTATCCGCGGAAGAAAAAGGGATACCGCTTCTCAGGACGAAGCTTGTCACGTCCATATTCATCGAAAGGATATCAAAGCTTCTTGAAGAGAAGCTGGCCCCTTCCACCACGATCCACGGCGTATTGATGGACATCCTTGGCGTTGGCGCCCTTATCATGGGGAGGCCCGGCATCGGCAAGAGCGAGAACGCCCTGGAGCTCATCATGCGGGGCCACCGCCTGGTGGTCGACGACGCGGTGCACGTGAAGAAGATCGGCGCGATCGACCTTTACGGGGAGGCACCCGAGATGATCAAGAGCCTGCTCGAGATACGGGGCGTCGGGATCGTGGATATCCGCCATCTCTTTGGCGTATCGTCCGTGATCGATAAGAAAAAGATAGACCTCGTCATCGAGCTCTTCGATTGGGACACCTCTGTCGAATGCGAGCGTGTGGGCCTCAAGGAGGCCAAGTACAGGGTGCTCAGCGTCGACCTGCCGTTCGTGAAGGTCCCTATCAGCTCGGGGAAGAACGTGTCGGCGATCATCGAGCTAGCATGCCGCAACTTTATCCTGCGCAGGCAGGGGATCAACACCGCCGTAGAACTTGAAAAGAGGATGCTGAGGTCGATGGGGGAGGACATGGCGGAATGAAAGATGTCCTCATCGTAAGCGGGATCTCCGGTTCGGGCAAGACCACGTTCTTAAGGGCGCTTGAAGATATTGGTTTTTTCTGTGTCGATAATTTCCCGATAGTTCTCCTGTCCAGGTTCCTGGAGCTCAACCGGGACGAGGGTGAAAAAATAAGGAGGTGCGCGTTTGTCATCGATGTGCGCCTCAGGGATTTCTTTGAGACCGGTCAGGACGTCATAAAAAAAGTGAAACAGGAATTCAACGCGAAGGTGCTGTTCCTCGAAAGCTCCGAGGAGGCGCTTGTCCGCCGGTACCGTGAAACCCGCAGGACACACCCGCTCCTTGACTCTTCAAATGTGAAGGATGCCGTGGCCGAGGAGAGAAAGCTGATGGCCTGGCTCCGGAGCATGGCGGACGAGGTCATCGATACCACCCATCTCACACCGCATGAACTTCGCCGGTGGGTCCTCAACACGTATGGGGCCCACGAGCAGCGGATGAAGATAAACCTCATGTCCTTCGGCTATGCGTTCGGGCTTCCCCTCGAGGCGGACATCGTCCTCGATGTGAGATTTCTTCCGAACCCCTTCTTTGTCGAGGGGCTCCGTGACAAAACGGGCCTCGACCACGAGGTGGGCGAGTACATTAAGTCTCAGGAAGTATTCAAGAAATATTTCCTTTTTCTTTCAGATTTTTTGGTGTACCTTATTCCTTTGTTTGAGAAGGAAGGCAAAAGCTATCTAACCATCTGTTTTGGTTGCACGGGCGGAAAGCACCGGTCGGTATTTACTGCCGGCGAGCTTGGCGAATACTTGAATGCGATGGGTTACAGCGTATCCACCGTTCACAGGGATATAGAAAAGAAGTAGGGAGGCTTTATGACCGGGCTCGTCGTGGTGGCACACTTTAATCTCGGCCGGGAAATGGTCGCGGCGACCGAATTGATCATGGGCAAGCAGGAACAGTTTTCCGCTGTGGACATCTTTCCGGACGACCAGGTTGAAAAAATAAAAGAAAAGGTCGTGGCAGCCATAAAAGGTTCAGATACGGGGGACGGGGTGATCATCCTGACCGATATGTTTGGCGGGACCCCTTCGAACATCAGCCTGTCATTTCTGGAGGAAGAGAAAGTCGAGGTTGTGGCGGGCGTCAATCTTCCCATGCTGATCAAACTGGTCGCATACCGGGAGGGCAAGGCACTCGACGAACTGGCAGATTTTATAACACAGTACGGGCAGAGGAATATATACCGTGCCACGGATGTCCTGAAAGCCAGGAAAAAGGATTAGGGGAATGCTCGAAGGCATATTCACTGTCAGGAACAGGCTGGGGCTTCATGCGCGGGCAGCGGCTTTGTTCGTCAAGCTGGCGGCCAAATTCCATTCGAACGTGCTCATGGAAAAAGACGGCATGCAGGTGAACGGCAAGAGCATCATGGGCCTGCTTATGCTCGCCTGCCCCCTGGGAAGCAAGATCGTGCTGAGGGTCGAGGGGGAGGATGAGGAAAAGGCCTTTGGAGAGTTGGGCGGCCTTATAAATAATGGATTCAACGAGGAATGAAAGAAGAGCTTTTCATAAATAGAACACTGAAAGGAATGGGCGTTTCCTCAGGCATATCGATCGGCAGGGTGCGCCTTATAGACCGGGGCAAGATCGCGATCCCCAAGCGTTCAATAACCGAGCGCCACGTGGAGCGCGAGATAGTGAGAATAAGGGCGGCCATTGAGGAGGCGATAGACCAGCTCGGTCATATCAGGGACTCCATACCGGATGAAGATGTTAAAAAACATGCGTTTATCATTGACGCGCACATACTGATCCTTCAGGACGAATTTTTCTCCAATTCGATCATCGATGTGATCCGGTCGGAACTGATAAACGCCGAATGGGCGCTTGAGGTCGTCGTTTCCCGGTTTCTCGCGAGCTTCGACCAGGTGGAAGACCCGTACCTTAAAGAGCGCGGTCAGGACATAAAGCATATATATGAAAGGCTCGCGAGGATACTTTCCGCCGAAAAAAGATCGCCCATAGAACGGACCGCCGTTAAAGGCAAATCGGTCATAATCGCCCACGACCTCTCGCCGGCCGACACGATCCAGCTTAACCTGAACCGCATATCCGGTTTCGCGACCGATGTCGGGGGGAGGACATCCCACACGTCCATCGTGGCCCGGGCACTCGAGATACCGGCCGTTGTCGGTGTCGGCAATGTAAGCAGCCTTGTAAAGAATAACGATCTCGTTATCATAGACGGTGAAGAGGGCCTTGTTATCATCAATCCTGCGGAGGAGGTCCGGAAGGAATATCTTGCCAAGCAGGTACACCTGCGCAACCTGAAGAAAGAACACCTGCGCCTGGCCCGGCTCAAAGCCGAGACCCGGGACGGGTTCAAGATGAGAGTGGGCGCAAATATCGAGCTTCTTGCCGAGATGGACATTGTCGAAAAATACGGGGCAAGCGGTATCGGCCTTTACCGGACAGAGTACATATACCTGTCGAAGAGGAACAACCTTCCGACGGAGATGGACCATTACCATATCTACCGGAAACTTGCCGAGAACAATTCGATGGAATATATAACGATCCGGACCCTCGATATCGGCGGGGACAAATTTGTCTCAGAGATCGAGATGCCCAAGGAGATCAACCCGGCGATGGGGCTAAGGGCCATACGGTTGTGCATCAAAGAGGTGCCGCTCTTCAAAGCACAGCTCAAGGGGATCCTGCGCGCCAGCGTGTTCGGGCCTTTGCGGATCCTCATCCCGATGGTCTCCGGCATCGAGGAAGTGCGCAGGGCAAAAGCGATCATAAAAGAGTGCATGGAAGAACTGTCGCGAAAACATATAGCTTATAACAGGGATATCAAAACGGGCATTATGATAGAGGTCCCTTCGGCGTGTATGATGAGCGATATGCTTGCGGCCGAGGTTGATTTTTTCAGCATAGGGACGAACGACCTGATCCAGTACGCCCTTGCGATAGACCGGGTGAACGAATATGTATCGTACCTGTATGAACCGCTCCATCCGGCAGTTCTCAAAATGATAAAGAAGGCAGTCGACGATGCCCACGCAGCCAAGATAACGATCGCCCTGTGCGGCGAAATGGCCGGCGAGCCCCGCTATATACCCGTCTTGCTCGGCCTCGGCCTTGACGAGATAAGCATGAACCCGTATGCGATACCGCTTGCCAAGAAAATGATACGCGGCCTCGACCACGGGTATTGCCGGGAACTGCTTGACGAGATAATGAAAAAAGACTCACCGGCTGAAGCCGAACTGTTGTTGAAAAACGAGATGATGAAATTGTTTCCCGGTGATTGTCCCAGGGTACAGAAAATGATACGGTAGAATTCCAGATAAAGTGAGGAGGTTATACAATGGGAATGAGCAGGTTCTTATTCACGTCCGAATCGGTGGCGGAAGGCCACCCGGACAAGGTTTCCGACCAGATATCAGATGCGGTGCTCGACGCGATAATTGCCGACGACACGAAGGCCAGGGTGGCCTGTGAGACATACGTGACAACGGGCCTTGCGCTGGTAGGCGGCGAGATCACGACATCGAGCTACGTGAATGTCCCCGAGATCGTGCGGCAGACCGTCAAAGAGATCGGATACAACGATTCGTCTATGGGTTTCGACTGGGAAACCTGTGCGGTTCTTACGGCCATCGATGAACAATCACCCGATATAGCGATGGGGGTCAACGAAACGGACGACCACGAACAGGGGGCCGGGGACCAGGGCCTTATGTTCGGTTATGCGTGCAACGAAACGGCAGAATTCATGCCGATGTCCATCATGTACGCTCATAAGCTTATAAGGCGCCTGGCTGACGTCCGCAAGGACGGGACGCTCCCCTTCCTTCGCCCCGACGGAAAAAGCCAGGTGACCGTAGAGTATATCGACAGGCAGCCTGTGCGTGTCGACGCAGTCGTTATAGCCGCCCAGCACAACCCGGACATAGCGACGGCTAAACTGCGGGAAGCTGTCACCGAAGAGGTCATCAAGAAGATCATTCCCGCCGAACTGATGGATGACAAGACCAAGATATTCATCAATTCAACGGGCCGGTTCGTTGTCGGCGGGCCGAAAGGCGACTGCGGCGTGACGGGCCGGAAGATAATTGTCGACACCTACGGCGGCGTCGGCAGCCACGGCGGAGGCGCTTTCTCCGGGAAGGACCCGTCGAAGGTCGACAGGAGCGCATCCTATATGGCGCGCTACATTGCAAAGAACCTTGTCGCGGCAGGCCTCGCGGACAGACTTGAATTGCAGATCGCCTACACGATCGGCGTGGCCGAGCCCGTGTCGGTCATGATCGATACCCAGGGGACATCAAAGATAAGCCCCGACAAGATCGCTGAGATCGTTAACGACCTCTTCGACATGCGGCCGAGAAAGATAATCGAGAAACTCGACCTCTTGAGGCCGATCTACAAGAAGACCGCGTGCGGAGGGCACTTTGGAAGGAACGATCCGGAATTTACCTGGGAGAAGCTCGATATGGTGGAAGAAATCCGCCGCGCCGCCGGGATATAGGAGCTCCGGCTCCATATCAAAGCGTTGCCTTCGTTGTCCGCCTCGTCGCGCTCCTCGACGTACGGACGTACGTCTGCGTCGGCTCCTCATTGACGCCTCGGCACCATCTTTGATCTGAAGCCGCTGCCAGCATTGCGTTAAATTGTTGTAAATAACCTGGAATAGGGAGGGAGATATAATGGCTATTGATTATGATGTTAAGGATATGAAGCTGGCCGATGCGGGGTTGGAACGCATCGAATGGGCAGAAAGAAGAATGCCCGTTTTACGGCAGATCGCGAAGCGGTTTGCACGGCAGAAACCGCTGAAAGGCGTCAGGATCGCCTGCTGCCTCCACGTGACGACGGAAACGGCGAACCTGGTGAAGACACTGAAGGCCGCCGGGGCCGAGGTCGTCCTGTGCGCGTCGAACCCCTTGAGCACGCAGGACGATGTCGCGGCGGCGATCGTGAAGCATTTCGGCATCCCGACTTATTCGATCAAGGGCGAGACGGACAAGCAGTACTACGAGCACATCATGAAGGCCCTTTCCTTCATGCCCAACATTACGATGGATGACGGCGCGGACCTTGTCGGCGCCCTCCACATGATCGCCTTTGACAGGATGGACGCCCTGCACGACGTCATCAAGAAATGGGTGAAGAAGCTCAGCAAAAAAGACCGTCAGGCGCTCGTCGGCGACGTGGTCGGGTCGATGGAAGAGACGACCACGGGCGTTATCCGGCTCAAGAGCATGGAGCTCGAGGGCGTCCTCCAGTTCCCCGTCGTCGCGGTCAATGACGCGCTGACAAAACATATGTTCGACAACCGGTACGGCACAGGCCAGAGCACGGTCGACGGAATCCTGCGCGCAACGAACATCCTTTTCGCAGGCGCCACGTTCGTCCTCGCGGGGTACGGCTGGTGCGGCAAAGGCGTCACCATGCGCGCAAAAGGGCTCGGCGCCCACGTCATCGTCGCCGAGGTCGACCCGCTTCGCGCGCTGGAGGCCCACATGGACGGTTTCGAGGTGATGGAAATGGAGAAGGCGGCGGCTATCGGCGATATATTCGTGACGACCACCGGCGACATCCACGTCATCCGCGAAGAGCATTTCAGGAAGATGAAGGACGGCGCGATCGTCTGCAATTCCGGCCACTTCAATGTCGAGATCGAGATCGAGGCGCTGGAGAAGATGAAAAAGGCGAAAAGGCGGATCCGGGGCTTCATTGACGAATACACGCTCAAGGACAACAGGAAGATATTCCTCCTCGGCGAGGGCAGGCTCGTCAACCTGGCGTGCGCGGAAGGCCACCCGTCCGACGTTATGGATATGAGCTTTGCGAACCAGGCGCTCTGCTCCGAGTACATGTGGAAGAACGCCAAAAAACTGGAGAAGAAGGTGTATTCCGTTCCCAAGGCCATCGACGAACAGGTGGCCTCGCTCAAGCTCGCATCGGCCGGTGTTAAGATCGACACCCTGACCGAGGAACAGAAGAAATACCTCGCGTCATGGGAGATGGGAACATGATCAAGCTTTGCGTGGCAGGGACCGTCGCATATGACTCCATAGAAACGCCTTTCGGGAAAGCCGACAATGTCCTCGGGGGCTCGGCGCTCCATTTTACGAACGCGGCCAGCTTCTTTACCGATGTCGGCATCGTGGCCACGGTCGGCAGCGATTTCGATCTGGAGGGGATATCCTTCCTGAAGGACCGCAGCGTGGACCTCTCCGGCATCGAGGTGGACCAGGGGAAGACCTTCCGCTGGGAAGGCAGGTACGGGTACGACCTCAACCAGGCCATAACCCTTAAAACGGAGCTGAATGTTATCGAGACCTTCAAGCCGAAGGTGCCGGAAGACTACAGGAACGCAGAATTTCTTTTCCTCGCGAATATCGACCCGGAACTCCAACTCCACGTTATCGACCAGGTAGCGAAACCCGCCGCCCTTGTTCTCGATACGATGAACTTCTGGATCGAGAACAAACTGGACGCGCTCATGAAGGTGATTGAGCGGGTTGACATGCTCGTGATAAACGAGGCGGAACTCCGCGAGATAACCAAAGAGCACAATCTCCTGAAAGGCGCCCGCAAGCTGATCGAGACGGGCCCGACATGCGTTGTCGCCAAGCGCGGCGAATACGGTGTGTTCATGATGAACCGCGACGAGGTGTTCCTTGCCCCGGCATTCCCCCTGGAGGACGTCTTCGACCCGACTGGAGCGGGAGACACGTTCGCCGGCGGTTTCATGGGATACCTCGCCAACGTCGGCGAGGCGACCGCCGAAAGCGTGAAGCAGGCCATCATCATGGGTACGGTCATGGCATCTTTCAACGTTGAGGACTTCAGCATCAACAGGATAAAGAGACTGACGATGCCCGAAATAAAGGAAAGGTATCACGCGCTGAAGGGCTGCATGCAGTTTACGGATATCAGATTGTAAAACGTGGTAAGAGGCAATGGGCTATAGGCTACAGGAAAATACCCATCGCCCATTGCCTCTTACCCATTGCCCATTCTATGAAAAGCTTCGAGCCCCTCTTCAACAGCCTTTTTGTCCCGTCTGTCGTGGCAGCCTCTGTCATCGTGGTGCTTTTCATCGTGCGCGGAGTGCTCGTGCATTTCCTGAAGAAATGGACCGCCGGTTCAGGGATGACCATACAGGCGGGGGTCCTCAGGTCCTTCAAGGTCCCTTCTATATTCTGGTGCGTCGCGGTCGGGCTCTATTTTGCTGTCGAGTTTTCCGGCCTGCCGCGAAAATATGTCCTCATAGTCGACCGGACCATCTCTATATTGCTCATCTTTTCCGTGACGGTGGCGATCGCGAACCTGGCGGTCAGGGCCTTTGAGAATTACGCCCGGCGCTCGGATATCGATGTCCCGGCGACGGGGATTATCCTGGGCGTTTTCAAGGCGACGATCATTATTGCGGGCCTCCTCGTCATCCTCAATTTTCTCGGGATATCGATCGCCCCGCTGCTCACGGCCCTCGGCGTGGGAGGGCTTGCTGTGGCCCTCGCGCTTAAGGACACGCTGTCGAACCTGTTCGCGGGCCTCCATATCATCGCATCGAAGCAGCTGCGCCCGGGGGACCACATCAAGCTCAATTCGGGTGAAGAAGGGACCGTTACCGATATAACCTGGCGGTCGACCACGATCACCTCGCCCGCACACAACATTATCATCGTGCCGAATGCCCATGTTGCATCGGCAACGATCACAAACTGCGATCTTCCCGACCCGCAGATGTCGCTGAGCGTAGAGTTCACGGTGCCCCGCTCGGCCGACCTCGACAGGGTCGAGGCAATATCCCGCGAGGCGGCATGGGATGTTGTGCGCGAGGCGCCCGGAACCATTGGCGCCGAAGTGCCATTGGTCCGTTTCACCGCGTTCGGCGATACCGGGATCGGCCTTTCGGTCACCGTCAGGGTCAAGGATTCCGGCTCCCTTTATGCCGTGCGCCACGACCTCATAAAAGCCCTTCAAAAGAGATATGTCGCGGAAGAGCTGTCGATAACGCTGCCGGTTCCCCCGAATGCCCGATAGTCGCGCCGGGGTCCTCGTTGTCCATCTGGGAGGCCTTGGTGATATCTGCCTCGCCGAATCAATATTTCTGTCGCTGAGAGGCCATTTCGGCCCCTGCCTTGTGGGACTCGGGAACCGCCGCTTTTTCGATCTTTTCCCTGCGTATTTTACGAAGACGTACGGGGTGGAATCACGCCACTGGCTCTACCTTTTTTCGGAAAAGCTGACCGGCGCCGATTTCAGAAGGATCATCTTCATTGGCAAGGACAGGCAGGGGTCCATCCGGAAGCGCTGGGCGGCCTATTCCCGGGAAGAATTGATATTTATCGACATGTACCCCGACGGTGCGTTCCCGGGCCCCGGAACGAAGAGCTCCGCGTCGCCGCATGAAAGGCTGCACATCGAGGAATACCAGCTTCGGCAGCTTCGAAAGTTCGGTATCGAGCCGGTCAGGGCCGGGGTTGGTTCCGCTAAGCCCGGCCCCGTCATCCTTTATCCGGAAAAGGGTTTTGCGAAGGGGAAATGGCCCCCGGAACATTTTCTTGCCCTGCGGGACAGCCTCGAAAAGGACGAGACCGGCACAGTTGTCTTGAAGCCCGCCGACGTCGAATTCCCCGGGGAGAGCATCGTCATTCACGAGCTCGCTGCGGTCAAAGAGCTCTTCTCCCGGGGCGGCATTTTTGTGTCGAATGATTCCGGAATGGCACACCTCGCCGGTGCGTGCGGACTCACGACGATCACGGTGTTCACCGATTTTGATCCCGTTGTGTGGCATCCGCGGGGGAACAATATTTCGCTGAAACAGGGCGTTGACAATGTGGGCCCCGGGGCGATAGCCCGGATTATCGAGGCCCTGCCCCTCAGTCAGTATTGAGGGAAGACGCGCGTTCGGCCGTTCCGGCACCCGGGTGCTTATTTCTTTTTCGGTTCCATGGACGCAAGCACGCGCATGATCTCGGTGCCCTGACGGGAATTGATGCCGTAGCGCGAGATGGCCTTCTCAAAGTTCGTTCTGGCGAGCACGTAATCGCCTCTGCTCATGTAGTAGTATCCGAGGTACATGTGGCCCGCACCCTCGTTCCCGGTCCGGCCCTCAACCATCCCCAGGCGGTAGTATATTTCCGGATAGATCGGGGCGTACGGGAGCAGGGAGCTGTACGTTGCGGCCGCAAGGTCGGAGCGGCCCATTCCCTCATACGCCCGCGCCAGGTAGTATCGCCCCACCCTTTCGTAAACATCCCGGAGGGCCTCGACCGCGTCGGGAAAGCGGTTGGCCAGGATGAGTATCTCCCCGATGAAGAGGTCCCTGTAGGGCGACGGGTTCGACCGCGCTATCTCGAGCGCCTTCTCGAAGTTCCCCTTGAACGCATAATACAGGGACGCCCCGTAGGCGGCTACGGGATCTTTGCCGTTCTGGGTGTAGCGTTTTACCCATATATCGTCAACGAGCCCTGTCGCCTTGTAGTTCTGGACCGCCTTTGCCCGTGCGATCACGTACGGGAAAAGAGAAACCTCTTTCGACGGCGGCTGCCTCTTCCACATCGATTCGAGGGCTATAATACGGCTTTCATGGTACGGGTGCGTGAGGAGATACTGGGGATAAAGCTTGTCGCCGCCGCCATACCTGAGTTTCTTGAGAAAATCCGCGATCCCGAGTCCCCCGTACCCCGCAGCGTTTGCGAGAGTGGACCCTTCCCTGTCGGCCTCCTCCTCGTCTTGCCGCGAATATTTCAGTGACATGGTCTGGGCCGATCCCATCCCCATGGCAAGGACGGCAGTGCGCGCGGCATCGCCGACGAGCAGGGCCGCCAGCATCGTGGCCAGCATCGTGGCGTTGATGTACTTTTGCTTCTCCATCCTCTTCGCGATATGCCGCTTTTTTATGTGTGCGAACTCGTGGGCCATGACGCCCGCCAGCTCTTCCTCGTTGTCGCAATTCGCTATGAGCCCCGATGCGATGTAGACATATCCGCCTATCGTCGCAAACGCATCTATTGTCGGTGAGTCGATGACGGTGAGCACGACGTTGAAGGGCATGATCGTCTTGCTGTCAAGCCTGTTCCGTATGTCGTTGAGGTAGAACGACATGTAGGGATCGTTGTTTACGGGTACTGTACGGGCTATTTCGAGGAACACCTCTTTGCCGTACTTGAGCTCCTCGTCGTTGGTAAGCGCCCTGGCCGGCACAGATGCGGCGATGAGCGCGAGTATCGTGATGATGGTGAAACATTTTTTCATTTATTTTTTTGCGTATTTTTTGCTGGTTTTGCCGGTGCGGCGCTTTACGGTCTTTTTGGAATGGGATGAGTTTTTCTTCCGCGCAATCGTTTTGGAGGAGTAGGATACGCGTGAGGCCCTGGCCTGGCGAAGCTCTTCGTCCGACGGCACGTCATCGTATATCGTTCTCAGTATCTGAACGGTGTCTTTCCAGAGGCTCCGGCTTCCGAGCATTGCAAGGATATAGATCTTACCGTTCTTTTCGAACGCGCCGACATAGCAATGGCGTGCGGCGCGGGTATACCCTGTTTTCCCGCCGATGGCCGGATCGAAACAGAACAGGAGCCTGTTGTGGTTCTTGTACCTGATCTTGCGAGCGCTGTCCTCAAACGTGAAGTACCGGGTCTGTGCGAGGCTTACGAACCGTTCGTTGGTAAGGGCCTGCTGGAAGATGAGGGCGAGATCGTACGGGCTCGAGTACTGATTGTCCGCAGGGAGGCCCGAAGCATTCACGAAATTGGTGTCGAGCGCCCCAAGGCTCCGCGCCCTTTCCGTCATTATCCGCGCGAACGCTGTCTCCGAGCCCGCGATAAACGTTGCGAGCGTGTACGCCGCATCGTTTGCCGACTCCACCATCATGCCCGTCATGAGGTCATAGGAGCGGTATTTTCTCCCGGGAACGAGGTTCATCTTGGAGCGGGGTATGGTCGTCACGTTCTTGTCGGCCGCGACGGCCTCTTCACCGCTTAAGCGTTCGAGGGCTACCAGCGTTGTCATGACCTTGGTCGTGCTCGCCGGGGGAAGCCGCCGGTGATAGTCCTTCCCCGTTATAATGCGGAACGTGTCTTTTTCAACGAGAATGTAGGACGCTGCTGTTATACCGCCGTTGGAGCCGTTTTCGACTGCCGGGAGAACATGGGGGGTGAAGACCACGGCAAGAAAGAATACAAGGATTAAACCCAGGCGCATCGTGGCTTATTTATACACCATTTATCGGAACGTTACAACAGGTATGGCACAAAAAACTTGAAGGATTGCAAAGCCTGGGGTACAGTATACAAAAATAATGAGAAAACTCGTCATCCGAAAAGACAAGACGATCCGGCAGAAGGTCTATCATCACATCCGCGAGGAGATCCTGAAAGGGGCAATTGCCCCCAAGGACCGGCTTATCGAGGCAAAGATCGCGGAAGAGATCGGCACGTCGCGCACGCCGGTCCGCGAAGCGCTTCACAACCTTGAGCTTGAAAAGCTTGTCGTGTCCATTCCGCGGGTCGGGTACGTCGTGCGGGGGATGGACATGGAAGAGGTCGAGCAGATATGCGAGATACGGGCCGCGATCGAAGGGCTTGCCGTCGAATGGGCCTTGCGGAGGCAGAGGGACAGGCTCATCCAGTCGCTGAAGAGAAGCATAGCCAATCAAAAGAAATATATAGCAAAAGGCAACCTGAAGGGTTATGCTGAGCTCGATGCTCAGTTTCATGATATCATTGCGCGCCTTGCCGGAAGCGAACGGCTTCTCGAGCTTACCCAGACATTGCGGCGCCACATGCTGCGGTACAGGATCCAGTGCATTTACCTCGCTGAAACCGCGGAAAGATCGATGCACGGGCATGAGAGGATAATAGAAGCCATTGAAAAGGGAGACCCCGCTGAGATCACCACCGCTTTGAAAACGCATCTTGTTCAGGCACGGGATGATATTCTTTATTATGTCTTCCGGGACACGGAAGACGACAGCGGGCCTGGCAGCCAGTAGAATATTTTTTTTACACCGAATTGACAAAATGCAATTTCTGTGTCAATGTCAATCAAAGCAAAACAATCTTATGGAGGTGCTGATATGAAAAGGTATTCCGGCGTCATTTTCTTATCCGTCATCCTGTTGTCCGTACTGTGCATGCTCTCTGTTTCTCAGGCCGCGAACACGATAAAGGTGGGTATCGTCGATACCTACACCGGTCCGGCGACGACCTTCACGAACGATGTCCTCGACGGCTTCAAGCTCGCCGTCGAGCGTATAAACGCCCAGGGGGGCATCCTCGGCAAGAAGGTCGAGTATACGACCCGGGACGAAAAGTTCAAGCCGGACATCGGCCTTGCCATGGCGAAAGAGCTCATTCTTAAGGAAAAGGTCGATATCCTGATGGGAACGATAAACAGCGCCACCACCCTGGCCATCTCGGATTTCGTGAAGAAGGAAAAGGTGCCCTTTTTCGTCACCTTTGCGAAAAGCGAAAAGATCGTCGGCGAGAAGGGCCATCGCTACATTTTCAACATGAACGAGCATACGGAAATGGCGGGCAGGGCGGCCGCGATCGCCCTGGCGAAAAAACCGTACGTGAAATACTGGATCGCGGGCGATGACTACGAATACGGCCACGCAATAGCGGATGCCGTCTGGAACAACCTCAAGAAGCTGAAACCGTCGGTACGGAAGGTCGGGGAGACCTGGTGGAAGGTCGGCGAGGCCGATTTTACGCCGTACATAACGCAGATACTGGCCGCGAAGCCCGATTTTATCATCGTGGCGACAGGCGGGTCCGGCATGGTCAATTTCCAGAAGGCCGCGAAAGCGACGGGCTTAAGCCAGAAGGTCCCGTTCTATCAGCATACGGCAACCGAGCTTTCGGTCCTTGCGCCTCAAGGGGCAAATGCCCCCGAGGGCGTATACGGGACGGCGAACTATTTCTTCTATTATCCCGATACCCCGGAAAACCGGGCATTTGTGGCGGACTTCAAGAAGGCCTATAACCGTAATCCCAGGATCGGGGCGCTTTACGGCTATATGACCGCCCAGTTCATTGCCGAGGGATACAAAAAAGCGGGGAAGATCGACAGGGAGAAGCTGGTGAATGCCCTCGAAGGTATGACACTGAACAGCCCGGTCGGCCCTCTGGAGATCCGTAAATGCGATCACCAGCTTTTGCTCCCGATGTACTTCGGCGTCACGAAAAAGGACCCGAAGTATGATTTCCTGATCGCGGGGAGCATAGAGACCATCCAGGGCAAGGACTATGTCCCGTCATGCCAGGAGGTCCTGAAGCTTCGCAAGAAATAAAGGGATTGAACAGATAAATGGAGAATGTTCTCGGTTTTATAAGCCCGGGCATATTAAGCCAGATCCTTGTCGGGCTTTCGCGCACGGTAATTCTTTTCATAGTGTCGTCGGGCCTGAGCCTCATTCTGGGCGTCCTGAGGATCCCGAATGTGGCTCACGGCTCTCTCTACATGATCGGCGCCTTCATGGCCTATACCGTGTCGCATCTTTTCGGCGGGGGCACGACGGGTTTCTGGGTGGCCCTCATCCTGGCCCCGCTCGGGGTCGCCGCCTTGAGCTTTGTGGCCGAGCGCTCCCTGTTCCAATTCCTGTACGAGCGTGAGCACCTGATGCTCCTTCTGCTCACGTTCGCACTTTCCCTCGTTTTCGGAGACCTCGTGAAACTGATCTGGGGCGCGGAGTACCGTTCCGTTCCTGTGCCGTCCATGTTTCAGGGATACATAAACCTCTTCGGGGGGCTGCCTTTCCCCATCTACAGCTTTTTTCTCCTTGTCATGGGCCCGGTGATAGCGATATTGTTGTGGCTCTTGACCAACAAGACAAAGATAGGCAAGATATCGCGCGCGGCCGCAGTTGACAGGGAAATGGTCGGCGCGGTCGGGATCAACGTGAACTGGGTCTTTGCGATCGTCTTCGTTATCGGGTGCCTTCTGGCAGGGCTCGGCGGGGTTCTTGTTGCGCCAACGGTCAGTGTCACCCTCGGGATGGACCACACACTGATAATGGAGGCATTCCTCATCGTCATCATGGGGGGGCTCGGCAATGTCTGGGGTGCGCTTCTCGGGGCGCTCATCTTCGGCCTCACGCAGTCGCTCGGCATCCTGATCTGGCCCCAGTTCGGGATTGTCTTCCCGTATTGCGCGGTGGTTGTCGTCCTTATTTTCAGGCCGACCGGCATCCTGAGGTCGACATGGTGAGGGGTGCTTCATGACCGGTTCGTTCTTACGGAAAAGGTCCCTGTGGGTGATCGCCACCCTTGTTGTCCTCTTCCTCTTCCCTGTTTTTCTTGACCGGTTTTATGTATACCTCGCAGCCATTATCCTGCTCACGGGCCTGTGCGCCACGAGCCTCAACTTTGTGCTCGGGTACGGGGGTGTGTACCAGTTCCACCATGCGGTCTTCTACGGGGCCGGGGCGTACGGCACCGCTCTGATGATCCTGAAAACGGGACTTTCGCCATGGCTGGGCTTTATTGTCGGCCCGGTTGTTGCAGCCATGCTCGGTTTCATCATCGGGCTTATTTGCGTCCGCCTGTCGAAACTCTATTTCGGGATGCTCCAGATATCGCTCGGCTCTCTTGTCTGGGCGATAATCTACCGCTGGTATTCCTTCACCGGGGGGGATGACGGGATCCACGGGGTCCCGCTGCCGGACATTATCTCCTCGCCGAACGGGGGATATTATTTCACGCTTATTGTGACATCCATTTCGATGTTCGTCCTGTACCGTATGATCAAGTCACCTTTCGGGAGCGCGCTCCAGGGGATCCGGGACAACCCTGTCCGGTCGGAGATGATCGGTGTCAACGTGAGGCTTCAGCAGCTCCTCGCTCTGACCATCGCCGGTTTTTTCGGCGGCGTGGCCGGGGCGCTCTTTGTCGTTGTCGATAACACGGTCTTCCCCGATATGATGTTCTGGACGGTTTCCCTGGAGCTCGTTATCATGTGTCTCCTCGGGGGCTGGCTGAGCTATCTCGGCCCCATGGTGGGGGCGGCCATCATAGTTCTCCTGAGAACGTATATCAGCGGCATTACCGTATACTGGGCGCTTGCCCTCGGCATTATCATGATGCTCGTGATATTTTTCCTGCCGAACGGCGTTCTGGGATATCTCGACCGGTTCCTGAAAAAGAAGGCACGGGCGAGATAATGTGTTCAAGGAGTTTCTCGTGCTGGAAGTAACAGCCTTATCGAAATCATTCGACGGCTTCAAGGCCGTCAATAATGCCAGCCTGTCCGTCAAGGACGGCGAGGTGGTGGCGGTTATCGGCCCGAACGGCGCCGGAAAGACCACGCTTTTCAACCTGATAACCGGGGTCATACGGCCCGACGGCGGAAAGGTTGTGTTCAGGGGGAAGGACATAACGGGGCTCAAGCCCTACCAGGTGTGCCGCAGGGGAATATCGCGCTCGTTCCAGGTGGTCAACGTGTTCCCCCGCCTGAGCGTTTTCGAGAATGTCCAGGTGTCCGTGCTGTCGCGGCAGAAGAAGACGTGGAACCTGTTCGCTCCGTCGTCGAAATTTGCTGTCGCTGAGACGGAGAAGATACTGGAGAACGTCGGCCTTACGGATGTAGGGGATGCCACGAGCGCCGCCTTATCCCACGGGGAACGCAAGGTGCTCGAGATAGCCATCGCGCTCGGCGGGAACCCTGAATTCCTGATACTCGATGAGCCCACGGCAGGCATGTCGCCGGAAGAGACATCGCGGTGTATCGATCTTATCAGGCAGCTCAAGGAAAAACTGGGGATAACCATCCTTTTCTGCGAACACGACATGGAGATCGTGTTTTCCATTTCGGACAGGATCATGGTCATGGTGCACGGGTCCACAGTGATCCAGGGAACGTGCAACGAGGTCAGGTGCTGCCAGGAGGTGCAGGACGCATATCTTGGCGGGAGCGACGTATGCTTGATGTAGGCGGGATAAATACATATTACGGGCTGAGCCACATCCTTTTCGACGTTTCTCTCAACGTGAAGGCGGGTGAGGTGGTCGGCCTGCTCGGCCGCAACGGTGCTGGCAAAAGCACGACCATGAAGAGCATCATGGGTATCGTGCCCCCGAAGAGAGGGACGATCAGCCTCAAGGGCAAGGACATAACGGGGCAGAAACCTTTTCTGTCTTTCCGCCAGGGCATAGGGTATGTCCCGGATGACAGGCGGGTCTTTGCGGACCTGAGCGTCGACGACAACCTGGAGATAGTCCACCAGCGCGGCAGGGATTGGGACAAAGACAGGGTTTACGCGATCTTTCCTGCTCTGAAGGAGATACGGTCGCGCCGGGCGGGGCACTTGAGCGGCGGCGAGCAACAGATGCTCACCATAGGGCGGGCATTGATGGGAAGCCCGGAACTTCTTCTTCTCGACGAACCGACCGAAGGACTGGCGCCGCTTATCGTGCGTGACCTCGAGCAGCAGATCATGAAACTCAAGGATGCCGGGATCAGCATTCTTCTGTCGGAACAGAACGTCAGATCGGCGCTGAGAATGATCACGCGCGCTTATGTCATCGACAACGGCAGGATCCGTTTCGAAGGGACGGTGGCAGAACTTGAGGCGAACGACGAGGTAAAGCGAAAATATCTTATGATCTGACACGGATTTGACCGTTTTTGTCTTTCCTTTATACCGTTTTTTTTATAAAATTAATTATGTTCAAATACATTTCCAGGCTGAAGAAGGTCCTCTTCGCCGTTTTCTTCGCATTGGCGCTCACCCTTGCCTTTACAGTCCCGGTCGCCTACAGTTTCGGGGACCTTGGAATGGTCGTCGAACGCATCAAGGATGCGAATTCGATCCGATGCCCCGTCTGCGGCCGTGCGATCACCCCCGGTATCATCCACACCGATGCCCCGGCGGTCGTTAAGGAAAAGCTCAAGACGGCACTTACCGACCGGGATGTGGGGTATTTCGACGGGATAAAAAAGGGCCAGCCGTACATCCACATCCTCATTTACCGTTTTGAGGAAAGGAAAGGCGGCAACTTTGCCGTTGAAAAACCTGCTTCTGTCGCGTTTCACATGCACCTCATGAAGGACGGGGCCCTCGGCAGGGTCTTCGAGTATTCCGAGGAACAGAAGGCCCTGATGCAGAACGTTCTCACGATGGGCAAGTTCCTGAAGAGGGGCGGGAAGTGGGTCACGGCCGATGAACTGGCAGAAGAAGGCATCAATGCCGGGCTCGATCAATTCTTAATTGAACCGAAGGGGACATCGGGGACGGACGAGTGAAACCGCTTTTCGCGATGGACCTGATGGGCGGCAGGACTGTTCGTCTCAGGAAGGGTGATTTTCACGAGGTAACCGTCTATTCCGACGATCCTCCCGGGATGATTCGCGACATGGTCCGCCGGGGGGCGCGGGATTTCCATATCATTGATCTCGACGGCGCACGGACGGGTACGCCTGCTCACGGGGAGATCATCCGTGAGATCCGCGGCATCGTCAAAGGCTACATGGAAGTCGGCGGGGGTATCCGCACCGAAGAGGTCATCACATACTACGGCGATATGGGGATCGACGGGGTCATAGTCGGGACGAGGGCCCTCGAGGACCCGGAATTTCTCGATAAACTCTCCGCATTCAAGAATATAGTGTTCGGCCTCGATCTTCTGGACGGCAGGCCCATGGCCAGGGGATGGAAGAGCGCGGTGGACCGCGACGTCCCCTCACTTCTCAGGGATGCGGAACGCATCGGCATCATGGCCGTGCTCTGCACGAGCATCGAACGGGACGGGATGCTCACCGGACCAGACCTCGAAGGGCTTCAAAGACTTTCAGAAATGACGAGGCTCCCCCTTATAGCATCGGGCGGGGTATCGAAGATAGACGATGTCCGTCTGCTTAAAGAAATGGACGTCTGGGCTGCGATAATAGGCAAAGCCTTCTACGAGGGGTTCATCGGTATCGAAGAGGCGATGGGCTATGCTGGCTAAGAGAATAATACCGTGCCTCGACGTCCGGGAGGGCAGGGTTGTCAAGGGAACCAATTTCCTCGAGCTCAAAGATGCGGGCGACCCCGTCGAAAATGCCAAGGCATATGAAGAGCAGCTTGCGGACGAGCTGTGTTTCCTCGATATCACCGCCTCCCATGAGAAGAGACGGACCATCATCGATGTGGTCGAACGGGTCTCGCACGAGGTGTTCATGCCGCTTACGGTCGGCGGGGGCATACGCTCCATCGATGACATCCGGGACATTCTCCGGGCGGGGGCCGACAAGGTCACCGTCAATACAACTGCGGTCGAGAACCCGGAATTTATCGGGGAGGCGAGCGATATTTTCGGAAGCCAGTGCATCTGTGTGGCGATCGATGCCAAGCGGACCGCGACGGGGAACGGTTTCGAGGTTTACACGTATGGAGGCCGCAAGGGAACGGGCATCGATGCGATAGGCTGGGCAAAAAGGGCTGAAGAGCTCGGCGCGGGGGAGATACTGCTCACCAGCATGGACCGGGACGGCACAAAGATCGGCTTCGACATCGAGCTGACCCGGACAATTGCGGAGACCGTCAATATTCCCGTCATTGCGTCCGGTGGGGTGGGGACGCTTGAGCACCTGTACGACGGGCTCGCCCTCGGGAAGGCCGACGCTGTTCTTGCCGCATCGATATTTCATTACCGGGAATTTACCGTCGTCGACGCCAAGAGGTATCTTCAGGAGCGCGGCGTTAATGTCAGGCTGTAGGGCCTGGACATACTCTGAATAGATGAGGACCAGCATGGAAGGCTTGAAATGGGATGAGAAGGGCCTTATGCCCGCGGTTGTGCAGGATGCGAACACAAGAGAAGTGCTTATGGTCGCCTACATGAACAACGAAGCGTTCGACCTGACGATAAAGACGAAAAAGGCGCACTTTTACTCGCGTTCACGGCAGAAACTGTGGCTGAAAGGCGAAAGCTCCGGCCATACGCAGGAGGTAAAGGAGGTCCGCATCGACTGCGACAACGATACGGTCCTTTTGCTCGTGGATCAAAAGGTCGCGGCCTGCCATACCGGCTATTTCAGCTGTTTCTATCGTGCCTGGGACGACGAATGGAAGATCGTCGGGACAAAGGTCTTCGACGAAAAAGACGTGTATGGTGAAAAGAAGACCGATTGATAAGGCCCTGTCGTTCTTCAATACATGTTTCTGCACAGGATATATACCCGTCGCACCCGGCACGTTCGCGTCTGTTTTTGCGGCCGTCCTGATCTATTTTTTTCCGGGGGCCCTCACCAGTTTTTATTTTGCAGGCTTCTGCGTCGTATTCGGTACAGCCACTGTTAACACAGAGAGGTACGAGGGAAAGGACCCCGGGCATATCGTTATCGACGAATTCGCCGGAATGTGCGTGGCGATGGCAGGGCACAGGGCGTCTCTGGTCAATATTTTGATCGGTTTTGTCCTGTTCCGCATCTTTGACATTGCCAAGCCGTTCCCGATTAACCGGGCGGAAAGGCTGCCAGGGGGCTACGGAGTGATGGCTGACGACGTCCTGGCAGGGATCTTTGCAAACATTCTCCTTCTTGCCTTAACGAGGTTGATATGAAAGCAGAAACAACTATCGTCAGACGGCTTACCAGACACTCGCTCAGCCTGTGCGCCGCCGAATCCTGTACGGGAGGGTTCGTTGCGGAGCGCATCACGAGCGTGCCGGGGGCATCTGCCTGCTTTGAAGGCGGTTTTGTCACGTACAGCAACGCGGCCAAGACGCGCCTTATCGGGGTACCGGAAGAATTGATCGCAAAACACGGGGCGGTAAGCAGCGAGACGGCCCGCGCGATGGCCGAGGGGGCCCGCGAAAAACTGGGTACGGATATGTCCGTTGCCATCACCGGTATCGCCGGGCCGACCGGGGGCACACCCGATAAGCCTGTGGGCACCGTGTACATGGCTGTTGCCCGGGAAGGGAAGACCTCGGTCCGTACTTTTCTTTTTTCCGGAACACGCCACCGGATCCGAAGACAGGCGGTCGAGGAGGCGCTGAGGTTCGTGCTTGATGCAACGGAAGAAACGTCGGGGAGCTTATGAGATGCTTTCTTGCTTTTGAGATACCGGCGGACGTCAAGGAGTGCCTGGCCGGGGTGTCCCGTGCGATGGCGAAGACAATGCCGGGGGTACGATGGGTCAAACCGGAAGGTCAGCACATAACGATCCATTTCTTCGGGGAAATATCGGAGGAAAAGGTAGAAGAAATTCAGGATGTTCTTAAAGGCTGCGGCCCTTACGAAAAGGTCATGGCATCGCTAAAAGCGGTCGATGCCTTTCCCGGCAAAAAGCGGCCGCGCGTCATTGTGGCTACCCTCGACGAAGGAGTTGACATCATCCGCTCGATATACCATGATATAGTGGACCGCCTCACAGCCCTGGGTTACGAGGAAGAAAAACGGGGGTACACCCCCCATATTACCTTTGGCAGGATGAAAATACCGGCACCCATTCTGGAAAGAGACATCGTTCGTCTGGAATGCCCGCGGTTCGCAATCGATCGAATAGTTTTTTTCAAGAGCATTCTCGGAAGAGAGGGTGCAACATACGAGCCCCTCTTCACAGTGCATTTTAAGGCCGTCCCGCAGCCATAAGACGGGGCGGCAACGCGGAAGAGCACGACGTAAAAAAGGAGAGACATGAACCCGAAGACAACAAAGGGAGGCAGCGACTTGAAAGAGGAGAGCAACAAAGGAAAGGCAGTCGATATGGCGGTGTCCCAGATCGAGCGTCTCTTCGGAAAAGGCGCGATCATGAAACTGGGAGAGAGGGCCCTCGAGGCCGTCCCTGTCGTTTCAACGGGCTCTCTTGCGCTCGACCTCGCGCTCGGGATCGGCGGCCTTCCCCGCGGGCGGGTCATCGAGATCTTCGGGCCGGAGGCCTCGGGCAAGACGACGCTCGCCCTGCAGGTTGTCAGCGAGATCCAGAAAACGGGGGGTATTGCGGCATTCATCGATGCCGAGCACGCGCTTGACGTCAGTTACGCACGCAGGATCGGCGTCAATACAGACGATCTTCTCATATCGCAGCCGGACACCGGCGAGCAGGCCCTCGAGATAGGGGAGATCCTCGTCCGCAGCGGCGGCGTGGACGTGGTGGTTGTCGACTCTGTTGCAGCGCTCGTCCCGAGGGCGGAGATCGAGGGGGAAATGGGCGATTCCCACATGGGCCTTCAGGCGCGGCTCATGTCGCAGGCCCTGCGGAAACTCACGGCGATCACGAGCAAATCGATGACGACCGTCATATTCATTAACCAGATACGCCAGAAGATCGGCATCATGTTCGGGAACCCCGAGACGACAACCGGCGGGAACGCCCTGAAGTTCTATTCCTCGGTGCGCCTCGATATCAGGCGCACCGGGGCGATCAAGGACGGCCAGGAAGTGGTCGGCAACCGGACACGGGTCAAAATAGTAAAGAACAAACTGGCACCACCCTTCAGGGAAGTGGAGTTCGACATCATATTCGGTGAAGGGATATCACGCGAAGGCGATGTCATTGACCTCGCAGTCGACATGGGCATCGTCGAGAAAGCGGGGACCTGGTATTCGTACAATGATGCACGGATAGGCCAGGGAAGGGAAAACGCCAAGGAATACATGAAGACGCATCCCGAGACCATGAAGGAGATCGAAGGCAGGATCGGTGAGCAGGCCGGGATCAAGAAGGGAGACGAGTGACATCACGAGAGTTAAGACGCAAGTTCCTTGAGTATTTTGAACGGAACAGCCATACGATAGTCCCCAGTTCGGGTTTGTTGCCGGAAAAGGACCCCACGCTCCTTTTTGTCAATGCGGGGATGGTACAGTTCAAGAACCTTTTCCTCGGCGTGGAGAAAAGACAGTACAACAGGGCGACGTCCTGCCAGAAGTGCGTCCGCGCAGGCGGGAAGCACAACGACCTCGACAATATCGGCAAGACCCTCCGTCACCATACGTTCTTCGAGATGCTGGGGAACTTCTCGTTCGGCGATTACTTCAAGAAGGACGCGATCGCCTACGCGTGGGAATTTCTGACGAAAGAGGCCGGCCTCGACGAATCGAAGATGTGGGTGACCATATTCCGCGAAGACGACGAAGCCGAGGAACTCTGGAAGAAGACCGGTGTCAGGCCCGACAGGATAGTGCGGCTCGACGAAAAGGACAATTTCTGGTCGATGGGCGACGAGGGCCCCTGCGGCCCGTGTTCGGAGATCCTCTACGACCTCGGTCCCGAGGTCGGCTGCCGGCAGCCCGCATGCAAGGTCGGCTGCGACTGCGACCGCTACCTGGAGATATGGAACCTCGTTTTCATGGAATTTGACAGGAGCGCCGACGGGTCGATGAAGAAGCTGCCCAGGCCGTCCATAGACACCGGTATGGGGCTCGAGCGCATAACCTCGATTATGCAGGGCAAGATCGGGAACTACGAGACGGACCTTTTCGTGCCCATCATCCGGCGGATCGAGGACATTGCAGGCTGTGCCTACGGCGAGAACGAAAAGAACGACATAGCGATACGCGTCATCGCGGACCATGCGCGCGGCGCCACGTTCATCATAAACGACGGCGTCCTCCCGTCGAAGGACGGCAGGGGATATGTCTTACGAAGGATCATCCGGCGCGCCTTGAGGTACGGCAGGAAGCTCGGCATACAGAAAGAGTTCCTCAACGAGCTGACGAAGAACGTTGTGGACATCATGGAAGATGCGTATCCCGACATAAAGAACAACCACGCGTACATAATGCGCGTCATAAAGGGTGAAGAGGAAAGGTTCATCGAGACGCTCGGAATGGGCATGAAACTCTACGAGGAGTTTACCCGGGGGCTTAAAAGCAGGGGCGACAGGGCCATTCCGGGGGACCTCGTGTACAAGCTTTACGATACGTACGGGTTCCCGGTCGACATCACGACCGATATGGCCGATGAGGACGGGCTTGCCGTAGACAAGGACGGCTTCGAGAAGGCCCTTGCCGAACAGAAGGAGCGCTCGAAAACGGGTTCCCAGATCAAGGGCGAAGAGTGGAACGAGGGGCACCTCGCGATATTGCAGACGGGGCTGTCCAGCGTGTTCACCGGGTATGAGACCTTGCAGGACGAGGGTGTCGTTCAGGCGATCCTTGTCGGCAATGAGATCGTCGAGCAGATAGGGGAAGACCAGGAGGGCGAGCTTTTTCTCACAAAAACTCCGTTCTATGCCGAAAGCGGCGGGCAGATCGACGATTCCGGGGCCGTGATTATCACGTCGGGCAACGTGCTGGCGCGCGTGACAGGCGTCGCCAAGGTCAAGGAAGACCTCTTCGCGCACAGGGTGATCATGGAATCCGGCACCCTGCGGCGCGGCGATGCCGTTTCCCTTGCGGTCGACGAGGAAAAGAGGAAAGGCACATCCCGCAATCACACGGCGACGCACCTCCTCCAGTATGCCCTGCGGCAGGTCCTCGGTGACCACGTGAAGCAGTCGGGCTCTCTCGTAGAGCCCGGCCGTATGCGCTTCGACTTCACGCATTTCGAGGCGATGAAAGACGAAGAGATACGCCAGGTTGAAGATATTGTCAACGAGAAGATAATGGACTGCGTCCCGGTCATCGTGAACGTCAAAAGCCGGGAAGAGGCAATACGGGAAGGCGCGACGGCGCTTTTCGAGGAGAAATACGGGGAGACGGTCCGTGTCATATCGATCGGCGATTTTTCCCGTGAGCTTTGCGGCGGTACGCATGTCAGGAATACGGGACAGATAGGCAGCCTCTATATCCTGAGCGAGAGTTCCCTCGCGTCGGGTGTGCGCAGGATCGAGGCAACGACGGGCATGGGGGCCCTGGCGTACAAGCGCAGGGTCGAGGGGACCTTGAGGTCCATTGCCAGAAAGACAAATATAGAATTTGACCGCGTCGAGTCGCGGGTCGAGTCGCTCCTCGACGACCTGGCATCGAGGGAGAAGGAGCTCGCGCATTTCAAGCAGGACATCGTTGCCGGCCGGGTCGACGGGGCCATCGCTGAGGCGCCCGATATCGGCGGCGTCCGGGTCGTGACCCTCTTCGTGGAGAATGCGAGCGCGGAAGACTTAAGGAAGGTGACGGATGTCGTACGGTCCCGGGTCAGGGACTGCATCGTCGTCGTGGGAACTGAAACCGGGAACGACAAGGGGCTCATCGTCGCATCGGTCAGTAAGGATGCCCAGAAGACTTACAGTGCCGGCAAGATCATAAGGAACCTCACCGCTCATTACGGAGGCAAGGGGGGAGGGAACCCCAACACGGCGCAAGGCGGGGTCCCGGGTGTCAAAGTGCGGGAATCCCTCAAAAACGTTGTACAATTCATCGGCAATTAGTATGATGACCTGAAAAAGGGCGGAAGGATGAAAAGATACGCGGACAACCTGCGGAGCGTGCACCTCTTTTCAAATCTCAAGGACAACGACCTTGAGACCATCTCCCGGATACTCTACATGAACACGTATCACCGGGGACAGCTTATTTTTCAGGAAGGCGAAGAAGGGAACGCCCTGTTCATCGTCCTCTCCGGCAAGGTAAAGATCAGCCTGTATGACGAGGAAGGCCGGGAGTATGTCCTTGACGAGATCGGGAAGGACGGGTTCTTCGGGGAGCTTGCCCTCATTGACGAACTGCCGCGCTCAGCAAACGTTATTGCGATGGAGACGTGCGACCTCCTTATCATCAGGAGGAATGATTTCATGAGGCTCCTGATGGAGAACCCCTCTATCTCGATCAATATCCTGAAGGTGATGGCGGGCAGGCTGCGTGCGGCCGACACGAGAATAAAATGGCTTGCATTTTTGAACGTCGAGGGGCGTGTTCTCAGATACCTTCTCGATATCGCGCAGAGGACCGGGATCAGAATGAAGGATTATATCATTATAGAAAAAGGGCCCACGCAAATAGAGATAGCCAACTCATGCGGCTGTTCCCGGGAGACCGTTTCCCGCATGATGACCCTGCTTGTCAAAAAGGGCATCCTGAGCGTCCGCAGAAAACAATACACCCTGTACCCTGAAACACGGACATATTAGTTGAATGCTAAACGGGACCGCATGAAAAGATCGTTACGTATCGGCCTTGCCCAGGTAAATGCCACGGTCGGCGACCTCGCCGGCAACAGCGCGAGGGTCCTCGACTTTGCAGAAAGGGCCCGCGAGAACGATGTCGATATTGTCGCCTTTCCCGAACTCGTCATAACAGGGTACCCTCCCGAGGACCTTCTGCTCAAGAAGGGTTTCATCGATGCCAACATAAAAACGGTGAAGGACCTTGCGTCGAAGATAGACGGGCCCGTGGTCGTTATCGGTTTTGTCGACTCCTCGGTGCGCGGCATATACAACGCGGCCGCCGTCATCTACAAGCGCAGGATACGGGGTGTTTACCGCAAAAGATTTCTCCCGAACTACGGCGTCTTTGATGAGAAACGGTATTTTATCCCGGGAGAGCGGCCGCGCGTTTTCCGTTTCGGGAACGTTGTCTTCGGGGTTGCTATCTGCGAGGACACCTGGTTCAAAGGCCCGCCCATATCGGAGATGGCCCGGATGGGGGCGGGATTGATATTCAATATCAACGCGTCCCCGTATCACAGAGGCAAGATATACGACCGGGAAGACATTGTCCGGAAAAGGATCCGGGAAAATCATGTCTGGGTAGCCTATGCCAACCTCGTCGGCGGGCAGGACGAGCTTGTTTTTGACGGCCAGAGCTTTGTTATGGACAGGTCGGGTACCATCGCAGCCAGTTGCCGGGCATTTGAGGAAGATCTCCTCATCATGGATATTGACGAAAAAGCCCTCGTGAAACGGTCTTCGTCTTCAGGAGTGGATAGTGCGTTTGTGACGAATGTCGCGGGCGTCTTAAAGGACAAAAAGCCGAAAAAGCCGGCCGGGACACACCCTGTCATCCGGCTCAATCCCGCCGAAGAGGTATACGAGGCCTTGAAGCTCGGCCTTCACGATTATGTCGGGAAGAACGGGTTTAAGGGGACCATCATCGGCCTGTCGGGCGGCATCGACTCGGCGCTTGTCGCCGCGCTCGCCGTCGATGCGCTGGGCGGGGAGAACGTCACGACCGTTTTCATGCCTTCGAAGTATACGTCGCGCGAGTCCCGCGAAGACGCCTATCAGCTCGCGGGCAATCTCGGGGCCCGCATCATCGACATTCCCATAGACGGCATTCTCGCGGGTTATCTCGAGAACCTGAAAACCCTGTTCGCGGGGATGAAGGAAGATATAACGGAAGAGAACCTGCAGGCGCGTATACGCGGCAATATCCTGATGGCGCTTTCGAACAAGTTCGGCTATCTTGTTCTGACGACCGGCAACAAATCGGAAATGAGCGTGGGATACGCGACGCTTTACGGGGACATGGCGGGGGGGTTTGCCGTGATCAAGGATGTCCCGAAGACGATCGTGTACGAGATATGCGCATGGCGGAACGGGCAGGCGCCCGTCATCCCGGAGAGGATCCTCACCAAGGAACCGACGGCGGAACTGAAAGCGGGCCAGAAAGACAGCGACAGCCTCCCGCCGTACGATCATCTCGATCAGATATTGAAAAGATATGTGGAGGAGGACAAGGAACCGACAGCCCGTGATTTCCCCGTTCTGCCCGCAGCGGAGATCGCCCGCGTGCTCAGGATGGTCGATTTGAGCGAATACAAGCGGCGCCAGTCCCCCCCCGGGATAAAGATCACCCCGAAGGCCTTCGGAAAAGACCGCCGGATGCCTATCACCAACAGGTTCAAGCCTTCGCAATGATGAGCACCCTTCAGCCGCGCCCGCCCTATTCCTTCGCGATTATCGTATCGTAAAGCTCCGGCTGCCTGTATGTATCTTAGGCCCCTGCCCTATAAAGTTTTTCTATTTTTTCCTATCATTTATTTCGGCGGTGGTATATATATGGTTTTAATACAACAATACCAAAAAAAGGAGGTGAAACAGCATGAAGAAGGCATTGGTTTTTATTTTCGCACTGGTGATCGGTCTTTCCTTAACATTGACAGGCTTTGCCGCCGACGAGAAAAAGGCGACACCTGCAACCCCGGCGACACCCGCGGGCCCGGCCACTCCGCCGGAAAAGGTTGACGCACCGAAGGAAAAACCGGTAAAGAAAGCCAAAAAGGCAAAAAAGCCGAAAAAAGCCAAAAAGGTGAAAAAAGCAAAAAAGGCAGCCCCTCCCGAGGAGAAGCCGGCAGAGGCAAAATAAGCGGTTAACCGGAGAAAAGCAAAAATGTTAAGGGGAGAAGAACTTCTCCCCTTATTTCATTCTGAAATATCCGGGCAATCCTGTCTGTACCCCCGCTTCCCTGACTTTTTTGGAGACAGTGCCGGGGAGTTCCCGCTACCGCCTCTTTGTCCGGCACATGACGATCTATGGTATAATACGCGCACGAATGAGAAAGATAATTATCGATATCGACAACACCCTGTGGGATTTCGCCCCGGCCCTTTATGCCCGGCTTCACAAGATCCATCCGGGGTTCCCCGACCCCTCGCAATGGCATTCATGGAGTTTCTGGAAAGGGCTCATTTCACCGGAAAGACTTTATCGTGCCATCCGGGACGTTCATATGGAGCAGGACCGTTTCCAACCGTACAATGAGGCCCGGGGGTTTCTGGGCAGGCTCAAGGAAAACGGTTTTTATATCGTGATCGCCAGCCACAGGGAAAAAGAGACCCTTCCTGCCACGCGCAGGTGGCTCGAGAAGAATGCCCTTCCCTTTGACGAGATACACTTAAGCTACGACAAGTCCGTCCTTTTCGACTGGTGCTGGGCCATCATCGATGACAGCCCGGTGACCCTCGACAAGGCGCGCTCGGCCGGCATCATCCGCGCCGGCCTCAAAAACCCCTGGAACGAACGCGAAGACCACCCCCTGTTTGCCAGTCTGCACGAGATCTACGACTACCTCCAAACGAAATGCGCGTCGGGTAAGTAAAAAAAGAGACTCTCACACCCTCACGCCTTACAAATAAGAAAGCCCCCGCCGCCTTTCGGCAAACGGAGGCTCAAAGTTCGATACAGAATACTTATTTGATAGCCTTATGATACGACTGGAGCGATTTTACCTTGATCTCGCCCTTGTTTGCGAGGGAGGCCTTGATGCCTTCGGCGGTCGCCTTTGCAGCTGCAGCTGTCGTAATGTAGGGAATCTTGTATTTGATGGCCGTCTTGCGTATGTAGGAGTCGTCATACTTGCTGCTCTTGCCGGAAGGCGTGTTGATGACGAGCTGGATCTCCTTGTTGTGAATGGCGTCGACAATGTTCGGCCTGCCTTCGTGGACCTTCTTGACGAGCCTGCTCTTGACCCCGTGCCCGGCAAGGAATTTATGGGTGCCTTCGGTCGCTATGATGGTGAAGCCCATTTTGACGAGCTGCTTCACGACATCGAGGACCTCCGCTTTGTCCTGGTCAATGATAGTCACAAGGACATTTCCCGACCGGGGCAGCCTCTGGCCCGCCGCCTCCTGGGATTTGGCGAATGCAAGCCCGAAGGAATTGGCCATTCCGAGCACCTCGCCGGTCGATTTCATCTCGGGGCCGAGTGTCGGGTCAACCTCGGGGAACATGTTGAAGGGGAAGACGGATTCTTTGACCCCCACGTGCGGGTATTGCTTATGCGTGAGGTCCATGTCCTTCAGTTTTTTCCCGAGCATGAGCCGGGTCGCGATGCGTGCCATCTGGACGCCGGTCACCTTCGAAACGAGGGGGACGGTCCGGCTTGCCCGCGGGTTTGCCTCGAGGATATAGACCTTGTCATGAGAGATGGCGTACTGGATGTTCATGAGGCCGACGACCTTGAGCTCCTTCGCCAGCTTCTTCGTGTATTCGTTGATCGTCTCGATATGTTTTTCTGACAGGGTCTTTGGCGGTATTGCGCAGGCGCTGTCGCCGGAATGTACACCGGCAAGCTCGATGTGTTCCATAATGGACGGGACGAATGCGTCCTTGCCGTCGGAGATGGCGTCCGCCTCGACCTCTATCGCGGCTTCCAGGAATTTATCAATGAGGATCGGCCTGCCGGGTGTGATATCGACAGCGGCATTTACGTACGACTTGAGCATTTCATCGTCGTAGACCACCTCCATGCCCCGCCCTCCGAGGACGTAAGACGGGCGGACCATAAGGGGGTACCCGATGCGCCGCGCAGCCTCGAGGGCCTCTTCGAGCACGACGGCCGTTCCGCTTTCCGGCTGGGGGATGCCGATCTTTTTTATTATCTGGCTGAACCGCTTGCGGTCCTCGGCTATGTCGATGCTCTCGGGCGACGTTCCGAGTATCTTCACCCCTGCGTCCTCGAGCTGCCGCGCGAGGTTGAGCGGCGTCTGGCCGCCAAACTGGACGATGGCGCCGATCGGTTTTTCCTTCTGGTAGATGCTCAGGACGTCCTCCACGGTGAGCGGCTCGAAATAGAGCTTGTCCGATGTGTCGTAGTCCGTGGAGACCGTTTCGGGGTTGCAGTTGACCATTATTGATTCGTATCCCTCATCCCGGAGAGTGAAGGCGGCGTGAACGCATGTGTAGTCGAACTCGATGCCCTGGCCGATGCGGTTGGGGCCGCCGCCTAAGATCATGACCTTCTTGCGTTTGCTGACCGCAACCTCGTCGGGGGCGTTGTACGTCGAATAATAATAGGCTGCATCGGCCCCGCTGACCGGCACCTTACACCAGGCCTCGTTCTTCCCCAACGCTGAGCGCCTGCGCCGTACCTCGGTCTCCGGTATGTCGAGGATCATGGACAGGTACCTGTCGGAGAACCCGTCCTCCTTTGCCTTTATGAGAAGGTGGTCGGGAAGGGAGCCGCCCTTGTGCTTCAGCATCTCCTCTTCGAGGTCGAGAAGCTCCTTCATCTGCCCGATAAACCAGTGCTTGATCTTCGTCTTCTCGAAAAGCTCGTCGATCGTGGCGCCTTTTCGCAGCGCCTCGTACATGATGAACTGCCTTTCCGACGACGGCTCATTGAGAAGCCGCATCAGGTGATCGAGGGGCATCTCATTGAAATTCTTTGCGAAACCGAGACCGTACCTCTTCGTCTCGAGTGAACGGATCGCCTTCTGGAAGGCCTCTTTGTAGTTCTTGCCGATGCTCATCGCCTCACCGACGGCCTTCATCTGGGTCCCGAGCCTGTCTTCGGCTTCGCTGAACTTTTCGAATGCCCAGCGGGCAAACTTGATGACGACGTAGTCGCCGGACGGGACGTACTCGTCGAGCCCCGATCCGCGATAATACGGGATGTCCTTGAGGGTATACCCGCCCGCCAGCTTTGCGGAGATAAAGGCGATGGGGAACCCCGTCGCTTTCGACGCAAGGGCCGACGACCGCGATGTCCTCGGGTTTATCTCGATGACCACGATGCGGCCGGTTTCCGGGTTATGGGCAAACTGGATGTTCGTGCCGCCGATCACCTGTATCGCTTCAACGATCCGGTACGAATAGTCCTGAAGCTTTTTCTGGACCTCCTCGGAAATGGTGAGCATCGGCGCGCAGCAGAAGGAATCCCCCGTATGGACGCCCATCGGGTCTATGTTCTCGATGAAGCATACGGTGATCATCTTGTTCTCGGCGTCCCGGACGACCTCGAGCTCGAGTTCTTCCCAGCCGACCACCGCCTCCTCGATGAGTATCTGCCCGATGAGGCTTGCCGAGATGCCGCGGTTCGCTATGGTATTCAACTCGTCCTTGTTATAGGCTATGCCGCCCCCGGTCCCTCCCATTGTATAGGCGGGGCGGATAACGACGGGGTATCCCAGCCGGTCTGCAATGGCAAGGGCCTCTTCCACCGAGTAGGCGAGCGCGCTTTCGGGCATGGGGATGCCCAGTTTGGCCATCGTCTTTTTGAATTCGTCCCGGTCTTCGCCGCGTTCGATCGCATCGGCCTGAACGCCGATTATACGCACGCCGTGCTTTTCGAGTATTCCCTTCCGCGAAAGCTCGGCCGCGAGGTTAAGGCCTGTCTGGCCGCCCAGGTTCGGGAGCAGGCCCTGTGGCTTCTCTTTTTCTATTATCTTTTCAATGACCTCTATCGTAAGCGGTTCGACGTACGTCCTGTCGGCCATGCCCGGGTCGGTCATGATCGTGGCGGGATTCGAGTTTACAAGAACTATCTTATACCCGGCGGCACGCAGGGCCTTGCATGCCTGCGTTCCCGAATAGTCGAATTCACATGCCTGGCCGATGATGATCGGGCCGGAACCGATAATGAGCACTTTTTCAATGCCTTTGATCCTGCTGGGTTTTTTCATGGGGGGATTTCCTTTCGGATTTGCTCTGCATCGTAACAAAAGAACGTGAGCGAGTCAAGGGTTTTCAGGCCATGGCAAGGGCCCCCGTGCATCACATTGCCCGTATTTTTTGTATTGTTGATCGGTTTTTGCGGTCAAAGGACATATTTGCATCGAATCGCTGCCATTCAGCGTGTTTCTTGACCGGATTGTCATCGTTCAACGAACAAATTTGTATCAGATTGCCTGATTGAATGGCGGTGAAGCGGGGTCCTTGAGCGACTGTTGGGCCCTTGCGCCCGGGAGGGTAAGGCAGAAGACGAGAATGACCGCAAACAGCACGATCTTCAGGAATACAGCCCCCCTTCCCATAGACCTTCGTTTTCTGAAAGAAATGGGTGCAAATTGCATTGTATTGAGATCGGAATATTTCTTTCTCGGTTTTCTTGCTGTGTGCAAGATGATCAGCAGGCCGAGGATGGCGACAAGAACAGAAAAGAATTGCCGCGTCCCTGGGTTCAAGGCAAGATGGCCGGATGATACACCGAAATAATCGATAATAAAAGACCCGAGCCCGGACCAGAGGAAGAACTGGCCCGTTGTCTTGCCCCGGCCGCTTTCGGCGCGCCCCGCAATGACGAGAAGGATAAAGAATACGATGAGGCCCTTGAGCGCCTCGTACAGCGCTACGGGATGCCTGAACCCTTCAATGCCGGGGTATCTGACCCCCCACCACGCGCCGGTGACGGACCCGTACAGTTCACCGTTCAGATGGTTGCCGATCCGGACCATGAGGAGCAGAAGGCAAAACGGGACGATAACCTCGTCGGCGATGGCAATGAACTGTTTCCTGTAGAGCAGGGAAAACAGAAGGACCCCCGCCATCAACCCTGCCACGACCCCCGTTATCGCCATCCCGCCGTGCCAGAACGATGCCATTTCCAGGTACTTGCCGTTGAACACGCTTCGTTCATAGATAAAAACGTCAAAAGCGCGTCCGCCCAGCAGACTGAAGACGGCTAGAATAAGCGAAAGATCGAGGGCCCGTGACGAGGATATCCCGATGTATCCGCGCCGGACGATCAGCCATAGAAAGATAAAGACGAACCCTATCGCATATGCAAGCCCGTGGTACCAGAGACTGATCCCCGATATTGCGGCGAATGCCGGATCGGTATTGAGGACATAGGGCCCGTCGAATAAGATTGCAACCCCCCTGACAGATGAGCTTATAGTTTTCCCGTTTCTCTCATTCTCCTATTCCCGCAGAGCCGTTGTCAACCGAAGAATAAGCGAGACCCTCCCGTTGCGGGAGGGAATTGAGGGGCGTGAGAACTAAATGGGGTGGTATGGGGGGTTATGCTTCAGATTTTTCGAAAGCGTCCTTTGGTGCGTTGCAGATCGGGCAACTCCAATCGTCCGAAAGCGATTCAAACGGGGCCTTCTCTACGCTTTCATCGTATTTGTAACCGCATATTGAACATGTGTAGACCATAATACAAGCCTCCTTGATGTTTTTTTAAGACCTTTCTTTTTCGGCAGCCGCGCAGTCTCCACAGATACCGTAGAAATCAACATGGTTGCCGACTATCTTAAATCCATGCTTCTCATCCTCGGTGAGCCCGAGCGGAAATTCGGTAAAAATGTCCACGACTTTGCTGCATTGTGTGCAGATCAGGTGATGGTGCGGCCCGACATTGGGATCGAACCGCTTTTTCGCGGGGTCTATGGAAAGCTCCACGACCCTTCCCTGTTCTTTCAGAATTTCCATCGTATTGTAGACGGTTGCCAGGGACATCGTGGGAAACTCGCCGCGCAGAGACCCGTATATGTCGGCTGCACTGGGGTGTGTCACATTTCCGTCGAGGTATTTCATTATCGCTATCCTCTGCGGTGTCATCTTCATCGACTTATGCTGATCTATCTCCATATAATAACCATTATCAACTAATATAGAATACTAACTAAGAATAGTTCGTGTCAAGTACTTTTTTAAAGAATCTTTCAGCGGATATGTTTTTTCCGGAAAGCCCGGATCATCCGCCATCCAGCGTGGAATGTTCGGCCTTCAGAAACCAGGCGGCCGGGTCATCGAAATACTCCCCGGCGTCCCGGAGCGAGAGATAGTGCTCGTACTCGATGGACGACAGGAGTTCGAAAAAGGCCTTTTCACGCTCATCTGTCGAGGATGCGGCGAGCTGTTTGTAAAAAATAACGCCTTTTTCCTCAAATTCCGCCCCTGTCCTTATCGCCTCACGGTCATCCGCGTCGCCCACCCCCGCCTTGCCTGCATTCTTAAGCGCGTTCAACAGGATATCGCGGACGTTGGTCCGGTTAATGGTCAGCGGCAGCGTCTCAGGCCACCGGCCGCGGGCCGTCCATTCTTCGTGCAGTCGTTTCAACCTCTCGTAATGTTCCGCCTCATCCTCGGCGATACGTTCAAACATCGCCCTGCCAACGGGATTGTTCGTTCTTGCCGCATTCTTAAGATAAAAATCCCTCTCCCGGACCTCATTATTCAGCGCCACTTCCAGCGCCTTCACCCTTTCCCCGTTACCCATAACGCACCTCCCGTATAATTTGATTAAATATAGGGCCGGAAATGGAAAGAAGCAAGGTGACAGGCGATGGGCGATAGGCAATGGGGGATACAGGGTAATAGCTGAGGGGTGATCGGAACCGATAAACACGATGGGTAACGGGGTTTTCCTATTGCCCATAGCCCATTGCCTGTCGCCCGTTTTCTTTATATTATCAACCGGTCCGTGATCACTTCGTCTATCGTTTGTTTGCCGAGGAGGGCCATGAGGAGGCGGTCGATGCCGACACTGACACCGGTGCAGTCGTGCCGTATCGATCGAAGCGAATCGAGAAACGCCTGATCGGGGGGAAATTGCCGTTTTCCGAGGCGGGCCCTTTCGCAGTTGTCATTCTCGAAACGCCTGCGCTGTTCGGCGGGGTCGGTCAGTTCGCTGTAGCCGTTTGCAATTTCGAGGCCGCCGATGTACAGCTCGAACCGCTCGACCATGTTCGGCCTGTCGTTGCGCTTTTTTGCCATTGTCGAGATAGAAGAGGGCCACCCGTATATGAAATAGGGCCGGTCAGCCGGCAGCACGTTTTCTATCTCCTGTATGAAAACCTTGAAAAAAAGGCTGTTCCAATCATCTTTGTCGTCAATCCCCAAAAAACCCTTATCCTCAAGGGCGGCAAAGAGGGCGTCCCGGTCAAGAGGAAAAGGGTCGAAGCCCAGGATGTCCTCAAAAAGCCGGTCAAGCTCGTAGGTGGTGAAGGCGCCGGCGAACCTTCTCTTTTGTATCGCGGGAAGGCGTTCCGCGACATATCCGACGAGCTCGCCCGTCTCGGCCATGATATCCCGGCACGAACCTTCGCGGTACCATTCGAGCATCGTAAACTCAGTATTATGGACCTCTTTGAGGTCTTCGACCCTCCATACCTTGCAGATCTCGAAGATCCTTTCGTGTCCCGATCGCAGGAGTTTCTTGAGATTCATCTCGGGTGACGTGTGGAGGAAGAACGGTCCCTTTCCGGCAACCTGGACCTCAAGGGGATCGATGTGGGGGTCGGGCGGCGCGGTCGCCATAAGGTGCGCCGTCTCCACCTCGATGTAATCCCGCGCGTAAAAGAACTCGCGTGTGAGCCTCAGCACGTCATGCCGCGTTTTCAGGATGTCGATCATCCGCTGTGCAGGGTTGTTTGACATGGGCCCCCGTTATGCCAGATTATTGCAATTCACCGGGTAAATCAGTATACTGTGTCCGAGTCCCTACGGAGAGGTGACCGAGTAGGCCGAAGGTGCTCGCCTGCTAAGCGAGTGTACGGTGAAAGCTGTACCCAGGGTTCAAATCCCTGCCTCTCCGCCATTCACAATGCCCCTACCCGGAAGTTCGGGCCCTCCCTATCTTCCTTTCCAGGACATCTCTTAGTTCACGGAAGCTCTCTTCGAGTTCGGGCAATTTCTGCTGCATCGAAGGCAGGTCGTCCGCCTTTCCCCTGAGCTCCATCTCGTACGCGATCAGCCGGAGCCTTTCGGCGCCGATATTCGCCGCGGCACCTTTTATTGTATGGGCGCCGCGTTCAACTTTCCGGATATCGCCCGCCGCGGCATGTTCCTTTAATGTTTCGATCTGGCGCGGAGTGTCCTCGAGAAAGGCCTGCAGTACCGTTACCGCCAGTTCCCGGTCGTCCATGAGCAACTCGTCCATCACTTTATCGTCAAAGACCGGGGCCCCGCCTTTCTTTCCGGTGACTTTTGCCGGCGACCCGGGAGTGGACAACCCGTTGTCATCGGGGTTCGCCCATTTACGGATCATCTTCTCCAGTTCTTTCGGCATGACGGGCTTGCTCAGATAGTCGTTCATGCCGGCCTCGAGGCAGCGTTCTTTGTCCCCCTGCATGGCGTGGGCGGTCATCGCGATGATCGGCACCGCGTGGTCCCTGACCGGGGACCCGGGATCGCGTATGCGCCGCGTTGCTTCCAGGCCGTCCATCTCGGGCATCTGTACATCCATCAGCACGAGGCCATACGGGATCGTCTCGAGGGCCCGGACAGCCTCCGCGCCGTTCGCCACGGCATCGGAGCGAAAGCCCAGCCTCTTCAGGATTCCCATCGCCACCTGCTGGTTTGTGATATTGTCTTCCGCGATAAGGATTCTCAACCCGCTTCGCCGCATCTCACGGACCGTGTGGCGTGTCACTATGGGGGTTCCTTCCCCGCGATCTCCCGCGGATGCCAGAACGGTCTTGAGGCAGCCCAGGAGTTCGGACTGCCGGACGGGCTTCGTCAGGTACCCCGAAAAACCTGCTTCTTCCATTTTCCGGGCATCCCCGCGCTGCCCGAGCGAAGACAGAAGGACCGTTTGGGTGCCGGCGAGCTTTCCGTCGCTGAGGATCATCCGCCCGAGGGCGACACCGTCCATGCCGGGCATCTGGATATCGATGATCGTTACTCTGAACGGGTCTCCCTGTTCTGCGGCCGCATAGAGCAATTCGATCGCACCGGGGGCGTCACCCGCCTCGTTCACCCGTAACTCCCATGCCTTTAGCTGGCCCGCCAGGACCTCGCGGTTCGTCTTATTGTCATCGACTACGAGAACGCGAACGCCTTTGAGTTCCACGGAAGGCGTTCCCCGTTCCTGTTTCGTGTCGGGCTGTTTCGCAAAACGGGCGGTGAATGAAAATTCCGATCCCGCGCCGACGTCGCTTGCAAGCGTGATAGAGCCGCCCATCATTCCCACAAGCTCTCTGGCGATGGCAAGTCCCAGCCCGGTGCCTCCGTACTTGCGTGTTGTCGATGCATCGGCCTGTGTGAACTTCTCGAAGAGGATGGCCTGCTTGTCCGGGGGGATGCCGATGCCGGTGTCCTTGATGGAGAAGAGGATGCATGTCCCGCTTTCCGTCTCCGAAACGAGGTTCGCCCGGATGGCGACCTCTCCTTTGTGCGTAAATTTTACTGCATTGCCCGCAAGATTGGTGAGGACCTGGCGAAGGCGCCCGGGATCGCCGCGCAGGAAAGTGGGAACATCCGGGGAAACCCCGCAGATAAGTTCCAGTCCTTTTTCATGGGCCTGCGCGGACAACATCGTGGCGAAGTCATCGAGAAGGGAACGAAGATCGAAGTCCAGTTCCTCAAGCTCAAGCTTGCCCGCTTCTATCTTCGAGAAATCGAGGATCTGGTTTATAAGGGCGAGAAGCACCTCTGCACTCGACCGGACCGTTTCCGCATAGTGCCGCTGCTCATCGGTCAACTCCGTATCGAGCAGCAGACCAGCCATACCGATGACCCCGTTCATAGGGGTGCGGATCTCATGGCTCATGTTTGCAAGGAACTCGCTCTTCGCCGCGCTCGCCGCCTCTGCGAGTTCCCGGCCCTCGAGGATCTCCTTTTCCGCCTTCTTCCGGTCGGCGATATCGAAGAACGTTATGACGGCGCCCACCACTTCCCCGTTTAATATCTGGGGGTACGACCAGTACTCGGCGGGGAAACTGGTGCCGTCCTTGCGCCACAGCACCTCATCGTCGATGTGGATCTCTTTTCCCTGGCGGAACGCCCGGTATATGTTGCAGTCCTCGACCGGCATCGGGCGCCCGTCCGGCCATGCATGATGTATCAGATCGTGCATGTTCCTGCCGTGAAGGTCATCGACATGAGAATACCCGAGCATCTTGACGCATGACGGGTTCGCAAAGACGCAGTTGCCCTCAAGATCGATACCGTAAATGGCCTCGGCCGTCGAGTCAAGCAGGACGCGGACGCGTTCGTCACTGTCCCTCTGTTTTTTATCGGCTTCTTTCCTTTCGATGACCTTTCCTATACGCTCGCATATCGCGTTGATGAGGTCCGTTTCCTCTTTGAGGAACGGGCCCTCGTCGCGGTCGGCCATTTTATCGAGATAGCCTACCTCGACACATCCCCGCCTCTCCCCATTTACCATGACAGGAGCGTTCATCTTCCATTCACTTTCATGGAAATTTGAGGTCTTGAACTCCCTGCCGTCGAGGATTATCATTGCGTATGCCCTCTCGGCGTAGAACCATCCCGACGGGATCACGTCGGCAATGTGCTGCAGCATGGCATCAACGGCTTGATATTTTTCAACGCAGTTGGCCACGGAATAGAGGCACCGGAGTTCCTTCGTCCGTTCGCGCAGCGCCTCCTCGGCCATCAGCCGCTCGGTCACCTTCCAGACGGCTTCCATGAGGAGAGATACCTGGAGGACGTCCGTTTCGCCGTAATCGGTCTCTTTATTGGCCAGCCCGATGACCCCCGCTATCTCCGTATCCTTAAACACCGGGACGGTCATGAATTTGAGGAGGCCGACATGGCCTTCGGGGTACCCTTTCTTGAGGGGATGGCGGCCGGGGAAATCGTTGAGCACGATAGGCCTTCTCTGCCTGACGGCCTCACCCCAGACACCTGTTTTGTCAAGTTCGTACCGTGTCTGCGGATTGGCGACCGCGCACTCAGGCATGACGTCTTTTGACCATGTGTTGAGGATGAATTCCTTGCGGTCCTCGTGATAATAATAGATGTAACCGATCTTGCTCCCGGTGAGCTCGATCGCCTGTTCGAGAGCGTAGTCGAGGAATTCCTGGATGCTCTCCGAGGGGTGCTGCAGGATGTCGACGAGCCTTTTCAGGCGGGACACATTGCGGGTCAGCTCATCGTTGATGCTCTTCCTCTCGCTTATGTCACGCAGGTACGCGAGGATTGCGGGCCTGCCCCTGTACGTGATCGTGTTGGCCGATACCTCGATGTCAACGGGTGACCCGTCCTTCCTGATGCCCTTGAACTCGTACCTGCCCGGTACGGCCTCGCCTCTTTGCCGTTTCGTTGCGTAGCCAACCACCTTTTCGAGATCGTCGGGGTGGACGATGATGTATTGCCGCGTGCCCCTTATCTCGTCGGTACTCGAATATCCGAATATTTCCAAGAACCTCGGGTTCACATAGACGTGCGTGAAATCCTGGACTATCGCAACGCCGTCGTTCGACGACTCTACCGCGACCCGATATCGTTCTTCCGATTCCCTGAGG
>CALMFJ010000016.1 GCA_937862865.1 uncultured Pseudomonadota bacterium | reverse complement strand
TCTCTTCGTACTTGAGGATGATCCTGCTTGCATCGACGCTCTCGATAACGCCGTCGTGACGGGCCATAATGGTGACCCGCGAGTCCCTTCCGACGACCCGCTCCATACCGGTGCCGATTATCGGCGCCTCGGTAATGACGAGCGGGACCGCCTGGCGCTGCATGTTCGAGCCCATGAGGGCCCTGTTGGCGTCGTCATGCTCCAAAAACGGTATCAGTGCGGCGGATGCGCTCACCAGCTGCTTCGGGGAAACGTCCATGTACTCCACCTGACCGGGGCTCACGAGATAAACACTGCCGCCCTTCTGGGCGGGAATCAGCTCGCCGATCAGTTTGCCGTCCTTATCGACAGGGGCATTGGCCTGAGCAATGTAATACTGTTCCTCCTCCATCGCGCTGAGATATTTCACGTTGTCGGTGACCTTCTTGTCGACAACCTGGCGATAGGGGGCCTCGATGAATCCGAACTCGTTGACCTTCGCAAAGGTCGACAATGACGCTATGAGGCCGATGTTGGGGCCTTCAGGGGTCTCGATCGGGCATATCCTGCCGTAATGGGTCGGGTGCACGTCACGGACCTCGAAACCGGCCCTTTCCCGGGTGAGACCGCCGGGGCCTAAGGCCGACAGTCTGCGCTTGTGGGTGATCTCGCTCAAGGGGTTCGTCTGGTCCATGAACTGTGACAGCTGGCTCGATGCAAAAAAATCCTTGACCGCGGTGGCGACAGGTTTCGGGTTTACAAGGTCGTGCGGCATGAGCGTTTCCATTTCGGGGAAGGTCAATCTCTCCTTAATCGCGCGCTCCATGCGTACAAGCCCCATCCTGAACTGGTTCTCGAGAAGCTCGCCGACCGTGCGGACCCTTCTGTTGCCGAGGTGGTCGATATCATCGCCGGGGCCCCGGGCATCTTTAAGCTTGAGGAGCTGGTGCACGACCTCGATGATGTCCTCGCGCCGCAGGATCGTCATGTCGAGGGCGACATCGAGCCCGAGCCGGTGGTTTATCTTGAGCCTGCCGACGCGCGACAGGTCGTACCTTTCCGGGCTGAAGAACATGTTCTGGATCAGTGTCTCCGCGAACTCGATGGTCGGCGGGTCGCCCGGACGGAGCTTCCGGTATATTTCGATAAGGGCCTCGTCCTTCGTCGAGACCTTGTCGATGTTCAACGTGTTGCGCAGTGACGGGCTGACGTTGAGATTGTCTATGAACAGCACCTCAAAGCTCTTCACCTTCTTCGCGATCAGCGTCTCGAGGTATTCCGGCGTGATCTCTTTATTGATGCCTATGAGGACCTCTTTCGTCTTAGGGTCGAGGATCTCGGTTGCGGTTGCCTTGCCGATAAGGTCTTCCTCTTCGATAGGTATCGCGTGGATCTTGGCCTGCTCCATTTTCCGGATCACAGCCTTCGTTATCTTCTTGTGCTTTTTGACAAGGACCTCATTGGTCTTCTCGTTAACGATGTCCGACGGCGCCTTCTGGCCGACGAGAAGCGCGAGAGGGGTTTCCTTGAACAGTTTCTTGTCTTTTATGACGATCGTCTCTTTCTCGTAGAAATAATCGAGGATCTCTTTTTCTGAATAGCCGAGCGCCTTGAGAAAAAGGGTGACGGGTATCTTCTTTTTCTTGTCTATCCTGACGTAAACGAGCTCTTTGTGGTCGAACTCGAAATCGAGCCATGAACCGCGGTACGGTATCACCCGCGCTGTATATGAAAGGCTGCCGCCTATGGTGGTCTTGGTCTGGTCGGTGTCGAAGTAGACACCGGGCGAGCGATGGAGCTGGCTGACAATGACCCGCTCCGTGCCATTTATAATGAAGGTCCCGCGTTCCGTCATGAGGGGTATCTCGCCAAAATAGACATCCTGTTCCTTGACGGCGCGTATGTCCTTTGCTTTCGTGTCGGGATCGATATTCCATACAACGAGCCTGATCGTGACTTTCATCGGGGCCGCGAAGGTGAGCCCCCTGAAGATGCATTCCTCCTCCGAATTCTTGGGCTCGCCCATATCGTATTTAACGAACTCGAGGGTTGTCGTGTCGTGTGCGTCCCTGATCGGGAAAACGCTGCTGAAAACTGCCTGCAGGCCTATTGAGTCTCTCTTCTCTGCGGAAATGTCTTTCTGCAAGAACTTCTCATACGAATCAAGCTGGATCTCGATAAGGTTCGGTATCTCGAGAACCTCTTTGATCTTTCCGTAATTCTTCCGGAATATCCTGTTATGGAAAGTCTCTTTCATAGATTTATCTCACCTCATTTGGGTGTAAAAGCGTAAAGACAGGGATCCAGAGCGAGCCTCACCGGTTAAGCACTGGACCCCTGCTTTGTACAGCAATTATTTTATTAATCAACCTTAACCTGTCCGCTGACTTCTTCCAGCTGTTTCTTGATGTTGGCAGCTTCGTCTTTGGATACAGCTTCTTTCACCGCTTTCGGCACTCCTTCTACGAGGTCTTTGGCTTCCTTGAGCCCGAGACCCGTGATCGCACGGACGACCTTGATGACCTGGATCTTCTTGTCCGCTTCATAGCCGGTCAGCGTTACGTTGAATTCCGTCTTCTCTTCGACAGCTTCCGCCGCAGGTGCCGCCGCCGCGCCGGCACCCGGCCCCGCCGCCATCATCGGCATCGCTGCCTGTACGCCGAACTTGTCTTCCAATTCCTTCACGAACTCGGAGAGTTCGAGAACCGTCATATTTTCGATGAAACTGATAACTTCTTCACGTGAAATTGCCATGTATATAATCCTCCTTTTATGCTTGTTCTTTTTGGGCCTTGATGGAATTCAAAACGAGCATGAGCTTGTTCAAATTCCCCGACAGGGCGTAGACGAGACGGCTCGGCTGACCTTTGAGAATTCCCACCAGTTTCCCGAGCAGGACTTCGCGCGACGGAAGGGTCGCCAGTTTCTGGATCTCTTCCACCGTGATGGTGCGACTGCCGATATACCCTGCTTTCAATTTCAGGTTCGGCATCTCTTTGGCCAGACCGGCAATGACCTTCGCGGGACCGATGGGGTCCGCGTTGGTGCAGATAATCGCGTTAGGACCGTCGAATTTGTCGTAAAGAGCTTCCGCCTTTGTGCCTTTTGACGCTATCCTGAGAAGAGTGTTCTTGACGACGGTGAAATCCGTGCCGACATTGCGTAGCTCTCTTCTCAGCTTCGTGACCTGGGCTACGTTCATCCCGCTGTAATCAGCGAGGAAGAGGCAGTCGAGTTCTTTCAGCTTCGACCCTAATTCTTCAACAACCTGTGTTTTCTTTTGCCGTTCCAATGGTTATTATCCCTCCTTTCTCTAGAATATGTATGGAAAGTCAGGGGAGAGACCATGCTACGAAAAGCCTCGGCAGGCCGTTTAAACGCTTACTGACCCCGCTTACGGGTGCCACACCTGCTTTCTCTGACCTTTTCCCTATTTCGTCAAGCTTCGTGCATAAGAAGGATCGACTTTTATACCCGGGCTCATGGTGGTACTAATCGCCATACCTTTTACATACGTTCCTTTGCTTGTCGGTGGTTTGAGCCTGATAACCGCATCGAGGAGTGAATTGAGATTTTCAAGGAGCTTCTCTTTCCCGAAACTGATCTTTCCCACGGGCACATGGAGGTTCCCTGCCTTGTCAACCCGGAATTCTACGCGGCCAGCTTTCATTTCCTTCACCGTTTTGGCTATCTCGAAAGTAACTGTGCCGACCTTTGGGTTAGGCATGAGGCCCCGGGGCCCGAGGATCTTACCTAATTTACTTACCATACCCATGACATCGGGTGTTGCAATTGCCTTGTCGAAATCCATCCATCCCTTCTGGATCTTCTCGATAAGGTCTTCGGCGCCGACCGTATCCGCTCCGGCCTCCTGGGCTTCTTTCTCTTTTTCACCCTTTGCGAAGACCAGGACGCGGACGGTTTTCCCCAGACCGTGAGGCAGTGCTACGCTGCCGCGCACCATCTGGTCCGCATGACGCGGATCGACCCCCAGCCTGAGCGCAAGTTCGACGGTCTCGTCGAATTTCGCAAAACAGACCTGGGGCAGCAGGTCCAGCGCCTCACCCATTTCGTAACGTTTTTCGCGATCGATCTTCTTTCTCGCTTCGACATATTTTTTTGCAAGTGCCATCTTCACATCACCTCGTATTAGATACGCCAGCATGCTGTCGTGAACATGCCAGGCGCTTACAGCGTCCTTATCCTTCCACGACCTCGAGGCCCATGCTGCGCACGGAACCCTCGATGATCTTTATCGCTCCGTCTATATCTTTCGCATTGAGGTCGACCATCTTCAGCTGGGCGATCTCCTTCACTGAAGATTTCGTTATCGATCCGACCGTTTCCTTCTTAGGATTGTTGGAACCTTTTGCCAGCTTTGCTGCCTTCTTGATAAGAAATGACGCAGGCGGTGTCTTCGTGACAAAAGTAAAGGTCCTGTCGGAAAATATTGTGATCAGCGCCGGGATTATGGTGCCTTCCTGGCTTTTCGTCCTTTCATTGAAGGCCTTGCAGAACTCCATGATATTGACGCCATGCTGACCGAGCGCGGGGCCTACAGGCGGTGACGGCGTGGCCTGACCGGCCTGGAGCTGGAGTTTTACCAATGCGATTACTTTCTTTGCCATTTCTTATGCTCCTTCAAATTTTCTCTATCTGTATAAAATCAAGCTCCACAGGCGTCGTCCTGCCGAAGATGTTCAGGAGGACCTTGACCTTGCCCTTTTCCGGCTTTATCTCTTCGACATTGCCGGTGAAATTGGTGAACGGCCCCTCGGTGACCTTGATGCCGTCGCCTTTTTCGAACCTGATCTTGGGTTTGATCTTTCCTTTGCCTTCCTGGATCGCATTGATGATATCGTTGACCTCTTTCTCCGGAAGGGCCGGGGGGTTCATCTTGTCATACCCGACAAAACCCGTCACTTTCGGGGTATTCCGCACGAAATGCCACGTCGTGTCGTTCATGGCCATATTGACGATGATATACCCCGGGAAGACCGTCCTCTGTGATTTTTTCACCTGCCCCTTGACCTTCTCCATGATGATCTCGGACGGGACGATGATATCACCGAAATACTCTTCCATTTTCATTATTTTGATGTTCTCTTCCAACATCTCCTTTACTTTCTGCTCGTATCCCGAATAGGTGTGGACAACATACCATTTCTTATCCATTGGATTTTCCGTCGTTCCTTATCGTATGATGGCCTGGATGATCTTCGACAGGCCGATATCGACTATACCAAGAAAGAGTGCTGCGATAACGACTGTTATGAGGACAATGTACGTGCCTTTCATGGCATCCTTGCGTGATGGCCAGGTCACCCTTTTCCCTTCGTGATACACTTCCCGGAAATAATCTTTTACAGGCTCAAGCTTCTCTTTAAAATCCATCGTTCACCATAAATTTAAACAGGCCAGGAGGGATTCGAACCCCCAACACCCGGATTTGGAGTCCGGTGCTCTA
>CALMFJ010000015.1 GCA_937862865.1 uncultured Pseudomonadota bacterium | reverse complement strand
CCCCGTACCGTTCTCCGTAACACAGGACAGTACGCGTTGTTCCCTCGACGTTTCCCTTCTAATGACGGCAGGGGGCGCAGGGTGTGCCCGATTTGTCTATAGCCCGGATGAGTGGCGGTCCCAGTTCATTGATCGCACCGAGATAGTGGAATTCGCCTGCATCGAGGATACCTGCGTCGGCGTGATCGAGAAGAAGGGGATCTTCGACCGCCTGCTGGCATTTAGAGGCTACGCAGACCACTCACGCGAAGATGTTTTGAAAGCATGCTGCGCAAAAGCGCTCAACAACAGCAGGCGCCTTTTCTTCTTCACGACATCATCGTCACTCAAGGATTATGCTGTCGAGATCGGTTTTGAGCGGATACCGGGATACATAACGGCCCTCATCGCACACGAGGGGGCCTTGAAAACGGTCTTTCGGGAATGCCCGGACGGAAAGATCACCCCGGTTGATCTCTACGACCCCGGCAGCCCCCGGTATATCGGCGAATGGGACCTCACGGCCGGGGACAGAATGTGAGGACGGCTAACGGCGTACGGCCAACGGCAAACGGGACAACAGATACTTTTCTTTTTCCCCTTAATAGTAAATAACAGGATTTTCACGTCTACAAAATCTCCTCAATGACTTTCTTTTTTCTTTTCCGTTAGCCGTTAGCCGTTATTCCAAATACACATCCCCGTTTATCGCCGGTTTCGTCAATTTCTTCCCTTTCTGCTTTTTAATGACGTCTTCAGGCCCGAGGGCATAGAGCGGGCTTATTTCGAGCCGCGTCCCTTCGGGGACATCAATGCCGGCGCGGGTGAGCCAGCGTCTATGCAGGGCCGTCAATGCCGCCCGGGCTGTGTCCGGAGAGTCGTTGCCCTCCTTGTTCTTGACCGGCGCGAACTCATCCTCCCTTGTGACCTCCATGCAGCATGTCTTCTGGGCGAAGGGCAGTGCGTCGAATACGAATGTCTCGAATTTGCAGACGTCGATGGTTGCCGGTTCCCAGTCGGACGATACGATGTAGGCCGACTTCTTTGCGCAATGGTACGGCAGGGCAAAGCCGTTTTTGTTCAGTTCCCGTATGAAGGACAGGGAAAAGATGTGAATGGCTGTGTTCCCGGCCCAGTAGAGGATCTCGCCCCCGTCATCAAGAGCGGACATGTATCTCTCGTCGAGGTCGCTGTATTCGGCGATAGCATCCTTTCCGTTGAGCTTCAAATACACACCGACCTTTTCCTCGATGCTTCTGCGCCTTACGACCTTTGTGGAAACCTGCGAGAGTGCCTGCCGGTGGTGCCCGAGAAAGAGCGGGTCGGCGATCCTCACTAAAGGATTGTCGACCTGGCAGTAGAAGAGTTCTTCATAGCCAGAATCGATCATTTTGAACAGGAGCCCGGAATCCCACAGGGCCTTGAGGGAGCCGCCGTGCCCGTCGGGGCTCGTGTATAGGTGTATGTTGTCTTTCATGATCAGCCTGCCGTCAGGCGAAACGGCGGGAAGGACCCCCTGAGGGAAAAAATGGACGGCGTCGGGGCCGAGGCCGAAGAACCCGTTCTGCCTGAAGAAACCGACGGTGTCCTGGTGATTGTCCGTGCTCGTCATGATCAGGAGAGGAATAGGGACCCGGTACCGTGTGGAAAGCGCCCTGACCTGTTCCGAGAGCAACTGGAAAAGCGTCTTGCCCCTGACGGGTGATAGAGGGAAGGTGCCTTTCGGGCCCTCGAACCCCAGACGTGAGCCCTGTCCCCCTGCCACAATGAGAACGGCCACCTTTTGCTGGCGCAGGAGCGCTTCTCCTGTTGCAAGCACGGCCGATGCGTCGGTATTCTGAGGTGCGCCCTTCGGGACACAGATGATATCGGGCGGGCTGATCATCGCAGGATCGACTGCGCCGGGGTTTGCCCCGCAGAATTTTCGGTAGAGTTGAAAGGCAAGGTGCAGGTCGAGGTCCCTGTTCGCATCGAGAAAGGACCGTTTGTGATGCGACGAAAGTGACCTGTAATGATCAAGGATATGAAGCTGTTCGAAGAGCTCCAGGGTGCCTAGGAATTCCTGGTCGGTCATGTTTGGGTCCCCTATAAAATCTTACAAGATTTTACCGTCCGGTTGCAACATCCTGTCGAGCTCGAGCCGGAAGGCCGGAAAACCGTAATATATGCAATACACGGTCACCGTGTGCATTTAAGTTAATTTCCTTTTGCACGATAAGATATTTAGTTTGGCAGGAACCTGAACCCCGAATAATGGAGGTTATTCTATGAAGGTACTCGTTGTTGACGACTTTGCGACGATGAGAAAGATCATCAAGAATGTCTTGAAGCAGATCAATATTGAGAACGTTGTCGAGGCGGAAAATGGCAAACACGCCCTCGGCGTCCTGGCCGGCGACAGCGTCGACCTTATCATAAGCGATTGGATCATGCCCGAGATGACGGGCATAGAGTTCCTGAAGGCCTGCAAAGCCGATGACAACATCAAGACGATCCCCTTTATCATGGTCACCGCCGAGGCACAGAAGGACAATATTATGGAGGCGATAAAGTCGGGTGTCGATAATTATATCGTAAAACCGTTCACCCCCGACAAACTGCGGGAAGCGATAGACAAGGCAAAGGCCAAGGTCGGAAAATAACAACGCCGGAGGGAATCGATGGACGTCAAATATATTAACCCGTTTATCATGGCAGCCCAGGCCGTCTTCAAAACCATGCTGGGAATAGAGGCCACTCTGAGCAAGCCGGTGATAAAGACAAGCCGCACCACCTCCGGTGAGGTGACGGGTATCATGGGCCTGGTCGGTGATAAAAAAGGTACCATTACGATCAGCTTTCAGGACAAGGGCGCCCTTTTCATATACAAGACGCTGATCGGTGACGAATCAGAGTCTGTCAATTCGGACGTCGTTGATGCCATTGGCGAGATAACGAACATAATCTCGGGACAGGCCAGAAAAGAATTTGAAAAGGCCGGGATCAACCTCAAGGCCGCGATCCCCATGGTTATCGTGGGAAAAGAGATCGAACTCAATTTCATCACGACGCTCCCGATCGTTCAACTGCCTTTCAATTTTTCAGTCGGAAACGGAACGCAGGAGGTAATGTTCCTCGATTTCTCGTTCGAATAGCAAAGGCCCCTTGCAGCTCGCGGCATGAAGGCACCGCATCCATGTCAGGCCTTCGCAATGAGGAGGTCGACGAGAGCGGCGAGCTCGGGAAGCTTCTTAAGGTCCGATGCAATGGCGTCGATAACGGGTTTTTTTCGAGTGCTCCTCGAAGCCTGCAGTTCGAGGGTCTTGAGGTCGATAACAAGATTGGACTTTTGCTCCGCAGACAATGAGGCATCATTGTTTACCAGCATTTCGAGGCTTGCGATAATGTGATGGAGGTCTTCGCGCGCGGGCCCGGCAGAGGGAACGCGCGTGGTTAAATCGGGCGCGTCTCCCGCGTGCGGCTGCGCAAAACCGGAATTCGGTACCGGCTGGTCCGAAGTCTCGAATTCTATGCCGGAAGGTCCGGCGGACTTTCCAACCCTGGAGGCGACGAATCTCTGGTATTCACCAATGATCCCGGTCTCCCCGCCGCTTGCCACACAGGCCTCTCCTTCGGGGGTGATGGTAGCGCTGAGCGCTGTTGCGTGATCGAACACGAGAAGGATATAGCCCTTTTCCTCGAGGAGGTGGCAGGCATCGACGACCTGGCCCAGGTCCTCGATGCCGAGATTTCCGGCCACTTCGGTGAGCGAGATGAAAAAGTTCGGGTGCCCGAGCGCCTCGGTCTCCGCGTAGGAGGCGACGAGCAGCAATTCAGCCAGTTCATTCAGGCTTAAGGGTTCCATATGCGTCGTTATTATAGCGGCTGGAGGGTGGGGTGTAAAGAATAAATAATGGGCTATAGCCCATTATTTATTCTCTGCTTTTTAGTGCTTCCTTGACCGAGATAAAGAAAGACGCGATGAGGCTCAGGATCCCGCCGAAGATCAGAAGGGATTTTTGCAGCGACCACGAGTTCGGGAAGAGCGAAATGTCGAACCGGGACACGATAGCGTTCAACTGGTCGGAGACGAGGGGGTAGATGAAGATCCCAAGGAAAAAGACGATAGAAAAAAGGATCGACGAGTGCTTCAGGAACTTCCAGCACGCGGTTATCATTTGTGCGGATATTTCGAGGTATTCCACGGAGTTTTCGACTGATGACAGTTCACGTGATATCTCCTGGCAGGCATCGTGGCAGTTCTGAAATTCGGCGGACGATGCAAAAATGCGTACGTCCCCCATACCCCTGAGCGATGTCGTGAGGTGATCGAGCTGTCGCCTGTGCCTCTGTATGAAATGAGGATAACGGTATGACGCGAGGAACTCATTCACTCTGTCGATCCGGAGTTTGAGCGTCCGTATATTGTCGGTTATCATGTGGACCTGTTCGTTGAGGGCATTCTTGCACATGATCCTGACACTGCTGCACTTCGATGGAACATCGAGGCAGGCTGCATAGCTTTCGGACAGGGCCAGCCGCTCTATCTCGACGAGAAGCGGGTCGATCGTTTCACGTGTTTCCCGGGCAAGCAGCGCGCGTACCTTTGCGATCTCCTTCTTTGCATCCTCGAAATGGCCGGCAGCTTCCTTCTTTACCTCGAGGAGTATTTCAAACACGTGGGGATAGATGACATTTCTCCATGCGTTGAGTTCCGGGTCAATGAGCGCGATCACAAAATAATCCCTCTGGTCCCTGACAAGCCCGATGAGGCGCTGTACCGCCGACCTCTCGCTATTGTCGGTGAACCTCTGGAGAACGTCCTCGTACCGGGCTTCCCTGCATGTGGGGTCGACTGCCAGGATCGCGCTTATCATTTCCCTGTAGCGTTTCTGGTCACCGCTAAATTTGTAGAGACGTGCGAGCATGAGTGAGACGTACGTCTTCGGGATCCCCGCGTCGGCACATTCGAGCGCCGTCTCGAAGTCGTTGCGTGCTGCCCCGGGGTTGCCGTTCTCTATATTGAGGAACCCTGATACGCACCACGCCTTGTAATCCCTCGGTTTTCGTTCCAGCGCCAGGTTGACGAAGGACCGCGCCTTATCGAAATTCCCCACGCGGAGCGAATCTTGTGCCAGCCATGCAAACCCTCCCTGGTTCTCGATAATGCCGGAGAGCATCGTCTCCCAGGATTTTGCATTTGTGTTCCAGACCGTCCGATGAAAGCGAAGCTGGTAGACCTTCTTGAGGTCGTAGAAGGCGTGTGCGATCAACTCCTGTTTTGTGGGCTCCGATTCCGCGGAAAGCATCTGGGGAGAGGCCTTGATATCGTCGGAAGGGTTCTGGATCGACCGGGCGAGCTCTTCGATGGCCTGGATGGAGAAGTAGCCAAGTTTACCCAGGGGCCTTTCGGTCTCTTCGAGGCCCTTTGAGGGGCACGATGATGACATATGACGACTGCTTCCGCAATAAAAGCACATCATGGCGGATAGTTCGGCTGCAGGGTCCCCTGCCGGCTGAGAGGGGACTTCCGCCTCGTTTGCCATATCGAGCAGCGCATAAACATTGCCGGCCTCCTTGAAGCCGGCCGCCTCTTCACCCGATACCCGGTAATAATTGCTCATATAATGGAAAACTTCCGGGCTGACATAGATGCCTCCGAACGCCACTCCGTCGAGATCGTTCCCTGCACCGTGGGAAAGGACTTTTTTTTCGTCGAGCACGGAGGCGGACCTGACGTATATTTTTACAGGCAGCTGCCCCTTGTCGGATGGGTAACGGTTTAATAGACGGGAAAATATGGCCTGCGAGGCGCTGACCGCGCCGTGAATCGTATCATACACAGCAACGAGGTCGTTTCCGGGCGTCCGGTTCAGAGACACGCAGGGTTTCAGAGGGCTGCCGTTCGTTCCGGGGGCGGGGGTATTGATGTCCTCTTCAGTGATCCTGAAAGAGACACGCGCAGCGTCATGGGCCATGATGACGAAGACCTTCTTTGACGGGGCCGCCGCGAAGGCATGTTCCCAGATGACCTTGTAGATCTTGAGGCCGTCGGGAACTTTCTGCATTTTCCAGAAATCGATGCCTTCAAACTGGATCGACGGAAGTTGCTTTGTGCTCTCGAATATCTCCTGGGAAACGAATATCTGGTCGCTGCCCGCCAGGTTGGTCAATTTTGCGGCGACATTGACCACGTCACCGTAAATATCCGTGTCCTCCACTATGACCCGGCCGTGGTGGAGGCCGACCCGGACATGTATACGGTCCTCTTCGATGCTTTCCATGTTATGAAGGAAGAACTTTTGCTGGATCTTTATGGAGGCATTCAGTGCATCGACCGTTTCCGGAAAGTAGACGAGGACCGAATCCCCGACTTCTTTTATAAGCCGTCCGCCATAGGTCTCGATGATCGACATTGCCATGCGGTGATGGGTCCTGAGCATCTCCCTGCCGCGGATATCGCCATGGGTCTTGAAAAACGTTGTCGAGCCGACGACATCGGTGAAAAGGACCGCAATATCCCGCATGGTGGCGTCGGGATAGGCCTCGAGGAGCGAGGACAGGAAGTTCCCGACCGGCTTTTCCGTGGATGTAATGTCAAGGCTCACAAGATGGTTATCGGCAAAAACGGCAAACGGCTAAAGAATAAAGAACGGCTAACGGCAAAAGGCTAACGGAAAAAACCCATCCACAAAAACTTTTCAGTTGACAGAAAAAGCAGAGAGAACTTTGCTTTGTTAGCCGTCGTCCCCATCCGGCCTGTACGCCCGGGCCCTTTTCTTGTCCGCCGTGTGGTGTTTGAGGCGGAGGACCTTTTCTTTGGCCTTGCGGGAGCGCCGGCGTTTCTGGCGGCGTATGCGCTCGCGTTCCTGCTGTTCCCTGCTTTCCTTCCCGAGCAGGACGTTCTCGATCTTGTCGGCGAGTATTCGCCGGGCGATGAAGCGGTTGAGGGCCTGGGAGCGCTCTCTCTGACACTTGACCTCTATGCCGGTCGGGACATGCTTGAGGTAGACGCAGGTCGACACCTTGTTGACATTCTGCCCCCCGTGGCCGCCTGAACGCACAAAACGCTCAATAAGGTCCTTTTCATCTATCCCGAGGTCCTCGAGCCTCTGTCGGAGGGCCTTTTCTTTCTCGGGGCTGACGGAAAATTTTAACGGTTCGGACATAATAAACCCCGGCTACAGGCAACAGGCAATGGGCAATAGGAAAAGCCAAAAGAAACCGGTGATAGGTAATAGAGGGGGTTCACCGGGATTGACGTTGGGTTCCCCATAGCCTATCGCCCATAGCCCATTGCCTATCATTAACATATATCATCATTCTGCGCAGGGAAATCAAAAAGTGGCTTGTTGCCGGAGGTTTGGGAATTATTTGCGGGTTGAAAAGTAATATCAGGTACCGGGTTGTCCGGAATTTTCAGGAATGTGGGGGAGGATATATGATAATTGACCGAGGACCTGGTGCCGTGATGTTATGCGTGGCAATGCTGTTTTTGGCCTGTGTATTTTCCGGATGTACGCGGCCGGCGCCGGTCCATGAGCGGCCTGTTCAGGATGCGCATTATCAGAAAGAAATGGAGGAGATCAGGAAGAGCATGCGGGGTGACGTGAAGATCAGGTTGAAAAGGGACGGTAAGGGCGCGTATTCGTGGGAGGTCTCCGGAAAGGACCCCTACGAGATCGTTAAGACGAATAGTGTTCTCAGCAAAAAGATCAGTAACGATCAGCGCGGACAAGACCGATAGAGCGCGCGTAGCGGGCCACTTCCCCATGCTCTTCAGCCGTTATCCTCCGGGCGATCTCCGGCGTCTCTCGCGCCACGTGACAGGGGTAGTACTGTGACATGATATTGACGTACGAATTTGTCGATATGCCGGCGATAAAATCGAGCACGGCCTTTGAGTCGGCGACTGCGGAGGGCATCTGGAGGTGCCGTATAACGAGGCCCCTCATGGCTATTCCGCTCTCGTCCACGATGAGGTCCCCCACCTGCCGGTGCATTTCACGTATGGCTTCCCGTACCACCTCCGGATAATTCTCCGCACGGCAGTACCGGGAAGCGAGCACGGGGTCCAGGAATTTGATGTCCGGCATGTATATGTCGAATATACCGTCGAGCAGCCGTATGGTGTCGGGGGAGTCGTATCCGCCCGTGTTGTAGACGAGGGGGATAGTGAGGCCTTTTTCTATGGCAAGGGGAAGGGCCTTCAGTATCTGGTGGACATAATGGGTCGGGGTGACGAAATTGATGTTATGGCACCCTTTGTTCTGCAGGTCTATCATAACCTCCGACAATGCGGCGGTCGGGCAGCTTATCCCTTCACCCCGGATGCTGATCTCGTAGTTCTGGCAGAAACTGCAGCGGAGGCTGCAGTGCGTGAAGAATATCGTGCCGGAACCTCGTGTCCCGGTGATGGGCGGCTCTTCCGCAAAATGGGGTGCGGCGGATGAAAGGTAGGCCTCGTAAGGCGCCTGGCAGTAGCCCCGGTCCCCGGCAGCCCTGTCGGCCATGCACTGCCTCGGGCAAAGCATGCAGGGCGCGGCTCTCGTAAGAAGCTCTTCAAGCCGGTCCGCGATGGCGTCCTCTTCGTATAATTTCAGATATGAGGGAAAATCGATCATGAACTCTTTAAAATTATCATATAATGGTTTAGTATTATAGCATAAAGCGTCTTTAGCGGGGGTACGGGATGAAGTTTGAATACACTATCAGGACCTATTCGATGGACCAGCTCAGGGATGCTGGTGTCGACATCGACGAAGAGAACAACATCGTCTACGCATGCAGGTCTGACGGTGAATGCGAGATCCATGCTGTCGGCATCGAGCAACTCAACAATCTTTCGGGGATGCTCAACGAAATGGGAAGCGAAAGCTGGGAGCTTGTCGAACTGTTTTTCCATCATTCAGGAATAGTCACTTTCTGGAAGAGAGCGGTCAAAGCATGATATATATGGGAGGACCTATATGCCCCTGACGCCATGGAGATCCATGTGGGATACGCGGTTCCCTTCTTTGCGGGAAGAGATGGACAGGGTTTTCGAGGACTTTTTCGGCAACACCGGGTTTACTTCATTTGCCGGGAAGAACTGGCTGCCCCCCGTCGATATCATTGATAATGACAGGAACATTATGGTTATGATGGACCTGCCGGCAGTAAACCCTGAGGATATTGCGGTCACGGTGATGGAAGACACGCTGACGATAGAAGGCGAGAGAAAGCAGCGGCTGGAACTCAGGGACCGGGATTATTACCGGTCTGAGAGGATGCACGGCTTCTTTTCGCGGACAGTCTCTCTTCCGGGCAGCGTCCTGGGGGACAAGGCGTCCGCATCATATAAGGACGGGGTCCTGACCATCGTGCTGCCGAAATCTGTGAAGGAAACCGTGAAAGAAATAAAGATCAGCATAGAGAATGCCAAACCCGCAAAGATAACTGCACGGACGGCAAAGCAACGGAGGAGATCATGAAAGAAAGGGTCCAGCAGGTGATCGACAAGATACGGCCACTCCTGCAAAGGGATGGCGGCGACATTCAGCTCGTCGATGTTGTCGACGGTATCGTGAAGGTCAGGCTTCAGGGGGCGTGCGGAAGCTGCCCCATGAGCGCAATGACGCTGAAAATGGGTGTCGAGAAGCAGATCAAGCAGGAGATCCCGGAGATCAAAGAAGTGGTTTCCGTGTAGCAGGGGGCGTTTTGCGCGGCAGGGGCACGCGCCTTTGTCGATACGGCCTATAATGTCTCCTGAGAAACGTTTATTCATAATAGATGATGAGAAAACCCTCCTGATCGTCCTGCAGGAATTCCTGCAGCAATTCGGGCTCGAGGTCTTTACGTACGAACGGATGCCGGACCTCGGGAAGGAGCTTGCAGAAAAGAAGCCTCATGCGGTTCTTCTCGATATAGTCCTGCCCGGTGTCTCCGGGATAGAGATACTCAAGGCCATAAAGAAGATAGACCGGCGTATCCCCGTTATCATGATGACGGGATACGCCGAGGAATCGGAAAGGCTTGCTTCGTTGAGCAACGGGGCATACGCGCTCCTGTCGAAACCGTTCAAGAGCTTCGAGGAACTGTTCCATATCGTCAATAACAGCATGGACCATTACATGGAGATCCTGCGCACGGAAGAATTGACCGCGCAGGTCGAAGAGCGGTACAGGCACGAAAAGATCAACATCCTCGAACTCGAATTCTTGAAAGACCTTCAGCGGATGATCGGTGAGACGGGCGATCCCGTTTTTGTCCTCAGGAACGCAAACACGCTGTTGCGCAGTTTCCTCGATTTCGAGTATTTCGGTGCAATGCTGATGGGCAGCCAGGATGCCGACATACACATCCTGCCGGAGGGTGAACGCGATCCGCTGCTGCACCGTGCGATGGTCTCGGCGCTGGCGGGAGGAAGGACGGGAGCAGACACTGCATCGGGGTTTTCCATCGAATCCGCCGTGTCGGAACTGAGGACGAACAACCGCTTTTTCGGGTACGCTGCCCTCTACAGGAAGGCCCCTTTCAACACTGAAGAAGCTTCGATTTTTTCCCGTTTTTGTTCACATATCGCCCTGACGCTGGAAAAGATAAGTCTTTTCGAGGAGATACGGAACCTGTCCCGCCACGATGGACTAACGGGGGCTTACAATCACGCCTGCATCGTGGGGGAACTGGCGGCGGAGATACAGCGTTCACGCCGCTACGAAGGGCCGTTCTCGGTGATATTGTTTGATATCGATGATTTCAAGCTGGTCAATGACCGGTACGGGCACCTCGTCGGGGACCATGTTCTCAGGGAGATAACGCGGATAAGCAAAGATAATTTGAGGGCGATCGATAAGATGGGCAGGTACGGAGGGGAAGAATTCCTCATTATTCTCCCGGAGACGGACGCACAAAAGGCGGCCCTCGTGGCAGAGCGTCTCAGGTCGGCGGTCGAGAATGCCACGTTCGAGCTTGACGGCAACCAGGTGCATGTGACGATGAGCGGAGGCGTCGCGACCTACGTGAACGGCCGTGAGGACAAGGACCTCATCAAGGAGGCCGACGACAATCTGTATCGCGCGAAGGGCAAAGGGAAGAACAGGATATACTATGATGGATCTCGATAAAACGATCGAATTGCTGAGGAATTTCCTGAGAATTGACACGACTAATCCACCGGGCAACGAGGAAAAGGCGGCACTTTTCCTGCAGGACATCCTCCGGCGGGAAGGGATCCCGGCGGAGGTCTACCAGGCCGTGGCGGGCCGTGCGAATGTACTTTCACGTATAAAAGGAAGGCTCGACGGCAAGCCGGTCATTCTTCTCGGCCATATAGACGTCGTACCGGCAAAGCGCGAGGAGTGGGCGTGCGACCCGTTTGCCGCCGAGATAAAAGACGGCTTCATATACGGCCGGGGTACGATAGACATGAAGGCGCAGGTCATTTGCCAGCTTGTCTCTTTCATTGAACTCGCCAGGTCAGGGGTGGCCCCGAAAAGGGACATCATTTTCCTTGCAACGTGCGACGAGGAGGTCGGTGGAAGTCACGGGGTCGAGTTTATGCTCGATAGAGTCCCCGGGCTCAAAGATGCCTCATTTGTGCTGAGCGAAGGAGGCTGCATGTTCGAAGAGAACGGGTCCGTGCATGCCCAGATCTCCGTTACGGAAAAGAAGCTGGCCCAGTTCATACTGAAGGCCTCCGGGCGGGGAGGCCATGGATCGACGCCTCACGGCGACAATGCCAACGAAAAGATCGTTGCGGCCTCCCGGAACATCCTGTCTTACAAGTGGCCCCTCAAGGCCATGCCGGTGACATCGGCATATCTTGATGAAGTGCTCAAAGAGCAGTTTCTCGGAAATGCGCAATTCCCCGGATTGAAAAAAGCCCTTCAATCGAAGAAATGGAGAGATTGCCTGGAGCGCAACGAGATCTATAATTCAATTCTCCGCAACACGGTGACGCTGACAATTTTGAAAGGCGGCGAAAAGGTGAATGTCATTCCGTCCGAGTCCTGCGCATATTTCGACGCGCGGCTTTTGCCGTCCGAGACGCATGCGAGGTTTTTTGCAAGGGTTAAAAAGCTCGCTGGCGACGATGTCGTGATCGAGCGGATCGGTGAAAATATCCCGTCACCGACGCCTTCCCGTTACAATTCGTTGTTTTTTCAGGGAATTAAAGAAGCCATACGGTCTGTGAAGGGCAATATTCCGGTCTTGCCATTTGTCACGACGGGGGCGACGGATATGAGGTACTTCAGGGGCCTCGGCATACCCGCGTACGGCTTTTTCCCGGTCACCCTGACCAAGGATGAGCACATGAGGATGCACAGCAAGGATGAGAGGATATCTCTTGCCAGCATCAGCGAAGGCCTCGAAGGGTCCCGGGCAATTGCAAAATTCCTTGCGTCTGACAGAATTCCGTAACGATATTTCTTGACAAAGAAACGTTAATCGGTTGAAAATAGTACGTGAATTCATTAACAAGCATAAAAAAATAATAAAACAATTCCATGTTCTTAAAGGAGGTGAAGTAATTAATCACTCAAAATCCAGGCGATACGCCATTATGGGGGTAGTATGAAAGAAATAATGCAAGGAAATGCAGCAATTGCAAGAGGTGCCTGGGAAGCTGGAGTTAGAGTAGCGGCCGCATACCCCGGAACACCGAGTAGCGAAATTCTCAAAGACGTCGCTGACAATTACCCGGAGATTTACGCTGAGTGGTCGCCCAATGAAATGATCGCAGTGCAGGTGGCTTCCGGTGCGGCGGTTGCCGGGGCAAGGGCAATGGCGTCGATGAAGCATGTCGGCATGAACGTCGCGGCCGACGCAGTGATGACCCTGGCCTATACGGGCATTAAGGGCGGTTTCATGATCGTCGTCGCAGACGACCCGAACGTCCACAGCTCGCAGAACGAGCAGGACAGCCGCAACTGGGCCCGCTTCGGCAAAGTCCCGATGCTGGAACCGGGAGACGCGCAGGAATGCCTGGATTTCACAAAGGCAGCCTACGACATCAGCGAGAAGTTCGACACTCCTGTGTTCTTAAGGACCGTCACCAGGATCGCGCACGCCGACTCACTTGTCCAGACGGGCAAGAGGGTCGAATCGAAGATGCCGCTTGGCCTCGACCCGAAAGAAGCTCCCAAGTACGTCATGGTCCCGGCCCACGTAAGGCCGAGAAGGAAAGCCGTCGAAGAACGGATGAAGAAACTGGAAGCCTTCGCCGACAAGACGAAGCTTAACAAGATGGAGATCAACAGCAAGACATACGGCATCATCGCAAGCGGCTCCGCCTACATGTACGCCAAAGAAGTGTTTCCCGAATATTCTTTCCTGAAGCTCGGCATGGTCTGGCCGCTTCCGAAGAAAATGATCGACACGTTCTTCAAAACAGTGAAGAAGGTCTACATCATCGAAGAGCTCGACCCCTTCTTCGAAACAGAGATCAGGGCGATGGGGTACAAGGTTTTCCATGGCAAGGACATCATCCCGAACATGTACGAACTGTCACCCGAGATCGTCGAAGCTGCCGTAAAAGGCAAGGCATACAAGGCACCGAAGCTGAGAGTGAAACCGGAAGACCTTCCGAGAAGGCCGCCGAACCTCTGCGCGGGCTGCTCTCACAGGCCGCTCTTCTACGCGCTTAAAAAGGCGGGTGCGTTCGTATTCGGCGACATCGGCTGCTACACGCTGGCAGTGGCGCCCCCGATCTCCGCTCTCCACACGACTATCTGTATGGGTGCAGGCGGCGGTATGGCCCACGGCGCAAGCAAGGCAATGGGTAAGGACTTCCTGGGGAAAGTGGTTGCCGTCCTCGGCGACTCCACGTTCCTCCATTCAGGCGTTCTGCCTCTCATGAATGCCGCATATAATAAAGGCAACACGACGACCATCGTCCTCGACAACAGGATCACCGGTATGACCGGCCACCAGGAACACGCGGGCACCGGCTTCACCGTCCGCGGCGAAGTGGCGAACCAGGTCGACTATAAAGAGATCGGCAAGGCCGTCGGCATCAAGGAAGCGAATATCCGCTATGTCGACCCGTACAACATCAAGGAAACGATGGAAGTCGTCAAGGAAGAGATGAACAAGGACGAGGCATCCCTCATTCTGTGCAAGGACAGCCCGTGTATGCTCCTTCGCAGGGCGAATCCTCTGAAAAAATTTAAAAACCCGCTTTATGCGGTCAATATGGACAAGTGCCGCGGCTGCAAGATGTGCCTCGAGATCAACTGCCCGGCAATAAGCTGGAAGGAAGGCGCGGGCCAGACGGCAGACGGCCAGAAGAGAAAAGGCACCGCTTACATTAACCCCGATCAGTGCGTTGGATGCGAAGTCTGTGTACAGGTATGTAAATTCGACGCCATAGAACCGGCAAAGAAGTGAGGAGGCGAATATGAAAAAAGACGAAAAAACCACTAACATATTTCTTTCCGGTGTAGGCGGGCAGGGTGCAATCCTCGCAAGCAACATTCTCGGCGAAGTCTTCATCAGGGCCGGGTATGATGTCAAGAAAGCGGAAGTCCACGGTATGGCCCAGCGCGGCGGAGACGTCACGACCCATTTCCGTTACGGGAAGAAGGTCTATTCACCGATCATCAAATACGGTGATGTCGACTTCCTCCTTTCCTTTGAGCTCCTCGAAGCTCTCCGCTATATCAACTGGGTGAAGCCGGACGGCAAGATCGTCATCAACACCCAGGAAATACTTCCCCCGTCGGTCAGCCTCGGCATGATGCAGTATCCCCAGGGTGTGCCCGAGACGTTTAAAAAGTTTTTCAAGGAAAACGTCCACGTTGTCGATGGGCTCGGGATAGCGAAACAGCTTGGCAACCTCCAGGCACAGAACGTCGTCCTCGTGGGCGCATTCTCCAATTTCTTCCCGAAGATCAAAGAAAGCTTCTTCATCGACGCCATCAAGAAATTGCTCGCGCCGAAGCTTCACGACCTCAACATCAAGGCATTTGAAGCTGGCAAAAAGGCATTGTAGAAGCATGATTTCAGTCTGTTCGCAGAAGCACGAAAGGCCCCTCCGGGGGCCTTTCGTTTATGTAACCCTTTTAATCTGTCTTTTGTTCTTTTTGACAGGTCTCTTATTGCCGGGAAAGGTGACTGCAATGGATGTGCATACTCTCAAGAACGGGCTCAGCTACATTTTCGAAGAACGGAAAAATACCGGCGTTGTCGCCATCCAGGTCTGGATGAACGTAGGCAGCAAGAACGAGAATGACAGAGAAGCCGGCATAACACACTTCATCGAACACCTGATATTCAAAGGGACAGAGAGGATCAAGGGGAACGATTTCGCGAAGAGGATCGAGGCCATGGGCGGTACCGTCAATGCGTTCACCTCATTCGATAATACCGTCTATCATATCGTTATCCCGAGCAGGGCCTTTCGGGAGGGGTTCGAGTTGCTCATAGAATCGGTCAAGAGCCCGGCCTTTCCCGACCAGGAGATAGCAAAAGAGCGCAAGGTGGTCCTCGAAGAGATAAAGATGGGCGAGGACGAACCGCAGAGGAAACTTTTCAAGGAATTGTTCTCGCTGAGCTACCATGGCGAGGCCTATGGCAAACCCATCATCGGTTTCAGGGAAACAGTCGAGAAGATAACGCGTGACGACATCGTCGGGTATTTCCGGGCACATTACGTCCCGGCGAACCAGACCATCGTTATTGCAGGGGATTTCGACAGGGAAGTCGCGCGCGGTCTGATAGAAAGATACCTTGCGGATGAGAAGGGCCGCAGGAGAGACAGGCCCGGGAAAACCGCTGTCAGCAAGGCGAATGGCGAAACGGAAAAGATCGTATATAAGGATGTCAGGGAAAATTATATCGCCCTGGCCTACGGGGTCCCGAAGAGGACGGACCCGGATGTCCCGGCGATCGATGTGCTGGGAACGATACTCGGGGACGGGGAAAGCTCACGGCTGCAGGAGGTCCTCAAGAAACGCAAGGCAGTCGTCAACGGCATATCTACATATGTCTTTACGCCGCAGGAAGAGGGGCTCTTTGTCGTATATGCGAATTATTCGACCCGCGACACACAGAATGTCATGCGGGGGATCGAAGCCGAGATCCGCCGAATACAGAAGGAAGATGTTGAGGACTGGGAACTTGAAAAGGCCAAAAATATGCTCAGGGCATATTTTATCTATGATGCCGAGTCGGCCCAGGGAAGGGCGCGCCAGATAGGCGATTCGAAGACAATGACCGGCGACCCCCGTTTTATCGATAAATACCTCAAAGCGGTGGATGGGGTCACGGCCGCCGATGTTAAAAGAGTGGCGGGAAAGTACCTTGGGGCGAAGGACCGCCGGACGATCGTGATGGAGCCGAAAAAGGTGGCAAACCCTTACAGGAAACTTCTCGATAACGGCCTCACGGTCCTCGTTAACAAAAATGACACGTCCCCGACATTTTCCATCAGGATCGGTTTTGTGGGAGGGTTGAAAGTGGAGAGGCCCGGGATGAACGGGGAGTTCAACGTTCTGTCGCGGATGCTGCTCAAGGGCACGAAGAACAAGAGCTCTTCGGATATAGCGAAGCAGATAGACATGCTTGCAGGGTCGCTGTCCCCGTACAACGGCAGGAACGTTTTCGGGCTCTCAGGAAAATTTCTGAGCAAGGACCTCAAGACCGTGATCCCCCTTCTCGGGGAACTCCTCCGGGAATCAAGGTTCAGCGACAAAGAATTGACCCGGGTAAAGAGAGAAATCATGTCGGAGATCCGCCAGAGGGACGATGACCCGGTCTCGTACACCTTCATGCGTTTCAACGAAGCGATGTTTGCCGATCACCCATACAGCCATGACCCGGTGGGAACTGAGAAGGATGTTGAGAAGCTCTCGCTTAACGACGTCACCGGCCTCTACCGGCAGTATGTTACCCCGGGAGGAGCGGTGATCGCCTTCTCAGGCGATGTCGACGAGAAAGAGATATTCAGGATGATGGAAGGTCTCTTTCGGGATTGGGAAGGCACAAAGACGATTCTGAAGCCGCTATACGTGAAACCGTCAAAGCAAATGGTCGTTATTGATAAAGATATCGAACAGGTGCACATCGTCTTCGGTTTTCCCGGCCCGGGGCTTATTGACAGGGACCGGTATGCCGCGGAGGTCCTCGATGCTGTATTAAGCGGGATGGGCGGCAGGATACACAGAGTTTTGAGAGAGGAGAACCCCCTTGCGTACGCCGTGACCTTCTTCAACCAGATGGCGTACGAAACGGGTGCCATGGGGATATATATCGGTACCAGCCCTGCTTTCGTGAAAGACGTGGAACGTATAGCGCGGCGGGAGATACAAAATATAGTCGAAAAAGGTTTTTCGGAACAGGAGATTCAGGACGGCAAGAATTACGTCATCGGCAATCACTACATCAGGATGCAGTCGAATGGCGCGAAGGCGTCATCCATGTGCCTCGATACCATGTACGGCCTTGACCCGGGGCTTTTCAAAGCATTGCCCGGCCATATCGCAAAGGTGACGAAAGAGGACGTGGACCGGGTCGCAAAGAAATATCTCAATATGGATTGGCTGGTCGAGGTCCGCATGGGCAGGGTAGGGACAGACGAGAAGGGCAAGAAGTGACCAGCGCTGCAATCTGCCGTGTGTAATTACAAAATATTTTTACAATTCTTCAGTTATACTGTTTTCTTCAACCTGAGAGTCAAAGAATGAACGTATTACTTTGATAATATAGTTCTTTTCTGATTTCATTAGTTCCGGAAAGACGGGGATCGCGAGGCTCGTTTTTGCCGCTTTCTCAGCTCCGGGAAAGGACCCTTCCCTGTATCCCAGGTAAGAGAAACAGGGCTGGAGGTGCAGGGGTACCGGGTAGTATATCCCCGTCATGATCCCGTTGTCCTTGAGGTACGCCTGGAAGGCGTCACGCTTGTCCGTTCGAAGCACGTAGTGATGGAAGATGTGCGACGTTTCGTCCTCGATGATAGGGAGCGTGACCGCGATGTCTCGCAGGTGCATGTTGTAGTAACCCGCGGTTTCCAACCGGGTCTTATTCCATAAGGCCAGTTTCGGGAATTTGACCGTCAGGGCCATCGCCTTGATCTCATCAAGGCGGCTGTTGAAGCCTATCATCTCATGGATGTACGGTGTGCCTCCCATGCCGTGGACGCGCAGTTTCCGTACCTTCTCCCCGAGGTCGTCCCGTTTCGTCAGGACCATCCCACCCTCGCCGATGCCGCCAAGATTTTTTGTAGGGTAAAAACTGGTCGCGGCAATGTCGCCGAAATTACCGGCGCTCACGTTTCCCCTGCGGGCCCCGAGGGCCTGCGCCATATCTTCAACGACCGGGATGCCGTGCTTCCCGGCGATCGCGGTTATCCTATTCATATCACATATCTTCCCGAAAAGATGGACAACGATTATCGCCTTCGTTTTCGGGGTGATCGCCTTCTCGATGGCCCCGGGGTCGATGTTCATGTCGCTTTCCTGGATGTCGGCGAATACCGGGCGTGCGCCGACGAGCGCAATGGAACTGGCAGTGGAAAAAAAAGTGTACGGGGTTGTGACGACCTCGTCCCCGTGACCGATCCCGAGTGCCATCAGCGACAGTATAAGGGCATCCGTGCCGTTGGCACATGAGACAGCATGGGGGATGCCCGTCATGGCCGCCACCTGCTCCTCGAGCTTAAGGCAGTACTGTCCCAGGATCAGCTTTTGTTCATCCAGTATCTCCCGAACGCCTTTCATTACGTCTTGCTTCACACCTTTGAACTGGGCCTTCAGGTTGATAGGCGGTATATTCATCGACATCGTGTCCTTCCGTTTAGATTTATGTCTGGAGTCGGTGTATGTTAACACATTCCCCAAAATCAACACAACACTTCCTTTCGGTTTTTCGTGTACGGCGGGCATGGCTTGTGGATGCTGTCATTTTTGCGTCCGGCGATGAAGGCCCGGAGGGGGCTTCGTACGCGGTATGCCAGTCATTAAAATCGTTGACAATTACAGGAAATTGCGATAAAAACATTGTGAAATTTTTTTCAACTTAAGAAAGGAGACCTGTATGAAAGAGGCAGTTATTGTTTCGTGCGCCAGGACTGCTATAGGGCAGTTCAGTCAGACGCTTAAGGATGTCCCGGCCGTAGAGCTTGGCGGGTTAGTCATTAAGGAAGCGATGAAAAGGGCAGGTTTAAGGCCTTCGAAGAGCAAAGATAAAGACGTTGCCCCGAAGATCTTTGAGGGAAAGACAGATACAGAGCTGGAAGCAAAGTACTATGACTATGACCCCGGACTGAAAGAGGTCGTGGTTGACGAGGTCATCATGGGTAATGTCCTCCAGGGATGCCAGGGGCAGAACCCGGGCCGCCAGGCGAGCATCCACGGCGGCATCCCCAAAGAAACAGCTGCTTTTACGATAAACAAGGTATGTTCATCAGGTTTGCGTGCAATTCTCCTGGCCCAGCAGTCGATACAGGTCGGCGATAATGAGATCGTCGTCGCGGGCGGCATGGAAAACATGAGCATCGCCCCGTTCGCGATCCCGGGCCTCAGGTTCGGTGCCCGGATGTTCGATACCAAGGCGGTCGACCTCATGGTCCTCGATGGCATCTGGGAGATTTTCTATAATTACCATATGGGCAATACCGCGGAGAATATCGCGGCGAAGTACGGCATTTCGCGGCTGGAGCAGGACGAGTTCGGCCTTCTGAGCCACCAGAGGGCCATGGCAGCCATCAAGGGCGGCCTTTTCAAGGACGAGATAATCCCCGTCCCGGTCAAGTCGAAAAAAGGTGTGGTCATGTTCGATACAGATGAAAGGCCTATGGACACCTCGATCGAGAAAATGTCGGCCCTTAAACCGGCTTTCAAGAAAGACGGTACGGTCACGGCAGGCAACGCATCAGGTCTCAACGATGCCGCGGCGGCAGCCGTTATGATGTCACGTGAGAAGGCAAACGAACTCGGTCTCAAGCCGATGGGCAAGATCATTTCCTGGGCCAACGGCGGCCTCGACCCGGCATACATGGGCCTCGGCCCCATCCCGGCCATTCAGAAAGCCCTCAAGAAGGTCAACATGACCATAGGCGACATCGATTACATAGAATTGAACGAAGCATTCGCATCGCAGTCGATCGCATGCATCAGGGAACTCGGGGTAAACACGGACAAATGCAACATGTTCGGCGGCGGCATATCCCTTGGCCACCCGATCGGATGCACGGGCGCACGGCTTGTGACAACGGCACTCTACCAGATGAAACGGCTCGGGCTCAAATACGGTCTTGCTTCAATGTGTATCGGCGGCGGTATGGGACTCGCAGCGATTCTCGAGTGTGAGGCATAATGATGGAATTTAAAAACCTTATCGTCGATAAGAAAGATGGTATAGCAATACTGAAATTCAACCGCCCCAAGGCCCTGAATGCTCTTAACTCCGAGACCCTTATCGAGCTGAAAGCTGCGGGAGAGGCCCTGAATGCGGATAAAACGATCAAGGTTGTTGTTGTAACAGGCGAGGGAAAGGCATTCGTCGCGGGTGCGGACATCCTCGAGATGAAGGACCTGACGGCCCTCGAAGGCATGGCATTCTCCGCGCGGGGACACGAGGCGTTCGCCACCCTGGAGAACATGGAAAAACCCGTGATCGCCGCTGTGAACGGTTTTGCGCTTGGCGGCGGTTTCGAGGTCGCCCTTGCATGTGACATCATTTATGCATCGGACAGGGCGAAGGTCGGGTTCCCCGAAACGACACTCGGAATTCATCCGGGGTTCGGGGGAACGCAGCGCACGGCAAAACTGGCAGGTCTCGCAAAGGCGAAGGAGCTGATCTTTTCCGGTAAAACGATCGGTGCCGCAGAGGCGTATGAAATGGGCCTCCTCAACAAGGTTGTCCCCGATGATCAGTTGATGGCCTCAGTCATGGCGCTGGCCGGCAAGATAGCGGCAAACGGCCCCTTTGCCGTGCGTCTGGCAAAGGAGTGCGTGAACAAGAGCCTGTCCCTTGACAATAAGGAAGGGCTCGCACTCGAGGCAAAGGACTTCGGTCTTTGCTTCGCAACGAAGGACCAGAAGGAAGGCATGACAGCCTTCGTAGAAAAAAGGAAAGCCACCTTTACGGGTGAATAAAACATATAAGGAGGACACTGTGAAGATAGCGGTTTGTTTAAAACAGGTTCCTGATACCGAAGCAGAAGTTAAATGGGACATCCCCAAAGGGACCCTGAGCAGGGACGGCATGGATTCCATCACGAATCCTTTTGACGAATTTGCTCTTGAAGAAGCGCTTCTCACCAAAGAGAACTATGATGGTGAGATCATTGCCATTTCCATGGGGCCGGAAGGCGCCAAGGATGTGCTGCGCAATGCACTTGCTCTGACAGTTGACGAAACGGCACTCTGCTGCGATGACGCGTTTGCCGGTTCCGATACATATGCCACCGCATACGTTCTCGCGTCAGCGATCAAGAAAGCAGGCGATGTGGACGTCGTTTTCTGCGGCAAACAGTCGACCGACGGCAATACCGGCGTCGTCGGCGCAGAGCTTGCCGCGATCCTCGGATTCAGCCAGCTGACACAGGTTGGCAAGGTCCGCTCCATCGACGCAGGGGCCAAGAAGATCGTTGTTGAAAGGGCCGTCGAAGGCGGAATCGAAGTAGTCGAAGCAAAATTGCCCGCCGTTGTATCCGTCATCAAGGGTATCAATGAGCCGCGGCTTCCGAACCTCATGGGCATCAGGAAAGCATCCAAGATCGACATTCCCCAGTGGAGCGCAGGCGATCTGGGTGTGGATACCGGCAAAGTAGGGGCAGCAGGCGCAAGCACGAAAGTGGTCGAGATCGCCGTGCCGCCTCCGCGCGGCGCAGGTGAGATCCTCAAAGGCGAGTTGGAAGAAGTTGCCAACATGATCACCGACAAGCTCATTGACTTGAAAGTTATAAAATAACTTGGAGGAGGGAAAATACAATGGCTAACGATGTTTGGGTATATATAGAACATAAAGAAGGCGCGATTTCGCCCATGTCTTTTGAGCTTCTCGGCATTGGCAAAGAGCTGGCCGCCGGTTTTGGCTCCAATCTCTGCGCGTTTGTCATCGGCGCGGGCGTAGACGACCTTGCAAAAGAAGCGGGCGCCTATGGAGCAGCCAAGGTTTACGCGGTCGAAGGCGATGTTTTCAAGGATTTCCGTGGCGAGGCATATGCCAAGGCAGCGGCATTCCTCCTCGACAAATACAAACCGGAAGTTGCCCTCTTCAGGGCGACGACCATGGGTACCGACGTTGCAGCGGCGGCAGCAGCGCAGCTCGGTTTCGGCCTTTGCACCGACACGATCGGTCTCGCCATCGACGGCGGCAAGGTCAAAATGGCCCGCGCAGCATTCGGCGGCAACTTTTCCGTGTCTGTTGTCAACGAGAAGGCGGCACCCCAGATCGCAACCGTCAGGCCGAAAGCATACGCCATGCCGGAAAAGGGCGCAGGGACAGCCGAAGTTGTCAAGGAATCCTTCGCGCTGGCAGACGCCGACGTCGCAACGAAAGTTGTTGAGTTCCTCGCATCAGCATCGGCAGTCAACCTCGTCGAAGCCGACATCATTGTGTCCGGCGGCCGCGGCCTCGGAAACGAAGCAGGTTTTGCAATGCTTCAGCAGTTGGCCGACATGCTCGGCGGCGCAGTGGGCGCATCCCGCGCGGCAGTCGACTCCGAATGGATCCCCTACGAGCACCAGGTGGGCCAGACCGGCAAGACCGTAAAACCGAAAATCTACATCGCGTGCGGTATCTCCGGCGCAATCCAGCACCTTGCCGGCATGAGGACATCCGACTGTATCGTCGCGATCAACAAAGATCCGGATGCCCCGATCTTCAAGGCAGCCACATTCGGTATCGTCGGCGACTACAAAGAAGTCGTCCCCAAGATGATAGAGAAGTTCAAAGGCAAACTCGGCAGGTAATTTAGAGAACGTTCCAGGAAAGGGAGAGCATATGCTCTCCCTTTCTTTTGTAAGCAGTAAACAGAGAACAGAGAGCTAATTTTGGTGAAAGCGAGGTCTTTACCCCTGACTGTTCACTCTTCACTGTTTACTGCATCCATAACTGTTTACTCTTCAGTTTTTTTCCGCTAATCTATCTGGATGGAAAATATAGAGGCCCCTTTTAAATCAAGTGCGCTCGAGATCAACCTCGAGAGGACGAAGGCGATCGTCGAGATACCGGAGAAGTACAGGGTCCTCATGGACATGATGCAGGGGCATTACGGCATCCTGCGGCGTCTCGAAGACCTGCTTATCGAGCTCAATCACCCGTTCGTCAACTGGGATTACGTGCTGACGCATGTAAAGAGCCTTTCGATAGGCGATTTCTATGATTTCAACCGTCATGAGAACGGGCTCGAGGCCCTGCACCTTCTTTCCGACATTTACATGAGCACCATTCTGGGTGCGCGGGACGAAGGCGTACAGGACAGCGCCGTCAGGTATCTGTTTGAGTTCATCAACACGATGCTGGGGAAGAGCCAGGACAAACTCGACAGGAACGTGGAGCTTATCTCCGCCATTTTTTCGTCGCTCCTCGAATATGCGAGAAGAGGGGAGCACCCCTTCTTGAGAAAATCGTCCACGTACCTCAAAACGACGTTGGGTCTGTTCAAAGAACTGGGGCGAGGTTTTGATGACGGGGCGCTGGGAGGTCTCCTCTACGGCATGTTCCGGGGAACGTATGATTTCTGGTTGACGCAGCCCGACCCGATCGAATGGTTCGATCCGGAAGGCAATGAGGCGGAAGTGCAGGAACAGTTCGCAAGGATTGTCGAACCGCTGGGCCACGGTCATATCCGGGAGCTCACCGGCCGGCTCGAGGCCCTGCACGAGGCTGTCCGGTCAGAAGCTGGCTCACGGATATGGGGATATCTCGACATACCGGATTATTTTCAGATCGTGAACGGGTACATGCTCATCGCCGATGACCTGGAAAGGTCGGAGGCATTCTCTGACAGACGGTTCCTCGTCAAGCTCGATTTTCTGTTCCGGGTCCTCAATGTGCCCGGTCTCATAGATATCCACGCCTCGGCGCTTATAGAGATCAACAGGTGCCTGGGAAAGGTGTTCAGCCAGACGGCGGACCAGGACCTTCAAGAATTTGTCAAAAAGGTCTTTGCGTCGATGAAGCGTACGGGCCGGGGAGGCCAGCATCAGTCGAAGATCATAGACTGCATCACCACGCTCGCGCGAGGCATTTTCGACCAGAACAACCATCCCCTCGTCGATTCCTTTATCGACGAACTGATCGCCTTCGGCTTCCAGTATCCTGATATCGAGGGTTCGACCGAGGAATGGCAGATCAAGTCAAACCCGTCGCATATCGAGAATGTCCGGTCGTGGCTCAGGATAATAGGTTTCAGGCCGAGGTGGACGAAGAGGCTTCTATCGGCCCTCATAATCAACCTTGAACGCAAAGGCGTTTTCGTCAAGGATACCGACCTGTTCCAGAAGGAGATATCCGGGTTTTTGAACTCGGATATCACGCCGGCCTACAACCTGGCGAAGCAGCTTCTTCGCTTATTTCCAATATTCTTCACAGAGATAGGGGCCGAAGGTGAGCTGCGCGAAACCTCGACAAACGTCGATGAACTTTCGGCGCGGAACGACAGGCTCGTTTTTTATCTCAGGAAGCAGTCGCATGTCGAAAGCAACAGCCTTCTCGTTCCCTTTACCGAGGATATCTTCCGCTACTGGGCAACCGGCGACAAATCGTATATAAAGCCCCACCTGCCCCCGGAGGTGTTCGACCAGGTTGAGAACCGCGGCGAATGGTTCGACGAGCTTCATATAGCGTTCAAAAACCTCCTGATGCGGGCCAAAGAGGACCCGAGGAATTTCCTGGAATGGGACTCTGCGCGCATACTGAAGGAGGTCAAGGGCATACGCAAGATCAGCGAAAGGGAGAGGGAGAGGGCCCGGCTCATCCTCCGCTACTACCAGCTGATATACAAAAAATATAATCACCAGCATATCGACCTCCTGCGGGACCTTGAAATATCATGTATGCTGGAGATTCCAAAGATCCGCTCTCTCAAGAGGGCGCTGCAGAAGAAGGACCATTATGCCGCGCTCACGACGACCCTCGACATGCTGGCGGCACTCAAAGAGAAGATACTTTCCCCCGTCAAGACAGAGTATTTCGAGAATATCTACCATAAAAGGCACATAGCGGCCGGCATTCCGTCGATGTACGGGACATACAGGGAAGAGAAATTCGAGGCCATGGGCCTTACCTTCCGCCTTGAAAGCCTTGCCACGATGCTTTTCGACAAGCTCATCCAGTCCTTGAACCTCAAGTTCATCACGAAGAGCACGCTGATGACGATCCACAAGTATCTCTGGCTCTACGTGAAGGCGCTCGATGTCGATGGGATCGCGACCGAAGGCCTCGTGTCGAAGATGCGGTACATTACCTCGGCACTCCAGATACGGCAGTTCTCCATCGATCAGTATATCGATATCTTCCAGTTCATCTCGAAACAGATCCAGGGTATTATCCGCGAGTACTACATAGATGCGCACGCCCAGAACCTGCCGATAATAGTCGGCCAGATGATGGCGGCGAAGGGCGACGGCCGGGAGGGCAAATCTGTCCAGGAGACCATCTACAGGCATTCGGAGAATTTTGTCCGGTCGATCATCGCGACCGCCTTCGCCCTGCAGATCTTTGACAATTTTATCAACTCGATAATCCGCGCACTCGGAAAGGAAGCGGAGAAGTTCAAGGACAATAAACAGATACTCAACCTTGTCATGGCCTATATTCCCGAGCTGACGATCTCCCCGATATACAAGAAGAAAAAGGACATCGACAACCAGGTGCTGCTGGGCAACAAGGGATATTTCCTCAAGGAGATGGCCTCGCTCGGTTTTCCCGTACCTCCCGGTTTCATAATTACGACCGAGGTTTTCAGGGGGTATGAGGCGATCGTAGGGTACAAGTACATGTTCAAGGACTTAAGCGCCCGGATCTTCAGCGAGATCCAGTCCCTGGAGCATGCAACGGGCAAGAAATACGGGAACCCGCGGAACCCGCTGCTGCTGTCCGTCAGGAGCGGCGCCACGATATCTCTTCCCGGGATGATGCATTCGTTCCTGAACGTGGGGCTCAACGAGACCATCGCCGAGGGTTTGAGCCGGAACCCGCAGTACCGGTGGGCGGCATGGGATTCGTACCGGAGGTTCCTGCAGACGTGGGGGATGTTCCAGGGCCTGGAAAGGAATATCTTCGACGAGATCATGAACAGCTTCAAGCTCAAGTACGGAGTGACGAAGAAGATCCAGTTCCGGCCCGACGAAATGAGACAGCTGGCCCTGTCGTACAAACAGGCGATGGAGGACCGCGGCATCTTTATCAGCAACGATCCGCAGAAACAGCTCCAGGACGCCATCATGCTCGTATTCGCGTCGTGGGATTCTCAGCAGGCCAAGATATACCGTCACCAGATGCACGTCTCCGACGAGTGGGGCACGGCGGTTGTCGTTCAGGCCATGGTTTTCGGCAATCTCAATGAGAACTCGGGATCAGGGGTTATTTTCACGCGCGACCCGCGGGGGTCGTCACAGAACGTCTCACTGTATGGGGATTTTATATTCGGCGTGCAGGGGGACGATATCGTGTCAGGCCTCGTTGAAACCTACCCGATATCAGAAAAACAGCGTGTCTCCGAGATGCGGCAGTCAATAATCTCCCTTGAAAAGCGCTTTCCCGACATATACGCGGAGCTTGTCAGGGTGGCAGAATTCCTCGTGTATGAGAAGAGGTTCAACCACCAGGAGATCGAATTTACGTTCGAAAGCAAATACCCGAAAGGCCTCTATGTCCTGCAGACCCGCGACATGGTGCAGCGCGGGGCCGGGAAGGTGCTGACGTTCAAGGACGCCCCCGAGCTCGAGGAATCGCTTATGGGCATCGGGATCGGGGTAAGCGGCGGCGCGTTGACAGGCCGGGTGGTCTATTCCGAGGAAGAGATAAAGAAGTACCGCAAGGAGAACATGAAGGAACCCCTCATCCTCATCAGGCCGGATACGGTCCCCGATGACGTCGGCATCATTCTCAAGGTCGAAGGCATATTGACCGCGCGCGGCGGAGGGACATCCCACGCAGCCGTGACGATACCGCAGCTCAACAAGGTAGGGGTGGTTGGTTTCAGCAAGCTGCACGTGTATGAGAATGAGGCGTTCAGCCAGTGCGAAGACCGCATCATCCGCGGCGGCGACCACATCAGCATAGACGGCTGGACGGGTGCGGTCTACTTCGGAAAACATGAAATAGAGAAAGAGGAATCGTATAAAATAACATTGTAGGCGATAGGCTATGGGCGATAGGCCATGGGGTCATTTCCCGTAGCGTCATTCCGAATAAAAAGGCCCCGGAATTTCCGGGGCCGTTCTTTTTGTATTTCCTAATAGCCTATAGCCTATCGCCCGGCTGATTTTTGCCTGCGGCAAAGATCAGGCCATGCTTTTGTGGACGTATACCGCCAGGTCGCCCATGCGGTTGGTGTAGCTGCCGTATTCGTTGTCGTACCAGCCGAAGACCTTGGCGTGGACGACGGGCACCTTCATGCTTCCCTCCGGCACGGCTTTCAATAATTCTTCCGGCACATTGGGGATCCCTGCGACATCGACATCGATGTGTGCGGTCCTTGTGTGGTTGAACTGGCCTTCGATGACTATCGCTGCGTCGGTGCCTATCAGGTCGGTTGAAACGTTCTGCTCCGTCGAGAAAATGAGGAGATGCTCGGGATCGTTATCGGCTGCCTTCTGGTACAGGTCGTTGAGGACCTTCGTTGTGACGGGTTCCTTTTTGCCATCGGCGCCGGCGCGTGTCTGGAACGTCAGGTTCAGGACGATCAGCGATTCGGTGTTCGTCGGGACGCGGATGGAATCGGCCATGAAGCCAATGTCCTTCACTTCGGGAATGACCTGGATGAGCGCTGCGGCCGCATTGGTCGATGTGAGGATGATATTGTTGAGCGTGCTGCGGTTCTTCCTCAGGTCCTTTTCACCGGCCTTCGGCGTCTTGTCGAGGATGCTCTGTGAATTCGTGACGGCATGCACTGTCGACATCGATGCCGTCAGTATCTTGCTTGTCGCCGCGTTGTTGAGGAGCGGTTTGATCATGTGCGCAAGGCCGGTCGTCGTGCACGATGCCGCGGACAGCACCTTGTGTTTCTTATAGTCGAAGGCGGTGTGGTTTATGCCGTAGATCAGCGTTACGGCGTCATCCGGGGTGGACAGCGCCTTGTTCTTGATCTTGAATGCCGATGAGTTGATGACCGCCTTTGCGCCGCTGGCAAGGTGGCCTTTTATGCTGCCTCCCTTATCGTCCGCCGCGATTGTCGGGTCCTGGAATTTCCCGGTCGCCTCGATCACGAGGTCCACGGCGTGGTCCCGCCATCCTATCTCGGCGGGGTTCCGTTTCTCGCGCAGGACCGTGACGGGGATGCCGTCTATCAGGAGCTTCCCTTTCTTCTCGTCGACGATCTCGATTATCCGCTTCGAATTAATACCGTAAAGGAACTTATGGATGCTTCCATACGTTGCATCTTTTTCAATGATCTGGGCTATGGCCGGAATACCGTTGCCGACATCACGGCCCAGGTTAACGACGATCTCCTGGAAATATTTCCGCGCGACATGATGCCAGAGCGTCAATTTTCCGATCCTTCCAAGACTGTTGATACCGAGTACGGGGCGCTTGTTCTCGAACACTTCTACTTTACCCATGGTGTTACCTCCTGTATGTAGTTCACAACCTGGATCGAATTGAGGTTTAATATGTTCAATGCCGAATACTATGCTCCTGTATTAACCGAAGAGGCTTGTATCGGGTCGGAATAAATGATAAGGCATACATGCCTCTTTGAGATTATCTATCTTACCAGAAGTTGACGCATAAGTCAAAGCAATGATAGGCTTTCATGGCTTCTATCAATGAGTTGGGCCACGCGCATTCATCGTTCCGATGACGCGAAAACGGATGCGCCGCCCCGGAGTTTCTATTGAAATCACACCAGGAAATGTTTATAATCAAAAACCTTGCCCCCGTAGCTCAGGTGGATAGAGCAATGGATTCCTAATCCATGTGCCGCATGTTCGAGTCATGCCGGGGGCATATAGTTTTTGCGCGCCATCATTCGGGCAGGCCGGTTTGACAGTGTTTTTTTTCGCCCGGAGTCATTCACATGATAGGTTGCAATTATGTTCCGGCTGGATGGAAAAGAGAAAAATTTCAGACAGGCAGGACATTAATGTGCCGCAAAAACTGACTTTGTCTCTTGACATCCGGCGTCATTTTTTAATATATAAAGATAACTTACTAACGCTGAGCAGGAGTGACACATGGAAGAAATTGTCAAAATCGCTATCGAAGAATACGAGAAAAAACCTGATGGTTCCTGGGTGTCTATCAAAAACTCAGATATAACGACGAAGACAGGAAGGATCGTAAGGATCCCTCCGGGAACCGTTTTTAAAAAGGAAACCAGGTTGTGCGGGCTTGATGTTGTAAGTGCGCTTGACGCGATCGCTCCAAAGAACTAAAGATCACAGGCCGGAGTTATTTAAGAACGGCATCAATTTTCAACCCTGAGACCATTTCGTCTATCGCAGGTCCCGCGGCGGATGAGAGCGGGGTTTGTGCGCTTACGTGCACGGCAAGGGCCTGAAGGGTCTGCTGCGCCTTGTTTTTATCGCTGACATTCATAGAAAGCCTCAATAATATCCAGATGTTGAAATTAATATTGACCCGTTGGCCTCTCCCCGGGGCGATGCGGGTGCGGCTGGCCGCGGGCGAACGAATTTTTAAAAAAGTTTGTTAAAAATAATTGAATTCACTAAAATGCTGTGCTATAAAAAGAAAAGGTCTTAAGAAAAGGGGGCAACATATGAAAAAAACAGCAATATTTCTTATGATAGCTGTCCTTACCCTTGGTTTTTTTATAATTCCGGCATTTTCGATGGATGAAAGCAAGGACGCATATGTTGAGAAACCCAATTACTGGTCGACCAGTAAGGGCGATGCGATGCTTTTTGACCTGATCCTTTTAAGGCCTATCGGCTTTGCTGCCACCACTGTCGGCTTCGCCGCGACCATTGTCGGGTTGCCCTGGTCTATTTCGGGGAATTATACCCGGGAGGCCGGCGATGCCTTACTGGGTGAACCCGTTGGTTTTACTTTTATTCGCCCGCTCGGTGAGGTTTTTCCGCCCCAGGAGTACCTGGACCGCTAAGAATCTGATCGGGGCAGAGCTTGTTCCGGCCGGTGCGTCGCCAGCACAATATTTCTAAGACAGTTGATATTTCGTTTATTGTTCTGCACTTTTGGTTGTTCCATCATAAAAAGCATCAAGTAAACCATTTAATAGCTTATAATTACAGAGGTACTGGTTTTTCTGATGCAATATTTTGATCCGTTTTTTATAATGAAGGCGGTCTGACTATGGATTCTTTTCGCAGGGTATTAACTAACCAGCTCTTGTATTCGCTTTCCAAGGACATGTACTCGGCCACGCAGCGAGACAAGTACATGGCAACAGCGCTATCGGTTCGGGCGCGTCTTGCGAAGAACTGGATAGATTCGCAGCAGAGCTACTACAGGACGGACGCAAAGCGGCTGTATTACCTTTCTCTGGAATTTCTCATGGGCAGGCTGCTGAGGAATTACCTTCTCGATATCGACCTCCTCGAAGAATACCGTGAGGCTGTCGATGTGTTCGGTATCAAGCTGGAGGACATATTCGAGTTTGAGTGGGACGCAGGCCTCGGCAACGGCGGTTTAGGAAGGCTCGCTGCCTGTTTTCTGGACTCGATGGCGACGCTCAATTACCCTTGCTACGGGTATGGAATACGGTATGAGTACGGGATATTTACCCAGAGGATCGTCGACGGATATCAGAAAGAGGCGCCCGACAACTGGCTGCGGTACGGGAATCCCTGGGAGTTTCCGAGACCTGAGCTGATATACCCGGTCCGTTTCTATGGGAGGGTGGAGACGCATAACAGGGCCACCGAATGGATCGATACGGACGAGATCTATGCCATGGCATACGATTATCCTGTACCCGGTTTCCGGACGAACACGGTCAACACGCTGCGCCTGTGGGCGGCAAAATCGACACGGGATTTTGATTTTGAATACTTCAACAGCGGCGATTATGTGAAGGCAGTCGAGAATAAGAACAGCAGTGAGAATATATCGAAGGTCCTTTATCCGAACGACCTTTCCCTCGCGGGCAAGGAATTGAGGCTCAAGCAGCAGTATTTTTTTGTTGCGGCAACGGTGGCGGATATACTCCGCAGGTTCAACAAGTCGTATGGCGACCTCGGCATGCTGCCCGAGAAAGTAGCCATTCAACTCAATGACACGCATCCCTCGATAGCGATCCCGGAGATGATGAGGGTCCTGGTCGACGAGCAAAAGGTGTCCTGGGACACCGCGGCAAAACTGACAAAGGAAACCTTTGCCTACACGAACCATACGATCCTTCCTGAAGCCCTTGAAACGTGGTCTGAGGACCTTTTGGGCCACATGCTTCCCCGGCACCTTCAGATCATACAGGAGATGGACAGGAAGTTTCGTGTTCAGGTGGCCCGGCGCTTTCCCGATGCCTTCGACAAGGCCTGGCAAATGGGGATCATTACGGGGGACTCAGGGAAGGTCGTCAACATGGCGCGTCTGGCGATCGTGGGCAGCCATGCCGTGAACGGTGTGTCGCGGCTGCACAGCGATCTCTTGAAAAGCTATGTTTTCAAAGACTTTTATCTGATGTACCCCGAGAAGTTCACGAACGTGACAAACGGGATAACGCACAGACGCTGGCTCTTGAATGCGAACCCGGGCCTTGCCGGCCTTGTCACGGAGGCTATCGGGGATGGCTGGATGCGCGACCTGGCAGAGATCCGGAAGATCGAGCCGTTTGCCGAGGACGCGTCATTTCGGGAGAAGTTCGCCGCCATCAAGAGAGAGAACAAACACCGGCTCCGCGCGGCTATGGAACGGGTCTTCTGCTGCACCATGGAGCCGGAGTTCATGCTCGACTGCCAGGTAAAGCGATTTCATGAATACAAGAGGCAGCTCCTCAATATTTTCCACGTTATTACGCTTTACAACAGGCTCAAGGACGGGAATGTCCCCGATGGGTTCGTTCCGAGAATCGTTCTCTTCTCAGGGAAATCCGCCCCGGGTTACCTCATGTGCAAGCTCATCATAAAGCTGATACACAACGTGTCCGAGATCATCGCCGCCCATCCCTACGTAAAGGACAAACTGCAGGTCGTGTTTGTCCCGAATTATGGTGTGACCATAGCGGAGGTGACGATACCTGCGGCGGACCTGTCGGAGCAGATATCCACGGCCGGTTTCGAAGCGTCGGGGACCGGGAACATGAAATTCGCCCTGAACGGGGCGCTCACGATCGGCACGTACGACGGGGCCAACATAGAGATCAGGGAAGAGGTGGGCGAAGAGAATTTCTTCCTGTTCGGGCACAAAGCGGAAGAGATATTTGAATTAAGGAAGAACTACAACCCCCGTCAGTTCACCGAATCGAACACGGAGCTCGCACAGGTCATGAACCAGCTTCAATCCGGGTTCTTCTCGCCTGAGGACCCGGGGCTTTTTCAGCCGATCGTTCAATCATTGATGGACAGCGACCCGTATTGCGTTCTTGCCGACTATGCCCTTTATATTGAATGCCAGGAGAAGGTCAGGGCGGCATACAACGATCGCGATGAATGGACCAGGATGGCGATCCGCAATACGGCGCGGTCAGGCAAATTCTCCAGTGATCGCGCAATACAGGAGTATGCGCGGAACATCTGGAACATTTCGCCTGTCGATCGTGAGCCGTAAGCCGTAAGGTCTCAATACAAATCCTGAATATTAACGTATTGACTTGCTCTCGGGCCGTATGTAATCATTTTTCATTGTTGCCAAATCCAAAGAGCACAGGATGATCATGGAAGGATATCCGCATATTTTTCAACCGGGATCGATCGGCAAGCTCGTCGTGAAGAACAGGATCAAATATGCCGCCACCGAAACGAACTTCCCCTATGGGGACGGTTACGTGAGCGACAGAGAGGTGGCCTACATGGAGGCACAGGCAAAGGGCGGCGCCGGCATTGTCACGACCCAGGGGGCGTACCCTGATAAAAAAGGCGAGGGGAAGGGCTTCAAGGGGATGATGTCGATCAATGACGACCGGTACATCCCGGGGCTCAAGCGTCTTGCGGACGTCATACGCGCGAACGGGGCCCTGTCGAGCATCCAGATACTCCACTGCGGCAGGGAAGGCGGCATCGAGCTCGATTACTGCCTCATGCCGTCGATAGTCCCCCAGAAATTATCGTACTTCAAACCCCCGCGCGAGATCACACCCGAAGAGATAAAGCAGGCCGTGCGTGACCATGTCGATGCGGCCCGGCGCGCACGAGAGGCCGGTTTCGACATGATCGAGCTGTCCGGGATCGTGGGGTATCTCATCTCGACCTTTCTATCGCGTTATACCAATAAAAGGACGGACGAATACGGCGGTGACGATATTGCCGACCGGTGCAGGCTCATGGTCGAGGTCATCGGGTCGGTCAAGGCCGAAGTGGGGGACATGCCCGTTGGCATTCGCCTTTGCGGGCATGAATTGCTCGACGACAGGGGCGGCAACACCTTTGAGGAAAGCGTCGAGAGCTTCAGGATAGCTGAAAAAGCAGGCGCTGATTATTTGAGCGTCACCGTCGGCTGGCATGAATCATCCCAATCTGTCATAACGCGCGATGTTCCCATGGGGCACTGGCTGTACATTGCCGAGGCGGTAAGAAAAGCTGTCAACGTACCTGTTATGATGGCCTTCCGCCAGTTCCTTCCCCACGTCCCGGAAAAGGCGATATCGCAGGGGCAGATAGATTTTGTGGAGATGTGCCGCCCGATGATCGCCGACCCGGAGTTCCCGAACAAGGTACGGGAAGGCAGGGAGAAAGAGATCATTCCCTGTATAGCGTGCAACGTCTGTTTTTCACGGTTGTATTACCATCAGCCGATAATGTGCTCGGTACGCCCGAGCCTCGGCCATGAAGGCGAGCCGAACTGGGGATATTACGGGTTCGAGCGGCCGAAAACGAAGAAGAACGTGGCGATCGTGGGCGCCGGGCCGGCTGGCCTGCAGTGCGCCGTCACTGCCCGGCAGAAGGGGCATAACGTGACGGTGTTTGAGAAGAACGAGACGGTCGGCGGGAATATCCTCATCGCGTCCCGGGTCGATCCGGGGGCGGTCGAGCTCCTGCGGCCTGTGCATACTTTGGAAGAGCTCTGCCGGAAGACGGGGGTGACAGTAAAGACCGGGGTCGATTGCGGTCCGTCGACGGTACGTAAAGATAGTCCCGATGTCGTCGTCATCGCGTCGGGCCCCGGGGCGAAGCCGGTCCCTGCAGGCGTCCTTCTTCCCCGGGACGTTATGATGGAAACGGTGAGGCCCGGCCGCAGGATCGCGATAATAGGGGCCGGCGGCGTCGGGCTCGGCGTCGCGGTCTATCTGCTCAGAAAAGGGGATTACGAGATCACGGTCCTCGACGAGGCCCCAAAACCGGGCCGTGATGTGAACCCGTTCTACTTCTGGCAATACATGGCACTCATGAAAAAGAAAAAGGTCAATTTCATGATGCGGACCTCCGTCAATGAGATAAAGGGCAATGGCGTCCGTTTTACCGGTGCGTCGGGTGAGGGGTCTTCGGAGTTCGACACGGTCGTCATGGCGATCATGTACCCGGAAGAGGGTGTCTGGAGGGAGTCTGCGGGATCACTGGCGGATGAGGTCTATTTTATCGGGGACGCTAAGAAGCCACGGCGCCTCCTTAATGCAATTCATGACGGGTACCGTCTGGGAATGGTGATCTGATGATACCGATCGTTGATAAAGAAAAATGCACCGCCTGCGGGAGCTGCGCCGATATTTGCCCCCCGGGGGCAATAACCATCGAGAACGACGCTGCCTCCATTGCCGCCGACCTCTGCGAAGAATGCGGTTTTTGCGCCGCCGATTGCCCCGTCGGGGCAATAACCATCGATTTTCCTCATTTAAGCCCCGGCCCCGATATCCGATAAGTTGTTTAAGGGTTTTCTTATCTTGCCGGGACGAGGAGGACGTATGGGCCAGGGGAACACGTCGAACATTCTTTTAGAATCGGGAACGAACGAAGTCGAGATCCTCGAGCTTTATATCGACGAGGAAGGATACCGCGGCTACTATGCGGTCAACGTTGCCAAGGTGATCGAGATCATACCGGTCCCGAAGACGAAAATAAGCCCGCCGGATTCCAGAAGAGGCATGGTCTCAGGGCTCTTCAATCATCGCAATAAGGTGGTGGTGCTGGTCGACCTCGCAGTATGGCTCGGGAAGAACCGGGTGGAGAACAAGCCGTGCAACGTGCTGATCACGGAGTTCAATAACGTCGTAACGGCCTTTCTCGTGTCGGGGGTAACGAGGATCCACCGGGTCACGTGGCAGAACATAAAACCCCTCGACGGTTACATGGAGGATATGAGCGATGCGGTGACGGGCGTCGTAGAACTGGACAACAACCTCGTCTTCATGCTCGACCTCGAAAAGGCAATAGCCGAGCTTGACCCCAATCTCGCGCTCAAAGCACCGTCCGGGGAAGAAAGGGTTTCGGCGGCCGCAGCCGACACCGGAAGGCCGATCAGGATCCTCCACGTCGACGATTCGAACGTAATCCGGCGCAACGTGAAAGCGCGTCTGGAAGAGCAGGGCGATATTGCCGTCATTTCTGCAGGTAACGGTGATGAGGCATGGAACTGGCTGGTAGCGGCGAGTGCCCGGGCCCTCTCGGCGGGACGGCCGGTCTCGGACTATGCGGACGTTGTGCTCACCGATATCGAGATGCCCGTCATGGACGGCTATCATCTCTGTAAAAAAATAAAGGAATCAGCCGAACTCCGTGGGATCCCCGTGATATTGTTCTCATCCCTGATAACCGATAAGCTCATCCATAAAGGCCAATCCGTCGGCGCTGACGGCCAATTCTCAAAGCCAGACCTCAGCCTCATCGGCTTCATTCGCGACCTCGTACACAGAAAGGACAAGGCAGCATAAGCGGCCGCAGGGCCGGCCTATGCTGCCTTGTCTCAAGTTTCAGGCCAAAAGCACATGGTCCTATAAAAAAGCCCCCGTTGAAAACGGAGGCCGTTCTTTGCCTGAAGCCTGGGACCAGGTCTTCTATATTAAGGAGCCACCGGAATAACAGTCGGGGGGGATTGAATCCGGTGGCTTAAGGGTGCCCGGCCATTTTCATGCCGGGCACGCTGGTATTATAGCACAAGTCAGGCCTGAGAGATATAGATTCTTGCAATATCACCATTTTCAGCGGGCGGTCCGGGCGGTCCGTAATTTTCTTGACAGGGCCGTCGGCGGCTTTCTATAATCTCGTCATACCTTTTCGGAATGTACCCGCTATGAAAGGGACTTGCGATGTTTCCGTAATTTAAGCGAACAAACAGGAGGCGAGAGGATGTTGGGAAAAATAAAGTTTATTTCCGGTTGCCTGATATTGTCCTGTATTGTCGTCATATGCATGACGATCGTCGTTCCGCAGGTGTTTTCGGCGGAGAAGACGCCGGCAGTGCGGTACTGGGTGAGCGTATCGACAGAGAAGAGCGGTTTCCCGGGGATGCCGTCGGGCATGGGCGGGCCCGGGGGGATGCCGGGCATCGGCAGCCTCTTCGGCATGGGAGGAGGTGAAGGTTCGTCGGGGAAGCGGCTCCATCTTGAAGTGAGTTCCCCTAAACCTCTGCCCGCTGACCCCCAGGCGACGCACGATATCCCTCCGTCGCAGAACATGGGGCCCACACTTCCCCTTGTCCCGCCTGATCCCGGCCAGACGCATCAGGGGCGTCCCGGCGAAAGGCCGGAAAAATTTGAAAAGCAGAAGATGCGCATGCTGATCTACTGGGGTTGCTCAGAGACGGTCAGGCCCGGTCAGCCGTACGTCATCGACACGGCAAAGTCTGGCCCGGCCGATTTTGGCAGGATGTTCCAGGGACGGGCCGTGGGGCAGCATAGCCTTTCACCCCGCTCCGGTACGTCCTACGCCGATTGGCCCAACAAAAAAGACGGGAAACAGGTACCGGCCAACAGCTCGCTTGTCGGGAGCCATTTCGTTCACGGTAATTACGTGCCGGATATCCGTTTTGCGATCGATCCAAACCATGATTTCATGGCGCCTGTCGAGTTTACGTCAACAAAAGGGACCCCTGCCGATAGTTTTTATTTCCAGTGGAATTCCATTCCTACCGCAACGGGCTATTTTGCGACGGCAATGGGGCAGGACCGGAATACAGAGACGATGATCATCTGGAGCTCAAGCGACGTGCGTGAGGCCGGCTGGTCGCTGATGAACTATCTTTCGAACGAAGAGGTCCGGCAGCTTGTCAGGGACAGGGTTGTCCTGCCGCCGTCGACAACCCAGTGTGTCATCCCCCGGGGCATCTTCAAAGATGCGCAGGGTGCGATGGTCCAGTTTATCGCATACGGGGACGAATTGAATATCGCGTACCCGCAGAAACCGAAGGACCCGATATGGGCGGTCAAGGTGCGCCGGAAATCGACATCGATGCTCCCGCTCATGGAAGCGTCCGCCAGGGACTCGCGCCCGGGGCGCGAAGCGCCGCAGGACCGCGAAGCGCCGCCCGAAAAGAAAGAAGGGATAACGCCCGGGAAGGTGCTTAAGGGTATTTTCGGTTTTTAACGGGAAAATACCTGTTTCAAATTTCATGTTTCAGGCAAAGGCAAGGACCATCACAGCCCCCGTTTTCAACGGGGGCTTCATTCATGGGAAAACGCCCTCTTCGCTCGAAGCATGAATCTTCAAACCTGAAAGGGCCCGCAGGGCCACTGTAAAGCGGGAGGAAAGAGTGAGCAAATGGAAGGATAGGGTGAAGCAGGTCAACCTTGAGAACAGGCCGCTGACCGGGGCGCTGATCGGCAGGGCGCCGGAGAATATCGAGATGATCGAGCGCGGCTGCGGGTTCACCCTCGATTGCGGGGACTCCCTGGAAAGCATGATAGATGCGGCGGTCGTCGCGGATGTGCTGTCCCTTCTGCTGCCGCCGCTCGACGCCGTGCAGGAACTTGATAAAGCGAACGGGTCTTTCCCGAAGGACAGGCTGTTGGCCTTTGTCTGTGCCATATGGTTTTTCACGACCGTGGTCCCGCGGCTCGAGGCAGAAGGTAATGCGATGGACATTGCGAGACTGTCGGACCGGTTAGGGGCGGTGTTGTTTGCCCCCTATGGCGGGGAGAATGAGGCAGGGCTCGTCAGGATCGGCATCCAGTACTGGAAAGAGCTCGGCGCCCGTGCGCCCGCGTCCGTGATCGAATGGCACCGGTCATTCGCACAGATGATATTCATACATTATGAATCGCTCGTCAACACTGCGGTCGACCTTAACGGCCTCGACCTCGACGCGACAATGGGGAAGATGGTAACAGTATTTCTTTCGATGGGATTGGACCTTCCCGAAGTGAATTAAGAGGGACCGGGGAAATAATCGGGAAAGGCGCAAGAGGGGCCTGTTCCGGGCCCCTCTTGCGCCTGAACATGCGGGGTTCCTAGAAGAAATAATAGACTGCCAGCCTGTACTCGTCGAAACTTCCGCTTCTGCCCGCATAAGGCGCGGCCGGACCGTTGCCGTTATAGCTGGTGAAGAGGTTTGACCATCCAAGGCCGAACCTGATTGCCTGGTTCGCATCCCAGAGCAAGGTTACGCCGTACTGCTGGAGCATGTTGGGAAGGTCGCGCCGTGCCTGTGCTGCGGCATCATTGGCGGCGCCACGGCCCCATGAGCTGTAATTGTATTTCAGATAACCATAAAGGCCGTTGATCGACAGTTTATCGGTAAACCAGAACGACAGCTGGGAGAAAAGCCCATACATCGTAGGCGCTGACGCTTCATTGTTTGGCCCCCAGTAAGAGCCCTGGCTGACATTCTGGTTCAGGCCCATCCAGCCGGGGCCCTGGATGTTCTGGCCGATAAAGAAATTTCCGTTGAGGAGAAGGGCCATAGCCTTGTTGCCCTGTTTCTCCGGTATGATCGGTACACTGTACCGGAACGCCGCGATCCATGCATTGATCATGTCGTCCTGGTAACCTCCGGCCGTTGTTGCCGGAAGGGCGGCGGCTGTGCCCGCAGCTGTGTCGTATACCTTCTTTTCCTTGCCGAAGTATGCGCCAAGTCCGAACTTGAGGTTGTTGGAGCCGATCTTGCCGGCGCGATCGCTCCAGTATGCGATCTCACCCATGAGCCCGGGCCAGTTGCTCCGGGCGTAACCGTCGTTGAACTGACGTACGTACGGGAATGTACCTGTGCCTGACCACTCGGTTGCCGATGTAATACCGATCATTGCATTCAATTCTTTGGTGAAGAAATATCTGAAGGCCATCTGGGGCATCCGCCAGCCGCGCAGAAATGCCCGGAAATCATTACATCCGATCCACGCGCCGTAATAGGGCATGCCCCACTGCTGCCAGTTCTGGCCGATCATGAGCTCGGCGGAACTCCACTTGAGCGTCATGAACGCATGCCTGAGTTCAAATCCGCCGTACCCGTTGCCCGTAGCGACGCCCCTGAAATCACCCTCGATAAAGGCCGATGTCTTTGCCCCCCACAGGCCAGGGCCTTTGACAAGGAAATTGAGACGGGTCTCGCCGGCAGTCTGAAATGTGTTGCTGTATTCGTCGGCGAGGACGGCCATGGCGCCTGAGCTCGATCGTGCAGCTACCGGGGTGTCCGCGTTGCCGTTCTGTGACATCCACCCGAGATCATACTTCACAAATCCGCCGAAGGTGACGTCGTAGCGGCTCGATACGGTGCCTGCATTTGCGAGGAAAGGGAGCATCAATGAGAGTAGGAACAGACATAACAGCAGCTTCTTCATGAAATACCTCCAATGTTGGGATCTTTGCACATCCACATCCGTGTGCCTGTCAATATGGCTTTCGTAGTATCCAAATAGAAATAACGGTTCGTAGTATACAGCCAAGCATAACGAGAAATCAAGGAAAATTAACATTCATTAATAAAATAGTTTCGAGGGGCCGGGGAGGACCTCTGTTGGCGGAAAATTCGCATGAGCGTTGTAAGCATTGACTTCGCGAATCGATTCTTTTAAAAGTATGTGTGCGTTTTTGACCGCCCGAGGTGATGAAATGGATACCTGCAGATACAGGGAAAGACTTTATGAGCTGTACAGGAAGGAGGATGACAGGCTGACGGGGGGCCCGGGGTGGGAGAAATTCCCCCTTTTCTGGTTCCTTTTGTTCCTCTCGTATAAATGCACCCGGATGTGTGAGTATTGTTACGTCTTCAATCAGGTCGGCTACGATGACGCGCTCGAGATGGACAATAACACCTTCTCGCGTCTCCTCGAGTGGGTCCCGGAGGTATGGAAGGTCAACAGGGTCAAGGTGAACACCGTGGTTTTCCTCGGAGGTGAACCGCTCCTTCGAACGGACAGGATCAAAAAGGTAATGGATGCGGTCCATGACAACACGGACGGCATGCAGGGGGCCCTGTGCACGAACGGGGACGTCATTGATTCGGTCAACTGGGACGACCTCAGGGATATCCAATGGATCTCGACGAACATCACGGACATCCCTCTGGATGAATTGGCCCGGAGAATGAAAATAATCGGCGAGCGATCGAATGTGATCAACCAGACCATTATCGCGGCGCTTGATGAATGGAACCTGGAACGGATGCTCGACATAGCCCGGTTCGGGGTCGAGAACGGCTACCGGCTGAGATTTTACCGGAATTCGTACTGGAGCATGGACCCGCGCTATAGAGAGATGCTTTTGAAAAGGTATCACGAGCTTTGCGACCTGCTCGAGGAATACGCCGGGCGCGGGTATGACGTGAATACAACGTTTCTGCTCGATTTTTTGATCCCTGCGTGGGATGGCGCGGCTTCCCTTTACCCGTGCGGAAAAAGAATGGCCGTCGTATTTCCGGACGGAGGCATTGGCCCGTGCGTCAGGAACCACACCTTCAAATCCGGCACGTTATATGACCCCGACCCTCTGGCAAAACTTCAGGTGTACGATTTTCATTACGATATCAGGAGGCCGGACCTGCCCAAAGAGTGCAAGGCCTGCGAATCCCGGACCGCGTGCCATGCCGGATGTCCCAACGACAAGAGGACCTTTCGTGATATAACTACGGGGAAGTCGATCGTTTGCGATGTGCACAGGGAGATAATTCCCAGGCTGCGGCATATCGAGGCATTAAAAAAAAGTTCTGCTCCCTGAGGCGGGCCTATATCTCTTCGTGGTGTATAAGCTGGATCCTGACCTGCTCGCCCGATCTCACGTCCGTTGTCTCCTCGGGCATGATTATCAGGCAGTTCGCGTCGCTCATCGACCGGATTATCGATGAGTTCTGGTTTCCCGTCGTCGTCACGTAAAGGTTGTTGTCCTTGATCGTGAACCGGCCTCGCAAATAATGCGCCTTGCCCGGCGGTTTCGCTATGTTTTCCAGGAGGATGGCGTTGACCACGGGTTTATGAATACGGCGCGCCCCCATTAAAGAGAGCAGGGCAGGCCTCACAAATTGTATAAAGGATGTGAGGGTGGACACGGGGTTGCCCGGAAGACCGAAGACAAGCTTGCCGGCCTTCGTTCCGAAGGTCAGGGGCCTCCCCGGTTTTACCTTTACCCATCCGAATTTGATATCGATCCCAAGGTCGGCGTAGACGTCCCTGACCAGGTCATATTTACCCATGGAGACGCCGCCCGTTGAGATCACGACGTCTGCGTCGAGGGCCTTCTCAAAAAGCTTCCTCGAATCTTCATATATGTCCCTGGCTATTCCAAGGTATGAGGGCAGCGCACCGTATTTTTTCGCCTCGGCCATCAAGGTGTAGGCGTTGATATTCCTTATCTGACCGTCCGCAATGTTCTGGCCCGGTTCGACCACCTCATTCCCGGTGGCTATTATGGAAACCCTGGGCCTTGCATAGACCCTCGCGCCGCCGCAGTTGAGTGATGCGAGAGTGCCCATGTGGGCCGAGCCCAGGCGTTCACCCCTGTTGAGGACGACATCCCCCTTTTTAATGCTCTCTCCGGCAAACCTGTAATTTTCAAACGGCGATACCTCGCGGAATAGTGCGACATATCCTCCGTCTTCCTCGGTATCCTCGATCGGGATCACGCAGTCGGCATTGGCAGGGATTGGCGCTCCGGTCATGATCCGGACCGCCGTTCCATTTTCCATGGCGGCCTGCCAGACGCTGCCGGCCTGGACTTCGCCGGCGATCCGGAGCCTCAGCGGGCTATTACGGGATGAGCCCTTCGAGTCCGCGGCTATCATCGCATAGCCGTCCATGGCCGAATTGTTCCAAGGGGGGACCATGTGATCGGCTATTATCGGATCGAACAGCACCCGGCCGGGCAAATCCAGTATCGATACGTCTTCGGGCCCCAGCGGCGTTACGTTGTCAAGTACTATTTTGAGGGCGTCGGTAACGGATACGGTCAGATCCCGGGCAATCATGCTAAACGGTCCGGATGGGATGTGAAGAAAGTCGGCATTTGTCATATATCATAGGGAATTTGCACAGCATTGTCCACAGGATGTTTGCCCGTGTGACAGGAGATGAGCGCAGTTTGAGCTGCACGGCTTGGAATTGTCAATAATTACTATGGGGTAGGTAGTAATCGTTCAGAGGGGCTATTATTAGTCATTTCTACCACCATTTTTCTTGACACGACAAGGGCTTGTGATATAATACACAAGACTTACCGAAAGCAGCCGAAGCTGTGGCTGTGAAAGGATACCAGAGGATCTAGGAGCTTAATATGAGATATGGAGAAGTAGGGTATAACCTGGAAATTGATCTGGCCACGGGAAACATCGAAAGGGTGGAGACAGATCCGAAGATTTTGGAAACCCACCTCGGAGGTCTGGGAACAAGTGTGAAGCTCCACTGGGACAGGGTCCCGGCGAATGTGGGGCCATTTGACGACGAGAACATGCTTATATTCAGTTCCGGTGTTCTCAATGCCACCCCGGCTTTCAGCGCCAACAGGACGGTTGTCACGTTCATGTCCCCGGAGTCCGGTCTGCTCGCGTACCCGATGATGGGCGGGTTCTGGTCGGCGGAGCTCAAGTATGCGGGATACGACAAGGTCATCCTCAACAACAAGTCGCCAAAATGGGTCTACATCTGGATCAACAACGACAAGGTCGAACTGCGTGACGCGTCTCACCTTGTCGGCAAGGGAGCGCTCGAGACCCAGGACGCCATACGCAGGGAATTGAACCAGCCGAATGCGCAGGTGGCGGCCATCGGCCCCGCGGGCGAGCACAGGTGCTTCACCGCTTCGATAGAGCAGGGCCGCTCCAGTGCAAGCCGCCTCGGCGGCGGCGCCGTTATGGGCGACAAAAAGGTCAAGGCCGTAGCGGTGCGGGGCTCGAAGGACATCAACCTCTTCGACGGCGAAGCGTTCATGAAGGAAATGAAGGAGATGATGGCCTACATCAATTTCCGGAACACGAACCCCATTCCCGACGTCATGACGATCCTTTCCGGTATAGGCTCACCCCAGGAAATGGTCCATACCGACGAGAGCTGGCATACAGAGAATTTCATGTGGGGCAACGCCCGTACGCGCAGAAGAGGGTTCTGGGACGAAAAGGTCGCCGTGGAATGGCCGAGAGGCCAGCTTGAAGGCATCAAGAGGCTGATCAGCTGTATGAACTGCCCTCAGCACTGCGGCGCTTTGATATCATACAGGGACACGCCGAGATACATGGCGAAATGTTTCGGAAAGCTGACATACGCAATGGCCGCCTACGTCGACAACATGGACTTCGCATGGAGGGCACTGCAGCGCGCCACGGAATACGGTTTTGACTCGTTCTCGACCCCGCAGATACTTGCATTCGCAGTGGAGCTTTACGAAGCCGGCATCCTGACCGACAAGGATTTTGCGGCCGGGCCCAATTACCCGGCATGTCCTTCGGACAACGAAGGAAGGTTCCTGTGGCTCATGGACAGGGTCGCACACCGCGAAGGCATCGGCGATGTCCTTGCGGATGGTGTTTACCAGGCGGCCAGAAGGATCGGGAACGGTGCCGAGGCGTTCGACCACAATACGATAAAGAAACACGAGCAGCTGCCGCTTAAGCTTGGCACGCTCGATCCTCTATACTACCTGATGTACGCAACCAATGAGAAGATCAGTATCACACAGATTGAAGGAAACTGGCCGCAGGGAGCTTTCCCCACCATGGAACAGAGGGAAAAGTTCGTCGAGGACTGGCCGCAGCTTCCCGACCCGAGCTGGAAACAGTGGCTCCTCGAGTGGGAACCGCGCGGCGAAAAGGGGATACCGTTCTTCCCGACGGCGGATATCTGCAGCGTGATCGTCGACTGGATGGAAATGCTCCACAACATCGACGACGCATGCTGCGTATGCGCGGGCATGTCGTCATTCTGCCTCAAGCCGCCGTACCACATCCACAATTACCCGAAAATAATCAGGGCTGCCACAGGACTTGATGTCGATGAAGCCGGCCTCAAGAAGATAGTGAACCGCAGTCGAAACCTTCACAGGGCCCTGAACAACAGGCGCGGTATGAGCAGAAAAGACGAGAAGCCGCCCGCGGACCACTGGAAGAGAAGATGGCCCGAGCTTGAGGAGAACCTCCTGTCTACCTATTACAAGTTCAAGGGCTGGAACGACGATGGTATACCGACGAGAGAAAGGCTGCACGAGCTGGATCTCGATTACGTTGCCGATGACCTGGAACAGAGGGGGATTTTGAAAAATGGCTAAAATCAAGAAAATAGTAAAGACGATCAAAGTTGATGCCGACAAATGCAACGGCTGCCGTGGGTGCGAGATCGTATGTTCCGCATTCCATTCCACGCCGAGGTACAGCGGCATTAATCCGGCCAGGTCCCGCATCCAGATAATCCGGCACCCGTTGAAGGACATCTGGCTCCCGGTCTTTGCGGGCGAATACACCCCGGCCGAGTGTATGGGCAGGGAGACGTATATTATCGACGGCAAAGAATACGATGAATGTACATTTTGCCGCGCGACGTGCCCGTCACGTGACATATTCAAGGAACCCGACTCAGGCCTTCCGCTCAAGTGCGACATGTGCGAGGATGACCCTCCCCGGGAAAAGCCGATGTGCGTAGAATGGTGCCTCAATGAAGTTTTGACGTACGAGGAAAGGGAAGAGGAAGTCGAAGAGAGCCAGGAAGCGCAGGATGTCGAGATCGGCCTCAAGGCAATGATGGACAAGTACGGACCCGACAAGATAGCGGACGCTCTTGCCCGCATGGCCCAGAAAGGCCAGCAGTAAAAAGACTACTAACGAGGATCTTACCATGGCAAAGAAGATGGAGATCATAGCTCCTTTTCAAGAGGTAATAGACGAGATAAAGGAGAAGGGCGGCGACGCGATAAAGTACTGCTACCAGTGCGGAAAATGCGACACCGTCTGTCCCTGGAACAAGGTGCGCCAGTACTCGATGAGAAAACTCGTCCGTGAGGCCGTCTTCGGACTGTCCGAGATCGAGAAGGAAGAGATATGGCGATGCACGACCTGCGGCAAGTGCCCGCAGCGCTGCCCCCGGGATGTGAAGCAGATCGACGATATCGTCGCGATCCGCCGCATGGCGACGGGATACGGCGTCTTCGCCGGCCCTGTCAAGTCCTACCGCACGATCGCATCAGGCCTTTCGGGCCAGGGGAACCCCTTCAACGAAGACAGGAAGACCCGCGCCGAGTGGGCCCAGGGGCTTGGCGTCAAGCCTTTCAAAGAAGACATGGAGTACCTTTACTTCCCGTGCTGTTACTGCAGCTACGACCCCAGGCTCAAGAAGGTCGCCCAGGCGACCGCGAAGGTCCTGAAGAAAGCGGGCGTCACGTTCGGTATACTGGGCGAGAAGGAGGTCTGCTGCGGGGAGTCGATACGCAAGACCGGCAATGAGGAACTCTTCAAAAAGCTGGCGAAAGAGAACATCAAAGCTTTCATCGATGCTGGTGTGAAAAAGATACTCGTTTCTTCGCCCCACTGCTACCACACCTTCAAGAACGAGTACCCCGAGTTCAAGGTGGACTTCGAGGTCGTTCATATCTCGGAGCTCATCCCCCGGCTTATAAAAGAGGGCAAGCTCACCATCGCGAAGGAATACCAGAAAAAGGTCGCCTATCATGACCCGTGCTACTTAGGCCGCCACAACGGGATCTTCGACGAGCCGAGAGAGGCCCTGAAGGCCGTTCCCGGCGTCGAGCTCACAGAGCTCCCCGAGGCCCGCATGGACTCCACTTGCTGCGGCATGGGCGGCGGCAGGGTGTGGGCGGAGACCGAGAAGCACGAGCGCTTCTCGAACATCCGCGTCGACCAGGCGCTCGGCGAGGGTGCACAGGAACTGGTTACGGCGTGCCCTTACTGCATAACGGCGCTCGAGGACTCGCGCCTTGTCACGGGCCACGAGGACGACATAACGATAAAGGACATCACCGAGGTCATCGCCGAGGTGATAGAGTAAGGTTCTATAAAAGACTAACCACGATGAGGTGATACACAGTGGAAAACGTAATATCGCTCAACGAGAACATTAAGAACCTGTGCAATCAGGGGCCGAACGGCGACTTCGGCGATGTCATGGTCGTCGGCGGCGGCATCAGCGGCATCCAGGCATCGCTCGATCTCGCGACGGCGGGCTTCCGGGTCTACCTCGTCGAGAAGGCGCCCTCGATCGGCGGCCACATGGCCCAGCTCGACAAGACCTTCCCGACGAACGACTGCTCGATGTGAATTCTCGCACCGAAGCTGGTCGAGGTCGGCCGGCACCCCAACATCGAAGTTCTCACCTACACGGAAGTCGACAGCGTAGAGGGAGATGCAGGAGATTTTAACGTAACACTGAACCGCAAGCCCCGTTACATCAAGGAAGACCTGTGCACGGGCTGTACGGTGTGCGTGGAATACTGCCCGGTGAAGTACCCGGACGAGTATAACCAGGACATATCGCTCAATAAGGCGGTCCATGTCTACTTCGCGCAGGCCATCCCGCTCATCACGTACATCGACGAGAGCTGCCTGTACCTGAAGGAGAAGAAGTGCCGCATCTGCGAGGCCGTCTGCAAGCAGAACGCGATCGACCTGACGATGAAGGCCGAGAAGAAGCAGATCAACGTCGGCGCCATCATCCTTGCCCCGGGTTTCGAGCCCTTCGACCCGAAGGTGAGGGAAGAGTACCGCTACGGCGAGTTTCAGAACGTCGTCACCAGCATGGACTACGAGCGCCTTCTGTGCTCGACCGGCCCGTACGCGGGCGAGATCCTGCGCAAGTCGGACCTCAAGCACCCCCACAACGTCGCCTGGATCCAGTGTATCGGATCGCGCCAGGTGATCGAGGGCGGTAACTCTTACTGCTCGGCGGTATGCTGCACATACACCCAGAAGCAGGTCATCCTGACGAAGGACCACGATGCGGACGCGAAGTGCACGATCTTCCACAACGACGTGCGCGCCTACGGCAAGGACTTCGAACGCTACTACGAGAGGACGGAGGCGCTCCCCGGCATCCGCTTCTTCAGGAGCTACCCCTCCATAGTCAAAGAAGACCCGGTGACCCATAACGTCACCATCAAATACACGACACCCGAGGCCGGGGTCGTCGAGGAAGAGTTCGACATGGTCGTCCTCTCGATCGGCATGAACCCGCCGAAGAATGTGCAGGAGATCGCGCAGAAGTTCGGCATCGAGCTCGAAGAGCACAACTTCTGCAACATCGACCCGAGAAACCCCATGCTGACGAACCGCAGGGGCATCTTCGTCTCGGGCGCCCTCCAGGGCCCGATCGACATCCCGGAGTCGGTCTTCTCCGCCTCCGGAGCCGGAAGCCAGATCGGCGAAATGCTGCAGTACCGGCGCGGCAACCTCTCGAAGGAGAGGGTCTACCCCGAAGAGAAGGACGTCTCCCAGGAAGAGCCCCGGATCGGCGTTTTCGTCTGCCACTGCGGCGCGAACATCGGCCGCATCGTCGACGTTCCGGGCACGGTGGAGTACTGCAAGACACTCCCCAACGTCGTCTACTCCCAGGAGCAGCTTTTCTCCTGTGCGACGAACTCCGCCCGCGAGATAACGGACAAGATAAAGGAAGAAGGTTTGAACCGCGTGGTTGTCGCCGCGTGCTCCCCGAGGACCCTGGAGCCGCTTTTCCGCGACACCCTGCGCGAGGCCGGCATCAACCAGTACTATTACGAGATGGCGAACATCCGCGAGCATAACTCGTGGGTCCACCAGAAGGAAAAGGAAGAGGCGACAGATAAGGCCCACGATATCATCAGGATGTCCGTGGCCCGGGCGTGCAAGCTCGAGCCCCTCCAGGAGTTCGACCTTCCCGTCGACAAGAGGGCGCTCGTGGTCGG
>CALMFJ010000014.1 GCA_937862865.1 uncultured Pseudomonadota bacterium | reverse complement strand
GCCGTGTAATGTTGTTAACTATTGCGCTGCAGATATTGACAGGAGGATCGAAGAACATGAAAAGCGCGAGCACACAACACACAAAACTTCTTCAGTGGGTCGACGAGATGGCGCGCATGTGCAAACCTGACAGCGTTTACTGGTGCGACGGTTCCAAAGAAGAGTATGACCGCCTCATGGCAGGCGCGGTGGAAAGCGGGTCCGCCACGCCGCTTAAGAAGCGGCTGAACAGTTTTCTCTTTCGTTCACAGCCGTCGGACGTGGCGCGTGTGGAGGACCGCACGTACATCAGCTACCGCGACCGGGAAGAGGCCGGCCCGACGAACAACTGGATCGAGACGGATGAATTGAAGGCGATCATGCGCGGTCTGTACGACGGGTGCATGAAGGGCAGGACCATGTATGTCATCCCGTTCTCCATGGGCCCTCTCGCATCACCGATCGCAAAGATCGGTATCGAGATAACCGACAGCCCCTATGTCGTTTGTAATATGCACATCATGACGCGGGTTGGAACGAAGGTGATCGAAAAGCTTGGCGCGGACGGAGAGTTCATCCCGTGCCTTCATTCCGTGGGCGCGCCGCTGGCGCCGGGGGAAAGGGATGTCCCCTGGCCATGTGCGCCGATGGAAAAGAAATACATCAGCCATTTTCCCGACGAGAACCTTATATGGTCGTATGGTTCGGGTTACGGCGGGAACGCGCTCCTCGGCAAGAAATGCCTTGCGCTGCGCATCGCTTCAGCAATGGCCCGCCGTGAAGGCTGGATGGCCGAGCATATGCTCATCCTGCGGCTGACGAACCCGGAAGGGAGACAGTACCATATCGCGGCGGCGTTCCCGTCGGCATCGGGGAAAACGAACCTCGCCATGATATACCCGACCATTCCCGGCTGGAAGGCGGAGTGCATCGGTGACGACATCGCGTGGATGAAGATCCGGCCGGATGGAAGGCTGCACGCTATCAACCCGGAATCAGGTTTCTTCGGGGTAGCCCCCGGGACGTCGTATTCCTCGAACCCGGCAGCCATGGACAGCATCAAGGAGAACTGCATATTTACGAACTGCGGCCTTACCGATGACGGCGACGTATGGTGGGAAGGTATGACGAAGGAACCGCCGGCGCATACCATCGACTGGCGGGGACAGGATTGGGCACCGGATTCCAAGGAGCCGACCGCGAATGCCAACGCGCGTTTCACCGCTCCGGCCGGTCAGTGCCCGATCATCAGCCCCGATTGGGAAAAGCCGGAAGGCGTTCCCATCGACATTTTTATATTCGGCGGCCGCCGGGCGTCCACGATCCCGCTCGTCCATGAGGCATTCAACTGGGAACACGGCGTTTTTATGGGTGCAACCGCGTCATCGGAAACGACCGCTGCGAACATCGGAGCGATCGGGAATGTCAGGCGCGACCCCTTTGCCATGAAACCTTTCTGCGGGTATCACATGGGTGACTATTTCGCCCACTGGCTTGCAATGGGCAAGCGCCTGGGCGATAAGGCCCCCCGGATCTTCTATACGAACTGGTTCAGGAAGACTGAAGACGGACGATGGCTCTGGCCGGGTTTCGGTGAGAACAGCCGCGTCCTGAAATGGATGTGCGAGCGTGTCGACGGCAAGGCAGGTGCACAGAAGACGGCGATAGGCTATATGCCATCCGTCGAAGACCTCGATCTCGCAGGCCTTGACGTGCCTGTTGAGGACGTAAAAGAGCTCTTACGTGTCGATGCAGCCGGTTGGAAGGAGGAGGCGAAGGATATGCAGGAGCACTTCGCCCAGTTCGGTGACCGTCTGCCCGGAGCGCTGGCGACGCAATTGAAGGAGCTTCTTTTGAGGCTCGGGAGTTAACGCCTGAAGGCCTTCTGAGCTTTCAAAATGAGAACGATCGTCCTGTGCCTGACCGCATTTTTTGTTTGGTCTGCGGCCCTCGTCTTCATGGAGGGACCGGCAGGGGCCGCATGCCTCACGATCGCATCCGGTGACGGGCATAAGACGGTCTGTTCCGTTCCCGTGAGGGACGGGGCCGTCATTTACCTCGATTTCATCAATCCCGCAGATCTTGCACCGGTGCGGGAGACATTTCAGTACAGGTCCGGTGAGGGACTGCGGATGACGCAGGTCCGCAGTCCCTCGGCCGGTGTCCTGCAATCCTGCGGGGCCAGGCCGGGCCCGGACAATTCGGCGGTCCTTGACCGCCGCCCCGGCCCCTTCGGCCGCAATGAAGAAGATGTGGACGCCCTGGAAGGAGAAGGGCTGAAAAGGTTTGGCATACCGCCCGTTTCGATCGATAGCGGTGGTTTTTTCGGAGAAAGGGGAATACTCGGGGAGCCTATCCGGGCGCAGTCGGGGGAAAGGCTGGAGGTCCGGTGGGAGGGTTTCTTCCCCCGGTACCGTCTTTACTATTTCCCGTCTGGCAGGCAGCAGGGAGTGGTCATCGGCGAGTGCCGTTTTCCCGACGGCTGCAATAACGGTTTTTTTTTCGGGCCGGACGCCGACGGCGACGGATTACCCGACAGTTTCCGGCTTGTTCAGTGGGTAAGCAGCGATTACGGCAGGGATGATGAGGTTCCCGGCTATCTTGACCGGTACAGGTATATATACGACGTCCGCCAGGACAAATACTATCTGTGGCACGACCTGCTCATCTACCGGTGCGCTCCCCCTTTAAGCGTGCCCCCGGACACGTGCAGGACGACCTGCGATCCTCCCTACGAGGTAAGGACCGTCGGGGACAAGACGTATCCCCGCATATTCAAGACCGATCTTATCGAGGAAAGGCACCTGCTGGTCCAGGAATAATTGATTTGTCTTTTCGTGCCCGTTGAAATAATATCTCTTATAACGTTTGCTCGCAGGTAACGTTTGTCCGGGAGAGGGGCATGGTAAGGAAGTTCTGTTTTCTTTTCTTTTTTTCTGTTGCGATAACTGCAGCGCAACCGGCTGGACCGGGGAATATCTTCGCGGGGCCGCCGGAGGCGGTGGGCACGGCGAAGCCATGTGTTGCGGAACTGCGTATCGGGAAGGCGACGAACCCTTTCAGGGCATGGGATTCACAGATGGCAGGGTGGCAGGGAAGGCCCGTCAGGGCTGTTGACCTGAAAGGTGGGGATTACGAAGCGGTCCCGCCGCTCGGCCCCTATGGAACGGCGGGACATGGGCTTATGGGTATTGACAGGAAGACGCAGGAGCCCGTCGTGTCGTCACGATATTTTTCGCCTCTGGCACGCGTCGATGCGACCAGGATCGAGCCGGGGCAGGAGAAGGAGATCGGGACGTTCCTCGCTATATCCTTGAGGCCGGTTACATTGCGCGACATAGTGCTTTTCCTTCTGGAATCGCAGGTCGTGACTACGTACTGGCATGTGGAGTCCATCCTCTGCCTGGTATCGGAGGATAATTCCGCAGGCCTTTACAAGGCCCGTTTTCAGGGTAAGCACATTTATTATACGAATCGATACAACGAAGAAAAGCTCAACTTCTTCCTGACCGTCGACACGACATCCGGCCGCATGGTCCTTTTAGGCGGCGGCCCATAGACAGCGGCCGGGCAAGATATATGCTCTAGACTATGTCTTTCCCGGTGCTCGACATGCTGAGGGTGCCGTGTTTGATGCCTTTGATGGCCTTGAGCATCTCCGCGAGCTTCCGCACTTCCCTGGCCTTGCCTCTGACAGCGATGATCTCGAGGCAATTGGCGTGATCGAGATGGACGTGCTGCGTCGATATTATGACTTTTTGATGATCGTGCTGCAGGTCCATTATCTTGTCCAGGAGCCTCCTGTGATGATGGTCATAGATAAGGGTGATCGCGCCGGCGATCTGCGTATCCATGTCCCATTCCTTTTTTATCAGTTCCTGTCGTATGAGGTCCCTGAAGGCCTCGGAACGATTGGAATAGTTCTTTTCCTTTCTGTACCGGTCAAATTTCTTCAGAAGCTCATCATCGAGGGAGACGCCGAATCTGACAAGTTTTGGCATTTTTTACCTGCAGTACCTTTTTTTGCAAGCATAACACGATAGGCGAAAAAATCAAGCCATAATATCGGGACCTGCCGTGAGGCACGCTGATTGACATTATCACGGGGCGGCGATATGATTCTATGTCTGGCGATCATGGCCGGGTGCGGCTGCAGGGCGGTGTTCGTGTGCAGCTCAATGGCGCGCGAAAGAAGGGTTCCTTTAAAAACGGGAAACGGGAAATGGAAGAGAACGGAGATTTATTGATGATCATCAACGCGGTCGAGAAAGGCAGCATGGCGGAGCTCACTGAGCTCATAGCCTCCGGCTCCGATGTGAATGTGGCGGAGGATACCGGATGGACCGCTCTTATGCTGGCGTGCCAGGCAGGCAGGGCCGACATGGCCCGCGCCCTCATTGCGGCCGGGGCGGAGGTCAATACGGCGGACGAACTCGGCGTCACGGTGCTCATGGCGGCGTCTTCGGGCGGTTTCATGGATATAGTGCACATGTTGATAGAGTCGGGGGCTGATATTCATGCGCGCGACCACCGGGGTACCACTGCCCTGATGTGGGCATCGACGGAAGGGCACAGCGATGTGGTCCGCACCCTGCTTGATGCCGGGGCCGATGTCAACGCACGGGGTGAAAGCGGGTACACGGCCCTTATGGATGCGTCCGGCAAGGGCCACACAGATGTTGTCCGCATCCTGGTCGCGGCGTTTGCCGATGTGGACGCCTATGACAAGAACCATTTGACGGCCCTGATGCTTGCCGTCATGACGGGCCGTACGGATGTCGTAAGGGTGCTTATAGATGCCGGGACCGACGTCAACATAAGGGGTGACGGGGGTTACACGGCGCTCATGGAGGCCCGGGGCCATGGACGGAGCGATATAGCGCACCTTCTCGAAAGCGCGGGAGCACAGGACTAGCGTCCTGTGCGTCTTATCGAGATATTTTCAGGAAAGGAATGTGCCATGAAAAAGTCTTGCCGGGCATTTATTTTACTGGGGATTATTTTTGCCGCAGGGTGTTCCACGGTGAACTGGCCAGGGTATGAACCCGTGGATGTCCCGCTGAATGCAGGGGTCAGGGACACTGCTTTTCTTACGTCGGGCGAGCTGGAGATCGTGCACGATATGATAAAGGCACGGTCAAAGACGGGTGATGGAACGCTGCAGCCCCTCAGGCTGTCGAAAGGTCTGTCGTCCGCGGCCAAACAAAGGGCGGTTGAACTCGCAGACCGAAGCCGGAAGGAGGGCGCTTCCGGCCCCGAGGCGCTCATGGCCCGGGTCCGGAAATTCGGCAAGGTTAAGGGAAGGGTTGCTGAGCTTGTGAGCCATGGGTTCCCCCCGAGGGTGGTCGTTGGCGAGCTTATGAAAGAGAATAAGGTAACGGAGGGCGGACGGCCGGATGTTTATTTCCTCGACCCTGAGTACACGATAACCGGCGTGGGATGCTCGGGTGATTTCTATCCGATCTGCGTCCTCATGTTTGCAATGGAATTCGAAGAAGAGTGAAAGGAAAGGCTATGGGCTATGGGCGATGGGTAATCGGTGATGGGGGATGCGGGCCCGTGGCCATTGGTCCCTGAACAAAGGAGAGGGCATGGAAGAGCTGGTGAAGCGTGTTGCACGGATGATCGGCAATGCGAAGAAGATCGTTGTGTTTGTCGGTGCGGGGCTGAGCACTGAATCGGGGATACCCGATTTTCGCAGCCCGGGCGGGGTGTGGGACAGATACGACCCGGAAGATTTCTATTTTCAGAACTTTATCTCGGACCGGTCAAAACGGGAAAAATACTGGGAAATGGCGACCGAGATGTATGACGGGATGAAGGACGCGAAGCCGAATGCCGGGCATATGGCGGTCGCAGAGCTCGAAAGGCTGGGGAAGCTCGATTGCCTGATCACGCAGAATATCGACGGCCTGCATTTCAAGGCGGGCAATTCAGAGAATAAGGTACTGGAACTCCACGGCACCGCCATGCACGTCGCCTGTCTTGACTGCCGCAGAAGGTACGAAAGGGCCGCTATCCAGGAGCGCATTACCGCCGGCGACAGGGCGCCGCAGTGTGATGCGTGCGGCGGCCTGCTGAAACCTGCCACGATATCCTTCGGACAGGCTATGCCCGAACGTGAGACCGCGGAGGCGTTCCGGCGAAGCGCCGACTGTGACCTTTTTATCGTGATCGGGTCATCGCTCGTTGTCTATCCGGCTGCACAGATGCCTGTTGTCGCAAAACAGGCGGGCGCAAAGCTCGTCATCGTAAATCGGGACGAGACCGCATGCGATAACCGGGCTGACGTGATAATAAGGGGACAGGCAGGGACGATCATGGGAGCAATTCTAGATGAGGTAAAAAAGGCCAATCAGTCGTGAAACGTAAAACGCGAAACGCAAGAAGTTTAATATTCTTTCCCGTTTTGCGTCTCGCGTTTTACGTTTCACGGGGGTTAAAGTGAACATTCAGATCTTTGGGGTGAATAAATGCCGGGATACCAGGGCCGCCCAGCGGTTCTTCAAGGAACGGGGGATCAAGTTCCAGTACGTTGACCTTGACATGAAAGGATTGAGCAAGGGCGAGCTGCACAGCGTCAAAGCAACGATCGGGATTGAGAACCTGATAGACACGGAAGGAAAAGAATACGCGAAGCTGAACCTGAAATACCTCACGCATGACATCGAAGAGGAGCTCCTCGAGCACCCCCTTCTTTTCAAAACCCCCATCGTCCGCAACGGCGGGAAATCAACGATAGGCTATCAACCCGACATCTGGAAGGAATGGCTGAGGACGGGTTGAGAAAACGTTCTGCGTTCTACGTTCCGCGTTCTACGTTAAAGACATCAAAGCCGCCGAAATGACGAATCTTCCCCGTATTTCCCATGAATGAAACAACGTAGAACGCGGAACGCCTTACGGTTTTTGGTTGGCTATTTTTGCCCGTTTCCGTTCCAGCCCGTCGAGGATCGTTTTCCGCAGCCTGATGGATCTCGGGGTTATCTCCACGAGTTCGTCTTCGTTGATGTAGGAGATGCAGTCTTCGAGGCTCATGTTCCGGGCGGGGGTCAGGATGACCGCGTCGTCGGAGCCGGCGGCCCGCATGTTGGTGAGTTTCTTCCCTTTTGCCGGGTTTATCACGAGGTCGATCTCGCGGCTGTGCTCCCCGATGATCTGGCCTCCATAGACCTTTTCGCCGGGGCCGAGGAAGAGTTGGCCGCGCTCCTGGAGGTTGAACAGGGCATACGCCACGGTCGTGCATTCTTCCATGACCACGAGGACGCCGTTGTTGCGGTTCTTCATTTCACCGGCATACCGGTCGTACCCGTCGAAGATGTAATTCATGGTGCCCGTTCCTTTTGTTTCCGTCAGGAACTGGGAGCGAAAGCCGATGAGCCCGCGGGTCGGGATACGGTAGCTTAAGCGTACAATCCCCTTACCCTGGTCCATGTGGACCATCTGGCCTTTGCGTTTCCCGAGATTTTCGATAACAGCGCCTGCGAACTGTTCATCGACATCTATGGTGAGTTCTTCGTAGGGTTCGAGGGTGCCGTCTTCGGTTTCATGATAGATGACCTTCGGTCGGGTGACCTGGAACTCGTACCCTTCGCGCCGCATCTTTTCAATGAGGATCGACAGGTGAAGTTCGCCCCGTCCCGAGACCTTGTAGCCGATCGAATCGTCAAGTTCCTCGACGACGAGCGCGACATCGGAAAGTGTCTCCCGCAGGAGCCTCTCCCTGACATGGCGGGATGTGAGAAAACGCCCTTCTTTTCCCGCAAAGGGCGAGTCGTTCGGGATGAAATTCATCGATATCGTGGGCGGGTCGATATCGATGCCGGGCAGGGGCGCCGGGTTTTCCGGGTCGGTCAGGGTCTGGCCGATCGTGATGGAATCCATGCCCGCCACGGCGACGATCTCACCCGTGCCTGCGATCTGCGTCTCCTCCATGGAGCTTCCCTTGAACCGGTACACCTTCGTGATCCGGGCGGGGGAAGAGGGCACACCCTCCGTCGCGACGATAACGTCTTTGTTCAGGTTGAGCACCCCGGATGTTATCTTGCCGATCGCGAGCCTGCCGAGGAACGGGGAGTACGACAGGGAGCTGACGAGCATCTGGAGCGGGGCGTCCGGATTGCCAATCGGAGGCGGGACGGCATCGATGATCATGTCGAAAAGCGGGAGCATCGACGATGTGCAGACCTCGTGATCGAGCGTTGCATATCCGGCCTTTGCAGAGGTATATATGATAGGGAAGTCAAGGATGTCATCGGGTGCGTCGAGCTTGACGAAGAGATCGAATACCTGGTCCACGACCCAATCGCACCGGGCCGCGGGCTTATCGATCTTGTTTATCACGACGATGACAGGCAAATTAAGGCCGAGCGCCTTTTTCAGGACGAAGCGCGTCTGGGGCATGGGCCCCTCCGCCGCATCCACGAGAAGCAACACCCCATCCGCCATTTTCAGCACGCGTTCCACCTGTCCGCCGAAATCGGCATGCCCCGGCGTGTCAATAATGTTGATGAAATGGTCCTTGTAAAAGAACGAACCGTTTTTTGACGAGATCGTTATACCGCGTTCACGTTCGAGGTCCATCGAATCCATGAGGCGTTCCTCGACGATCTCATTGTCGCGGAACATCCCGCTTTGCCTGAAGAACTGGTCCACAAGCGTGGTCTTCCCATGGTCGACGTGGGCGATGATCGCAATATTCCTGATCTCATTCTGTTCCATACAGATGTGGGGGGATTGCAAGGCCCGGGATGTGTCCGGGCCTTAGATAGCCTGGTTAAGTTTTACGCCTTTGCCACGTTCGATGCGGCGGGGCCTTTCGGGCCGCTCACGACATCAAAAGTGACTGCATCGCCTTCGGAGAGTGTTTTGAAGCCGCTGCCCTGAATGGCAGAGTAGTGAACGAACACATCTGTGCCGTCATCACCCGTGATAAAACCGAAACCCTTGGACTCGTTGAACCATTTCACAGTTCCTTTTGCCATACTAATGAAACCTCCTGATAGAATGTGGAAGAAGAAGGAACTGTGCTACGGACAGACAACAAAAATGAATATTCCTGCGGTATGTGACGAACAGCGTGTTCCCTTCCTTTGTTCCGGGGTCGATTATCGCATAAAAATCAGTCAGGTGCAAGAAATAATTGCGGCCCGGCATGCAGAAATAAAGAAATATCAATGTTTCCGCTTGATATGAGGCAGCGATTTCCCTTAGTCTTTAAGCATGGGTATGCTGTAGAACGCCGCACTGAAGGGGTTTTAGGGATATGGTCGACTTTGACAGGGGACTCGCATTATACGACAGGCCGGAGGTCCTTTATCGCCTCTTTTTTCCCAGGCGGGAGGTGGCCCCGGACACCGGTAAGGCGGTGAACCATTACGTGGATGCGGCCCCCGGGGTCCCGATCTGCTGCCGGTTCTTCACGGTCCGCAATGATTCCCCGAATATTATTTACTTTCACGGCAATGGAGAGATCGCCGCGGACTACGATCATGTAGCCCCCGTTTATGCCCGGTACGGCTTGAATTTGTTTGTGGCGGATTACAGGGGATACGGGGGAAGCGGCGGTCAGCCGACATGCACAGCCATGATAAAAGATGCCCACCCTCTTTTTCAATATTTCCGGAAATATCTGAAAGAGGCCGGGTATACGGGCAACCTCTTCGCAATGGGACGTTCGCTGGGGAGCGCACCGGCAATTGAACTTGCGTTTCATTACCAGGATGTGCTCAGGGGCCTTATTATAGAAAGTGGTTTCGCAAGCGCCCGCAATCAGATCGGCCGGCTCGGCGTCGAGCACCTCTTTGATGGTGACGAAGAACCTGTCGGTTTCGGGAATGACCTGAAGATAAGGGATGTGAGGATACCGGCCCTTATCATCCACGGGGAGCGGGACGAAATAATCCCTGCAGCGGAGGGTCGAAAATTGTACGAGGTCTCGGGCTCGCAGGAAAAATATTCGCTCTTTATCCCCCGCGTGGGCCATAATGACATTATGTATTACGGAATGGAGCAATATATGGATGCAGTCCGGTCATTTATAAATAAATACGAAAAGTAATTAAATTTGTTATTCACAAACTAATTACAAATAATTCTCTTGATATACGAATAAGAATATGTTTTCTATTATTCATTCAGATGAACAATTAAATAGTGGGGCGGAGTTAAAAAAGGAGGGATTATGGCGAACAAACCAGTAGAGATCGTTCAGTTGGCCGGCGATGCAGGAAAGTACAAGGCTAACCTTACTCCGGGCAATTACCTGATACGCAGTTTTATGGCGGGCCTTTTTATCGCTGTCGGAGGCGCGTTGGCCACAGTATGCGGGACCGGTCTTGACACCTTTATGGGGGCCGGCTTCAAGTCGATGATAGCCGGGGCTGTCTTCCCGGTAGGCTTGATCGCGATCGTCCTGACCGGCATGTCCCTTTTTACAGGCGACACGATGTTGATCCCCATGGCGGTTTTTCAGAACAAAACAACGTGGGGCAAGGTAATGAACGCGTGGGTCTGGGTTTACATAGGCAATTTCATAGGGTCGCTTTTCTGGGCATATCTTATGACGGTCGGGCCCTTCAGCAAGGGCGGCGGTCCGGAGCTGACCGCGTTCGGGCAGAGTGCAGTAGCGATCGCGCAGGCAAAGACATTGCCGTACATGGCAAACGGCGGAGCCGGGTTGTGGTCCGCGTTCATGAAGGGTATTGGCTGCAACCTGCTCGTGAACCTCGCTATCCTTCTCGCGCTGTCGTCAAAGAACATGATCGGAAAGTTCTTCGGGATCTGGTTCCCCATAATGGCTTTCGTCTCTTCCGGTTTTGAGCACTGCGTCGCCAATATGTATTTCATCCCGGCAGGCATTATGCTTGGCGCCAAAGTTACCTGGGGACAGTTCTTTTACTGGAACCTCATCCCCGTGACGATCGGGAACATCATCGGCGGGTTCATCTTTATCGGGGCGGTGTATTTCATCTCCTTCAAGAAGGAGCTCTCTTCGATCTCACCTACCTGACAGAAGGGAAAACAAAAAAACCCCCGGGGCAGCGGCCCCGGGGGTTTTTATTCAGAGATCGTTATTTACCTGCAAAGCCGCGCTTCTGCGGCTTCAAGCGTCGCCAGTTTCTTTGCGAATGCAAAACGGACCATTTTCTTGCCCATTCCCTTCGTTCCGTAGAAACATGACCCGGGGACTACCGCCACACCGAGATTTGCCGGCAGCCAGCGGGCGAAGGAGTAGTCATCGCCGTCGAAATCCCAGTTGCTGAAATCGGCCATCACGTAGTAAGAGCCCTGTATGGGTGATGCACGGAACCCGGCCCTGTCGATGATCGACATCATTTTTTCGCGTCTTTGCGTGTAGTCGGCCTGAAGCTGTGTATAATATGAGTCGGGAAGCTGAAGGACTGCCGCGCATGCCGCCTGGAGGGGGGCGGGGGCGCAAATGGTCATAAAGTCATGGACCGTGCGGAGGATCGTGCTCAAGGGGTTCAGGGCGCAGGCGTATCCAAGGCGCCAACCCGTCATCGCGAATGTCTTGCCAAGTCCGCTGATCGTCACTGTCCTTTCCGCCATGCCGGGTATCGCGGCGAGCGGGGTATGCGTAAGGCCATCGTACGTTATATGTTCGTAGATCTCGTCGGTGATCGCGACAACGTTGAATTCCTGGCACAATTCGGCTATCCCCTCCAGCTCCTCACGTGTGAAGACGTGACCGGTGGGGTTGTGGGGCGTATTGACGATGATCGCCTTTGTCCGTTCGTTGAACGCATTGCGAAGCCGGTTGAGGTCGAGGGTGTAGTCCGGGGATTCAAGCGGCACAAAGTGCGGTATGCCGCCCGAAAATACGACGGCGGGAAGGTATCCCTCGTGGTAGGGCTCGATAATGATAACCTCATCGCCCTTGTTGATGGTCCCCATCAGTGTGGCAAGGATGGCCTCGGTGACCCCGCACGTTACCGTTATATGTTCGTTGGGCTCGAATGCGAGTCCGTACCATTTGCTCATCTTGGCGGCAATGGCCTCGCGGAGCGGAAGCGTTCCCCAGGTGATCGTGTACTGGTTCCCGCCTGACGCAAGGGCCTCCTGCGCCGCCTCGATCGCCTCACGCGGCGGATCGAAATCAGGGAATCCCTGCGACAGGTTGATGGCATTGTGCGTAATGGCGAGCCGCGTCATTTCCCTGATGAAAGACTCACGTATCATGTGAAGGCGCTGCGCGCCGCCACCGTGTACGGGGTCAAACCGCATGCCGAAAGGCGATATCCCGTCACCTTCCAGTATGTCCAGGACCCTGGTGTCCTGTGCCTTCATTTCTTCCCGACCTTTCATGACTTTCCTCCTCCGTTGTTTCTTGAATTTGTGTTCATTTCCCTTTTCCTTTCTCGACATAAAAAAGGGCCATGGATCCTGTCCATGGCCCTGAAAGCTTTAAGGGCCATGGGTTTTGCACCCATGGCCCCTTTCTTTACCTTATCAGGAGAAAGATCGACACGAGTGCCCGGGGGAATAATAATAGTAATAGTAAGAGAAGGTCCGGATAGATGTGTCGATTCTCAACATATTGGCAAGAGTTTATCGGAGCGGGGATACGTTGTCAATAGAAATATTTGCCGTGATTGCGGCCCGGCAGGCCTGTTGTCCTATTTGAGGGGCATAAAGAGCACCGTCTGAAGGTCTTCCGGGGATGTCGTACCGGGGTCGTTCAGGTAGAATTCGTAGCTTTCCCCTGTCGGTTCGTAACCGTTCTCATTCATCCATTCGGCAAGCGCGACGTATGCCGATTCTATTTCCTCGTAAGGCCCCGTGTGCACCGTGGTGGCCGCATTGCTGATCGCTACCTCGCGGCAGGTGATATCCGTGCTGTCCGGGACCATCTTCGAGACGGGCAGGCACATTGCGACATCGGTTTGGTCGGACAGCATGTCGTGATAGATCGCGAACGGAGGCCCGGAGATGCCTTCACCGGTCTCCTCGAGATATGCTATGAGGCGGGCAAAAGATTCTTCGAATATCTCCGGGAGGTCTTCTGCTTTCGCACGCGACCTGATCATGATCACGGGCTGAGGGTCTATACTGCTGAGTTCACACGTATATGACATGTTGCCTCCATGAAAGATGTCTTTGCTCATCAAATTTACATGATGCAAGACCTGAAAAGCAATGTAAAATCTTTGCGACCGGGGGTGCGTATGGCAGGGGGCCGGGCGTTATTCAGCCTTTTGCATATCGTTGAGCTTCTTGACGAAAACGTCCGGCAGGCGGCCTACCCTGTGCTCCGCGTAGTTGAACACCACGATCCCCGTTTCAGCGAGGGCGATTAAGGTGCCATTGCGGACCATGCGCTGGAAAATGCGGAAATTGCCGGTGCCTAATTCCGCGATATGGGAATCTATGCGTATCTCATCGAAGACGTAGCCTTCAGACCTGTAATTTACGACCAGGTCAGACATGATCGTGCCGTTCTCCCCATCCCCGAGATCACCCTCACCAAAGCCCATCGCGTGGTACATCCCCGCCCGCGCACTGCCGAAGAGAGCAACGGTCGCATCATTCCCAAGATGCCCTCCATAATTGATATCCCGGGGCATTAATGTAGTATGATATGAAAATTCGTAGTGCGGCTGTTCGATAAGCTTTACTCGAGGCATAATAAAATCCGGCCAACGGTTAACGGCTTACGGCTAACGGAAATATCATAATGTCTTTTTCCGTACGCCGTACGCCGTTATTTTAACTTATTCTTTTTAGCCCATTTCGCGACGTCGATGGGGCTGTCGAGGACGGCGACGCCGGCATTCTTCAGGGCTTCATGCTTGCCGGCGACGGTGCCGGTGCTTCCGCGGACGATGGCGCCGGCGTGGCCCATTTTCTTGCCCTGCGGGGAGTAGCGCCCTGCTATGTATGCGGCGACCGGTTTCGTCATTTTCCGTGAAATGAAGCCTGCCGCCTTCTCTTCCTGCTCCCCGCCGACCTCTCCGACGATGATCACCGCGTCGGTGTCCCTGTCGTTTTCAAACAGTTCGAGGATGTCGGCAAGGTTCCTCAGGACGACGGGGTCGGCGCCCATGCCGACGACCGTGCTCTGCCCGACCTTGCTCTCGGACAGGATCCCGGCAAACTCGTAGGAGAGCGTTCCGCTGCGGGATATGATGCCCACGCGGCCCGGCTGAAACAGTGATGCAGGCATGATGCCCATCTTTCCCATCCCGGGAACGAGGATGCCCGGTGTCGTCGGGCCCAGTGCGAAGACGCCTTTTTCGAGGGCATAGCTGCGCATTCTCAGGACATCCTTGACCGGGATATGCTCGGGAACGATGACGATCAGCTTTATCCCTGCGTCGATGGTCTCGAGGAACGCATCGAGCACCCCGGCGGCGGGGACAAAGAATACGGATGCGTTCGCCCCTGTTTCTTTTACCGCTTCGAGAACGCTGTTGAAGACCGGGACGCCCTCGACCTCCATTCCGCCTTTTCCCGGGGTGACCCCGCCAACGACCCGCGTTCCGTATTCGAGCATCCAGTGTGTCTGGGCGCTTCCGATCCGGCCGGTGATGCCTTGCACGATGACGCGTGTGGAATCATTCATCAATATGCTCATAGGGAAACCTCGTTCATTTCAATTATCAATTCTCCGTGGAGGGAAGTTCCTTCCATGGCTTTTATTCTAACGTAAGCTTTTTGCCGCGGGCCCCTTTTCACCCGGCCCGACAAGTTTGTACAGGACATCGACCGCTTTTTCCGTGGCCGCTTCCGTCACCACGTGGACGCCGCCGGACTTGAATATTTCCCAGGTCTCTTCCTGCCGGTTGCCCAGGGCCTTTGCAACGACGGGGATCTTCACGTTGTGTTCCTGCATATACCTGATGACGCCCTTGGCCCCTTCGTGGATGGGATTGATCCCGCCGTACACATTGATGAAGATGCCCCTCAGGTCGGGTTTCATCATGATGAGCTCCATGCAGCGGTAGAGCAGGTCGGCCGTGATGCCCCCGCCGGTTTCGAGGAAATTCGCGGGCCGCATTGTCTGGCCTATGATGTCCATGGATGCCATACCAAGCCCGGCGCCCGAAGATATGAGCCCGATGTCGCCGTCGAGGTCGACGTAGGTGACCCCGATCTCCCTCCCGCGTCTCTCGAGAGGGTTTTCGATGCGGTCAACGCGGTCGGGAAGAGGGAACCGTATACGCGACAGTGCCGAGTCGTCAACCTCGAGCACGGCATCGACCGCCATGAGCCCGCCGTTCGTCAGGACGACGAGCGGGTTGATCTCCGCGATCAGGGCCTCGTACCGTGTCGCGATATGGTAAAGCTGGCCTATGATGTCGCTCCACGCGGTGATCATCTTCTGCTCGATCCCGAGCATGCGCAAAAGGCCCCGTGCCTGGTACGGGTAATATCCGAAGGAGGGCTCTATATGTATCGCCGCGATCTTTTCGGGTGATGTTCTGGCGGTCTCCTCGATGAGCACACCGCCCTCGGTGCTTGCGACGATGACCGGCTTGCCGGAATACCCGTCGATGGTCATCCCGAGGTACAGTTCCCTGGCGATGTCGACCTTCTCACAGACGAGGACCTTACGGACGGGCATACCTTTCACCTCGGACATGAAAAGCTCGTCCGCGGCCTCTTTCAGCTCATCCTCGTTCTGGGCCGTCCTGATGCCGCCCGCCAGGCCGCGCCCGCCGACAAGCACCTGCGCCTTGAGAATGACGGGGTATCCTATCTCGCCGGCGACGTGCAGGGCGTCGTGCATCGTACTGACGAGCTCGCGCCGGGGGACGGGGATCCGGTTCTGTTCAAAAATGTCCAGTGCTTCATATTCGTGAAGTCTCATACGATAACATCCCTTTGGTGTTGATTTGACTCCCTGTGCACTGCGGGATGCCGCAGCGGCAACACGCAAGTATAAATTGCAATCGCGTTTGATGTCAACGTAATTGATTAATAATATGATTAAAAACAGGCGATAGGCTATAGGCGACGGGCAGCAGACAATGGGAAAAAATAAAACAGGCTATGGGCGATGGGAAATACCGGGAAATCGTTCATCGTCGGGCCTATAGCCTATTGCCCATGGCCTATAGCCGGGTGTTTAAAAATTTAATTGCATTTTTAATTATATTGATGTAAGTTTTCACGCATGGCACAGATAAAGAAAAAATCAACGAAACAGACAGAGGACAGCAGTCAGGTGGCATACCAGGGTATCCGGCGCATGATATATGCGAAAGAGCTGGTGCCGGGTCAGAAGATAGCCTACAGGGATTTGGCTGAAAAGCTTGACTTGAGCCCCACGCCCATCATTCAGGCACTGAAAAGGCTTGAGCTTCTTGGTTTCGTCAGTCATGAGACCAACAGGGGTTTCTACATGTCCCCGTTCAGCTTGAAAGAGGTCGAAGAGATCTACGAGATGCGCGAGCTCATCGAGCCTTCCTTGCTGGCCGGCACGGTCCAGAATATCGACAAGAAAGGCCTCGCGGAACTTAAAGCCGCCCTGGAAGCGCACCTGTCCGCTGAACGCGACTTTTACCTGAAAGACAGGCTCTTTAAGAACAGGGAGTTCCACCTGACGCTTGCCGGGCTTTCACAGAAAGAGACACAGATACGGATCCTTCGGAATTTGTTCGATATCCTGTTCCTCAAGTACAGCGACCTGCCGCGGTCGTCACTCGTGGCAACGGACCAGGAGCACCAGGAGATATTTGACGCCGTCTCCTTAAGGAGCCTGGACCGCGCACAGACCGTTCTGAAAAACCACGTGACCAATGTCAAGGTCCAGGTCCTGACGAGCGTGCGCAAGATGCTTGCAGAACAGGAACGCTCTGAATTCTAAGAAAGACGTCCTGTACCGATCACACTTCATAAGGAGGCTAAGAATATGGGCATCAAGACTAAAGACGAATATATCGAATCACTGCGGTCCCTCAATCCGGTAGCGTACATGTTTGGAGAAAGGCTTACCAATATTGTCGATAATCCGCGCCTGCGCGCCGGTATAGAGGCAACCGGGGCCACGTATGAAATGGCACAGCTTGACCCGGGCCTGATGATCACGACAAGCCCGCTCATCAACGAACCGGTCAACCGTTTCACGCTTCCCCCGTCGACCCTTGAGGACCTTGTGGCACGTGTCAAGGTGAACCGCAAGCTGGCCAATTACGTCGGGACATGCCATCAGCGCTGTACAGGGCTCGACTGCCTTACCGCTCTTGCGGTTGTTACGTATAATGTGGACCAGAAATACAATACCGAGTATTTCCCGAGATTCCAGGAATTTTTGAAATACATGCAGAAAAATGACTTTACGGCCAATGCAGGCGTGACGGACGTCAAAGGCGACAGGTCGCTTGCCCCGCATGAACAGGTGGACAAGGACATGTTCGTCCGCGTGGTCGAGCAAAAGGCAGACGGCATCGTTGTCCGCGGGGCCAAAGCCCACCAGACGGGCTCCCTTTCCGCCCATGAGATCATCGTGCTTCCTTCCCGTGCAATGGCGAAAGAGGATAAGGATTATGCCCTTGCGTTTGCGGTGCCTGCAGACACGAAGGGGCTCATCCATGTTGTCGGCCGGTCGACCCTTGATATGCGCGAACTTGACGGCTGCGACATAGGGAACCAGTACTACTCAAAATACTGCCAGACCCTTATCTTGGACGATGTGTTCGTCCCGTGGGAAAGGGTGTTCCTGTTCGGTGAGTCGGAATTCGCTCAGGACATGGTCGTCAAATTCTCGGCACTCCATCGCCAGAGCCACGGCGGGTGCAAGGCAGGCAAGATCGACTGCATGATAGGCTGCGCCCTGACGATGATGGATTTCAACGGTACATCCAAGGTCGGCCACCTGAAAGAGAAGGTCATCGACATGATCCACAGGGCGGAGACCCTTTATGGGTGCTGCCTCGCTTCCTCTTACGAAGGAACGAAACAGCCTTCGGGCACGTACTACATAGATACGGTCCTTGCGAACGCCTCCAAGATCCATGAGGGCAAAGAGATGGCCGAAGCGACCCGGCTCATGATCGACGCGTGCGGCGGCTTTGTCGCGGACCTGCCCTCGGACCGCGATTTCTCGAACCCCGAGGTTGGTGATCTCCTGAAGAAGTATCTCAAGGGCGTGGACAGCATCCCGGTCGAAAAACGGATCAAGATGTACCGTCTTGCCGAAAAGCTGGCCCTCGAGAGCGCCGACACGATCTCCGATATCCACGGCGGCGGTTCTCCTGCGGCCCACAGGGTCACGATCTTCCGGGAAACGAACGTCAATGACAAGAAGAAGGCGGCGAAGAGGCTTGCAGGTATAAAGGAATAGGATATACCCCCCTTAGTTTCATAGATTGAAGGCCGGTGGTGCGACCCACCGGCCTTTCATTTTTTCTAATTTACGAGATTTGACAGGATAAGCACGGTCCAGTACGGCGAGAACATGAGAAGTATGATGGACACGATATACGCCGGGACGTAGTAGAACGCCCCCCTGAATACGGTTGCGAGCGGGATGTCCTTTGCCATGCCCGCGACAACATAACAGCATATCCCGATCGGCGGCATAATGGAGCCCATCGTCGTAACGATGCATATGACCTGCCCGAACCATATCGGGTCATAGCCGAGCTGGGTGACGAGCGGGTAAAAGATGGGCAGGGACACCAGGAGAAATGCAAGGGCGTCCATAACGCATCCTCCGATGATGTAGCAGAAGATGATGAGCCACAGCAGGACCCAGTTGGGAAGGGCAAGCCCGCTGATCCATCCCGCGATTTCAAAAGGAAGCCGCGTCACGGTGATAAAACGGCCGAATATGACGGCCCCGGCCACGATCATAAAAACGAGGCAGGATATCCGCAGCGTATCCACGATCGATTTCATGAAGCCGTCCCACGAAAGCTTTCTCCGTATGAGGCATATGATGAGCCCCAGCGTGCAGCTCGCAGCCGCGGCCTCGGTGGCGGTCACGACGCCCGTAAAGAGTGCGTACATGATGATCGCGAAAAGGATCAGGATATCGATTATGTCCGGCAATGCCCTGAAGCGCTCGCGCCATGTGCTCTTTTCCGCCTTGGGCCCCCAGTCGGGATGCCGCCAGCAGATGTAGCCGACGGTCGCCGCGATAGCGACGGTCAGGATAGCGCTCGGGATAACATTCCCGAAGAACAGCTTCCCGATCGATTGGCCCGTGTACAGCCCGTAAACGACGAGAACGATGCTGGGCGGGATAAGAACGCCCAGGGTGGCGCCTGCCGCCACGGAGCCGGCATTGAGCATGGGGTGGTAGTCATATTTTTTCATCTCGGGGATCGCCACGGAGCTCATTGTCGCCGCTGTCGCGGTATTGCTTCCGCTGATCGCGGAAAATGCCGCACAGGCCATGATGGTCGTGATCGCAAGACCGCCCTTGTAGTGCCCGAACCATTTGTGCGTCGCATTGTAAAGGCCGTTATTGTAGCCCGCATAGTGGACGAACTCACCGACGAGGATGAACATGGGTATGACGGTCAACCCGTAATTGGAGAATATGCTCCACATGTCCCCGCCTATCATCCCGAACGCCGCCTTGAAATTCGTCACATAGGCCACACCGAGAAAACCGATGATCGCCATCGTGAAACCCGCAGGTATCCGCAGGAGAAACAGGGTGGCGAACATGATGATGATGCCGTATACACCGACGATAGGTCCTTCCATCCCTAGTCCTCCTCGTGGAACAGGTTTTTGAGAAACTGGATAAATGTCGTGAACGCAAGCATTATAAACCCGGCGGCGGTCATGAAAATGTAAGGATGGAAGATGATCTTCAGTGTTTCGGAGACCTCGGACGACTCCATGATCTTCATTCCCCAGACATAGAGCTGCCATGCCACGATGGTAAAAAATATCGTCATCGCAATGTACGCCACTTTGTCGATCGTTTCTTTTATCACGTCGGGGAACTTGTCGGTAAGGATATCGACAACGATATGGTCTCTCCTCTTTTGCGTATAACCAAGGGCAAAAGCGATAACGACGGCCCCGAGAAAAGAGACGATCTCGTATGTTCCCCTGAACGGCAGGTGAAAGATCCTCAGGACCACGTTGCCCGTGGCGAGCAGCATGAGGGCAAGGACGGCTATGCCGGCCAGAAAAAGCATGATCTTGTTGAAGAGATTGTTGATCATGTCAAGGTACTTCATGCACCCTCCTCGTATCCTAATCCGAATGCAGAGTATACTGTATACAGCATGAACAGGCTCGAATAAACCGGGGCCATACGTCACGGCCCCGGTCGGATTTTGTCCCTATTTGCCCTTGAACTGTTTCTCGTATTTGTCCCTGAGCATGTATGCGTCCTTGATGATCTTATCGCCGGGGAGCCCCTTGGCGCTGACGCGTTTGATATAGTCGTCGATCATGGGTTTCGTCAGCTTCGGGATCTGGGCCATTTCGGCTGCGGGAAGCTTGATGACCTCGAGTTTATATTTCTCCTTGGACCATTTAATCGCGTCGTTCACGTGGTCATCAACGTATTTCCCTGTCCATTCGGCCTGTTCGCGCCTTAAGTCATCGAGGACCTTCTTGACGTCGGCGGGGAGAGAGTTCCATTTTTCCTTGTTCATCACGACGGCGAAGGTCACGACGAAAAGGTTCGTCTCGGTTGCATACGGAGTATACGCCGCGAAATTGAAATCCTGGAGTATCTCCATCGAGGATACGACACCCTTTACGACGCCTTTCTGCAGGGCCTCCGGGGTATCGGACTGCGGCATCGCGATCGGGATGGCGCCAAGTCTCTTGACGGCTTCGGCCCCCGTGCCGGACACCCTCAACTCCATCCCCTTGAGGTCCTTCAGAGACCGTACCGGCTTCGTTGTCATGAAGTCCGCCGGCGGGCAGGTGAAGACGGTGAGGAGCTTGACCTTGTCGAACTCCTGGGGATATTTTTCAAGGAGGTCATACAGGGCGCGGCTCGCCGCCTTTGAGCTTGTGAAGCCGAGCGGCAGGTCGATCGCCTCGGACACCGGGAAACGGCCCGGCTGGTAGCTCATCGCGAAATTGCCGATATCGGCGGTCCCGGCGATGACGCCGTCAAAGATATTCTTCGCAGGCAGGAGCGTACCGCCCGGGAATGTCTGTACCTTCACCTTCCCGTTCGTTCTCTTCTCGACCTCCTTCGCCCAGCGCTCCATCTGGACGCACGGGAAGGTCTTCGCCGGCGGAAAATTGGCATAGGTCAGCGTTATTTTCGTCTGGCCCTGCAGATTGCCGCTGCAGATAACGAATGCCCCGAACAATAAAACAGCTAAACCGAGAACAAACAGCGATCTTTTGCCCTTCATAACAACCCCCTTCATGTTTTTGCGGCCCGCATCACGGGCCGATACAATAAAAGTCAACTCAACCTAAAGGTTACGATGTGCGTGTGAGCGTGAGATAAGAGACCAGAAATGCAGCCGAGCGGAGAGCGAGAAACGAGTGTCCGGTCCGCGATGATCGACCTGTCCGGGTACCAACATTCCCCTTGACACCCTGTGGCCATTTCCATGAACAGAAACCGTGCCCTTCACAATATTTCCCGAATTGTTACCAGCACATACCGGTTAAATCCCCGGATTCCCCGAAAAGCTTATTCTACTATTGTATACAAAATCCCGAAAATGACAATCGAAAAAATATAAAAAATATCGCTTGACACCGATTTCTTCATTTATTATCATTGAGCATAAAGAGTATACTGTATACAAAACAGTGTTTGTGTCAAGGGAAAAACGATCTGCATATCATTGGCCGGCTGGGCGGGGTTTCGATGCCGGCGTCAGCATACATTGAAGGAGGGTTCGATGGATGTTTTCAGGCAAATGACGATGCTGTCGTTGGAGCAGGCGACCGTTCTTCCTTATCTCAGTTATCGCCTCGCAATGGACGGAATGAACATCATCAGGCTCGAGCACCCTGTGTACGGGGACCCGAACCGGATGATCGGGGAGAACCGGCTGGGTGAGGAGAGGATGAACACGTATTTCATGGCCATCAATTCCGGCAAGAAGTGCGTTACCCTTGATCTGGGGTCGCCGGAGGGCAAGGATATCCTCAGGGACATGGTCCTCAAGCTCAATGTCGATATCTTCGCAACGAACCAGCTGCCGAGAAATTACGAAAAGCTCGGCATCGACTATGCCACATTAAAGTCGATCAAGCCGGACATCATATGGGTCGGGCTCACCGGTTTCGGGCCGGACAGCAATGAGGCGGCCTACGATCCGATCCTTCAGGCGCGCGGCGGCCTTATGGAATTGACGGGTGAGGCGGGGAAAGACCCTCAGGTCGTCGGCGTTCCGCTTCCCGACATGGGAACGAGCGAACACGCCTACGGCCTTATTATGAAGGCCCTCGCAAAACGGGCAATGACGCAGCAGGGCAGCCGCATCGATGTGTCGATGTTCATGTCGACGACGTCGTGGCTCGCGGTGCCGATCACCCTGACGAAATCATTCGGCAACAAGATCTCGCGCCGGGGCAATACCCATGAGTTCTTCGCGCCCGTCTCGGTCTACGAGACGAAGGACGGCTATGTCTACATCGCTGTCGGGAACGACCGGCAGTTCGCCTCGATGGCCCAGCTTCCCGGCTTCGAAAAACTGGCCAGGCCTGAGTACGAAAAGAACAAGGGGCGCATTGCCGACGTCAGGAACCTCAACGACATGATCAACGAATGCACACGGTTGAAGACGACCGCCGAGATGATCGAAATGTGCAACAGGGCCACGATTGCCATATCGAAGGTCAATACGGTTGAAGAGGTGATCGAGGACGAATACGTGAAGCAGGCGATGCTTTTCGCAACGGACCCGAGAACAGGCACGAAGATCTGGATGGCGCCGCCGCCGTTCATGACGGAGTTCCTGAAGGAATCGAACCGCGAGATGACATTCCCTCCCAGGTTCGGGGAGAACAACGCCGAGATATATGGAAAACTTGGATATCCGGCAGAGAAACTGGCCGGTTTAAAAGAAAAGGGAGTCATTTAGCCTCAATTTCTTATGAAGAGGCGTGCATGGGCATCGTCGATGACATCCTGGGCGGGGACGTAAGGAGCGCGGCCCGGTTGATCACCCGTATAGAAAATGGTGATACGGGTGCATACCGGGACCTCGCCGTTCTTTTTTCCCGTGCCGGCAACGCGCACATTATTGGCGTGACGGGCCCGGCTGGCGCGGGCAAGAGCACCCTCGCCGGACAGCTCGCGGTGGAGATGGCCCGCCGCGGGAGGCGTGTCGGGATCATTGCGACCGATCCTTCGAGCGTGAGCGGGACAGGGGCGTTCCTCGGCGACCGCGTGCGCATGAAAGGCGCCGAGGAGCAGGACATATTCATCCGGTCGATGGCGCACCGTTCATTTCCCGGCGGGGTTGCAAAGGCGTCCGCTGCCGCGGCCTACGTCATGGAAGGCCTCGGCAAGGACTGCATCATCATGGAAAGCATCGGCGCGGGCCAATCGGACAAAGACCTCTTTTTCCTGTGCGATACCGTGATCACGATATTCACCCCCGAATACGGTGACGACATACAGCTTTTCAAGGCCGGGCTCATGGAGATCGGGGACATCATCGTCATCAACAAATCCGACAAGCCCGGTGCGGACGATGCTGCACGGGAGATCGGCATCGCGGCTGACCGCAATGCCAGGTCGAACGGGTGGCACGTCCCGGTGCTCCTTTCGCGGGCGGTGAGCGGCGAGGGGGTCCTGGATCTCGCGGACGCAGTGGAGGCGCACCGCCAGGCCGTGAAAGGGCAGGAAAAACTGGCCTCACGCAAGGCGGAGCATCTCGAGGCGTTCCTGACGGCCCTCCTGAAAGAAGAATTGTGGCAGGCAGTATCCTCCAGAATAACAGGGCACGATGTTTTCAGGGAATTTTCGAATGAGGTCCTGTCCGGGAGGATGGACCCGTACAGTGCCGTTCACATTATACTTGAAAGATTGGGATACGAAAAATAGCAATGGGCAATGGGCAATAGGGAAAGGCGACGGGTTGGAGTGTAGATGGACTTTTCGTTGACTGAGGAGCAGAAGTTTTTTAAGGGGCAGGTGTCGCGCGCACTCGAGCGTATTGTGGCACCGTTCGCGGATTCCATTGACAAAAGTGATGCGTTCCCGGGGGAGCTCTTTCGCGAGCTCGGCGCCCTCGGGTACTACGGTATACGCTATCCGTCGGATGTGGGCGGCATGGGCGCCGACTGCATATCTTTCACGATACTGGCTGAAGAACTTGCCCGGGTGTCGATCGGGTTCGCGGCCATCGTCACGATGCAGTGCCTGATGGGAACGGATTTCATATACCGGTTCGGCAACGCCGCGCAGAAGAGAAGATGCCTTCTCCCGGCAATAAAGGGCGAAAGGATCGGCACGATCGCGTTTACGGAGCCTGACTGCGGTTCCGACCTTGGCGGGATCAGGACGAGGGCTGTGCGCAACGACAGGGGATATATACTGACGGGCCGCAAACTCTGGATCACGGACGGGGACGTCGCCGATTTTGTGACGGTCGCGGCAACGACCGATCCGGAGAAACGGCTCGGCGGGATCGGTTTCTTCCTCGTCGAAAAGGGCACACCCGGTTTTTCGACGGGACAGAAGATCGAGAAGATGTCTGCCCGCGGCGCGGCCACGATGGAACTCATATTCGACGAGTGCCAGGTCCCCGCGGATAGCCTCATGGGTGAAGAGGGAAAGGGCGCAAAATATCTCAATGACATATTGAGCGAGATCAGGATCATGATCGCCGGTTTGGGCCTGGGCCTTGCGAAGAGCGCCTTTGTGGCGGGCCTTACCTATGCCCGTCAGCGTGAGGCGTTCGGGAGGCCCATCGGTAAATTTCAGCTTATCGAAGAGAAGCTGGCCGAGATGGATGTAAGGATAAAGGCCGCGGAGTTTTTGACGTACCACGCGGCATGGCTCAAGGACAGGGGAAAATTGACGGCGAAAGAGTCCGCCATGGCAAAGTTCTACTCGACAGAAACAGCATGCTATGTCGTTGACGAGGTGTCGCGGATACATGGCGCGTACGGGATCGCTCAGGAATACCCGGCGCAGCGTTATTTCCGGGACGGCCGGTTCCTGCTTTTCGGCGGCGGGACGTCGGAGATATTGAAGTCGATCATCGCAAAGGACATAATGAAAAGATCCGATTTCGAGACCAACTGAAGGAGGGGTGTATGAATTTTGCTTTTACGGAGGAGCAGGAATTCTTCAAAAAGATCATAACGGACACGGTCGATAAGATGGTCGTGCCAAAGGCGCGCGAGATCGACGAGAAGGACGAGTTCCCCTGGGAATTGTGGAAGGATTTTACGAAGCTCGGGTACCTCGGCCTGCGTTACCCCGAGGAGATCGGGGGGATGAACGCGGACCCCGTGACGGCGATGATTTTCTATGAGCAGATCGCGCGCGGCTCTGTCGGTTTTGCCCAGAGCGTCATCATGAACATCCTGATGGGGACGTACTTTGTCTACCGTTTCGGGTCGCAGGCGATCAAGGAGCGCTGTCTCTTCCCCGCCATGAGGGGTGAGAAGGTCGCGACGATGTGCTTTACTGAAGACCAGTCCGGCTCCGACCTGGCGGCGACGCGCACGACGGCGGTGAAAGACGGCAGCGAATGGATCATCAACGGGACGAAGATGTGGATAACGAACGGCCCCGTTGCCGATTTCGCGACCGTCCTCGCGACGACGGACCTCTCTCTCGGCGCAAAGGGCCTCAATTTCTTCCTGGTGGAGAAGGGGACCCCGGGGTTTTCCCCGGGCCAGGTCCTCGATAAATTGGGCTGCCGGGGCACCGTGACGGGCGAGCTTGTCTTCGACAACGTCAGGATACCCGAGGAGAACCTCCTCGGCATCGAGCTCAACAAGGGTGTCGAGTACCTCGCCGAGATCCTCGACGAGGTCCGTGTCATGACGGGTGCGATGGCAATGGGTATCGCCCAGGCCGCCTACGACGAGGGGCTCGAATATGCCCGCAAGCGGATAGCCTTCGGGAAGCCGATCGGTAATTACCAGCTCATCAGGGCAAAATTCGCGGATATGGCCACGGAGATGGAGGCGTCGAGGCTCCTTATCTATTCCGCGGCGTGGAAGATGAAGGAAAAGCTGCCGAGCCGCATCGAGGCCGCCATGGCAAAGATGTTCGCGACAGAGACGTGCTGCAAGGTCGTCGACGAGGTTACCAGGATCTGGGGTGCCAATGCGTTTGCCAACGAATACAATCCGGCGCGCCATTTCAGGGATGCGCGCTTTCTTCTGTATGGAGGCGGCACGCACGAGATACTGAAGGATTTTATGGGACGGCTCCTTATCGGGAAGGCGTAAGCATGGGCTGTCCGCGTGAAGGATGAGCGAGGTTGCGTGATATGAATATCATAGTTCTGGTAAAGCAGGTCCCCGACCCGGAGGCGCTCGTGGAAATAGCGGCGAGCGGGAAAGATCTCAATATCGAGCCGAAGTTTGCAATAAACCTTTTCGACGAGTTCGCGCTGGAAGAGGCGCTGCGGCTCAAGGAGAAACACGGAGGTCCGGTCAAGATCATCTGCCTCGGCGGGCCGAAGGCGATAGAGGCCCTGCGCACGGCCATCGCCATGGGAGCGGACGAGGCGGTCCTCATCGAGGATGAATCGTTCGCGGCGCGTGACGGGTACGACACGGCCCTCGCACTGAGCCGGGCCTTGCAGAAAGAGACCTTCGACATCATCCTGTGCGGGCGGCAGGCCATAGACAGGGACCGGGCCGAGGTGCCGCAGATGGTTGCCCAGTTTTTGGGCCTGCCCCATGTCGGCGTCATAGTCAAGCTCGATATCGCCGACGGGAAAGCGACCGCGGAATCCTCTCTCGAGGGCACAACCGAGGTCATAGAGGTGGGGCTTCCTGCAGTCTTTACGGCACAGAAAGGGCTGAACGAACCGCGGGTCCCTCTCATTACCGGCGTCATGAAGGCGATGAAGGCCCAGATACCGAAGCTTACGATAGACAGCCTCGGCGTGTCGAAGGACGCCGGAGAAAAGACATCCGTCCTCAGGTACCTGCCGCCGAAGAAGCGCCCGGCCGTGCAGTTCATCGAGGGAGAGCCCGCGCAGGCAGCGGCGGAGATCGTGCGGATCCTCGCCGACGTCGAGCGGGCCATATAGGGGAGGCGATATGGACACGATCATTATATTCGTCGAGACGAAAGGTGATGAGATCAGGAAGGCCTCCCTGGAGCTTTTATGCGAAGGGGCACGGGTTGCCGCCGGCGGCAGGTTCGCCGTGGAGGCCGTGTGCTGCGGGGCGCTTTCGCAAGGGGCAAAGGAGAGGCTCCTCACCATGGTGCCTAAGGTCGTCAATCTTACCGATGCCTCTCTCGCCGCATACAGCCCGGAAGGATATGCATATGCCGTTGCGGGTTACGCGAAGGAGATTGGGGCGAAGATCGTCATGGCAGGGGCAACGGGCATCGGGAGGGATTTCCTTCCCCGCGTCGCGGTGATGCTCGATGCCGGGATGATATCGGACGCCACGCAGGCCAACTGGGACGGCGATCCGATGACATTCGTGCGGCCGCAATTCGGCGGGAAGGTATTCGCGGAGGTCTCGTTCCGGGCACCGGTTGTCGTCACAATGCGGCCGAACAGCTTCGGGCTGGATATGCCCGGCGGCATACAGGGAGAATACGTTGAAAAGCCGGCGGGGGTCCCGGAGGGCACCGTCCGGACGAAACTCTTGCGCCGCGCCGAAGCGAAGGAGGGTGCGGTCGATCTCACGGAAGCCGACCTTATCGTGGCGGGCGGACGCGGCCTCAAGGCTGCCGAGAACTTCAAGCTCCTCGAGGACATGGCGGCCCTTATCGGGGCGACGGTCGGGGCGACCCGTTCGGTCGTCGACGCGAAATGGCGCGATCAGGCGGACCAGATCGGCAAGAGCGGGAAGACCGTATCGCCGAAGCTGTACATCGGCGCGGGCATATCGGGGGCGATCCACCACATCATGGGAATGGACACCGCGAAGGTCGTGGTTGCGATCAACCGCGATGCGAACGCGATCATCTTCAATTACGCCAATTACGGGATCGTCGGCGACCTCTTTGACGTGCTGCCGGCAATGACGGAAGAAATAAGGAAACGCAAGGAAAAGGGATAATGGATAAAATAGATGCCATCGTGGTCGGGGGCGGCCTTGCCGGCCTCTCGGCCGCATATAAGCTGGCGGATGCAGGAAAGCAGGTCATCCTGCTCGAACGCGGGGATGCGCCGGGGAGCAAGAACGTGACGGGGGGACGGATCTACGTGGGCCCCATCCGGAAATACCTGCCCGGCATCATCGATGCAGCCCCGTTCGAACGCCATGTCGTAAAAGAGATGATTACGGTCCTCGACGACGCGGGTGCGGTCTCGTTCGAGTACGCGAACGCGAAATGGCGGCAGGAGCCGTACATGAGCTACACGGTCTTACGGGCGAAGTTCGACAGCTGGTTTGCCGACCAGGCGGCCGCCAGGGGCGCGTTCATCATCCCCAGGAAGAAGGTGGAGGACCTGCTGTGGGAAGACGGCAAGGTAGCGGGCATCCGGTCGGGTGCGGAGGAGATCGGCGCGCACGTCGTTATTGCGGCGGACGGCGCCCTGTCCTTCATGGCGCAGAAGGCCGGGATGCGCGGGGCTCACAAGCCCGGGGACCTGGCTGTGGCCGTGAAGGAAATATACCAGCTTGACCGGAAGATTATCGAAGACCGCTTCGGCCTTGAAGGCGACGAGGGTGCCGCCGGCCTCTACATGGGCTCCCTCACGCGGGGAATGTTCGGCGGGGGTTTCCTCTATACGAACCAGGACACGCTGTCGCTCGGCCTCGTCATCGGCATACACCAGCTTGCGCTCAACGAGAGCGGCCTTGACGCGCCGTCGCTCATGGAGTCTTTCACGGCACGGCCCGAGGTTGCACGCTATATCAGGGGAGGGGAGTTAAAGGAATATTCGGCCCACATCATTTCCGAGGCGGGGATCGGCACGATGCCGAAGCTCGTCAGGGACGGCATGCTCATCGCGGGTGATGCGGCGGGCTTCGCGCTTAACCTGGGGCTTACCGTCAGGGGCATGGAATTCGCCGTCGCATCGGGCGTCCTTGCGGCCGAGACGGCCATCGAGGCACTCAATAAGAACGACACATCGGCCGGCGCTCTTGCGGGATACGAGAAGAGGCTCAAGGAGAGCTTTGTCCTGCCCGACATGGAGACGTTCCGGAACGCCCGGGAGGTGCTCGACAACAAGCGCCTCTTCACCGTGTATCCCCGGTTTATCTGCGAAATGTTCGACGAGCTGTTCACGATAAGTGACAGGCCGAAAGAAGGCCTGTACACATCGGCGAAGCGTGTCGCGAAGAAATATGTCCTCAATATGGACACGATAAAAGACCTTCTTGCCGCGAGGAAATTATGACAAAGAAAGTTGAGGAAAAGATTGCCCTCAATGCAATAAAGAACGACGTCAAGAGCCATATCCAGCTCAATCAGGCGATATGCGCGGGCTGCAGGGAGCGTATGTGCGTAAAGGTGTGCCCGGCCCATCTGTACTCGAAGAACGAGGAGACCGGTGAGATGGTGGTCGAGTACGCCGGGTGCCTCGAATGCGGGACATGCCTTGTTGCCTGCACCTATGGCTCGATCGTGTGGGATTATCCTTCAGGGGAATACGGGGTCCAATACAGGTATGGATAATACAGGGGAGCACGGGATGGAGAGTTCGAAGAAAGCACCGGCGAAGGCAGGGCAGCTCAAAGGTATCCGGGCCCTCGGCAAACCACGTTCCATGGGTGACATCGCTTACGATTACCTGAAGCAGGCGATTGTCAAGGGAGATATCCCTCCCGGGCAGAGGCTCATCGAAAACCAGCTTTCCTCCCTTATGGAGGTGAGCAGGGTGCCGGTGCGCGAGGCGGTCAAGAAACTGGAACAGGAAGGCCTCGTCGAGCGGTCCGGCGTGCGGGGGTTTGTCGTCAAGGGCTTAAGCCGCAAGGAGATCGAGGAGACCCTCGGGATAAGGGCCCTGCTCGAGAGCTATGCGGCATACCTCGCGACGGAGCATATCGATGATGAGATATTGAAGAAGCTCGAAGACAGCATCCGTGCGTACAGGGCGGCCCTGGAAAAAAAGGGAAGCAATACCGATAAGCTCATGCAGCTGAACAGCCAGTTCCACGAGATCATATACAGGGCGGCGGGAAGCGAGAAACTCTACTCCCTCATCAACAGTTTCCGGGACGCGATCCATCGCTACCGCAGGCCTCTTCTCACGTCCGAGCATTATGCACAGGTCTCGCTTCACGACCACGAGGACATGGTCAGGGCGATGCGCCTCAAGGACAAGAAGAAGGTGGAGCAATTGGTCAAGAAACATATTCTCCGGGGGATGGACCTGATCATCCAGGAATTGGATGCGGGCAATACGGTATGAAGGGCAGGGGAACAGGAGAGATACACGAAGGAGGCATCCGTGAACAGAAGGCCCATTAAGATCTTAGTAGCCAAGCCGGGTTTGGACGGACATGACCGCGGTGCGAAAGTGGTGGCCCACGCATTGAAGGAGGCGGGTATGGAGGTGATCTATACCGGGCTTCACAAGACGGTCGATCAGATCATACGGATAGCGGTCGAGGAGGATGTCGATGTGATCGGGCTGTCCATCATGAGCGGCGCGCATATCCCTATCACGGAAAAGCTGGTAAAGAAAGCGAAGGAGGAGGGCATCGGCGACAAGATGGTCGTTGTCGGCGGCGTCATACCCAACCGGGATATCCCGAAGCTGAAAGAGCTCGGAGCCGGGGGAGTGTTCCCCGGCGGAACGCCGTTCGCCGAGATCACCGGTTTTATCACCGCAAACGTGAAGTCCTGAGGAGGCATCCATGGGTGTAGCCAGATATACGAAGGATGAAAAGGATCGGATCACCGATGTTGAACTGCAGTCCGGCATACACGTCAAGGCGTGTTACGGGCCTGAAGACTTAGAGCGTGTCGGGTTCTCCTACGAGAAAGACCTCGCCCCGCCGGGGCAGTACCCTTTCACGCGCGGCATCCATGCGGAAGGTTTCCGCTCGCGGGCGTGGACCACACGCCAGTACACCGGGTTCGGGACCCCCGAGGAATCGAACGAGCGCTTCAGGCTCATGATATCGCACGGGCAGACCGGGCTCAACGTGGCCTTCGACCTGCCGACGCAGATGGGGTATGACTCGGACGACCCGATGGCGGAGGGAGAGGTCGGAAGGGTCGGCATGGCGATCGACTCGCTGCGGGATTTCGAGATAGCCTTCAAGGGCATCAACCTCGAAAAGATCGGGTCAGGTCTCACGATCAACGCCGTAGCGTCGATCATGCTCGCCATGTACCAGGCCGTTGCGGAAAAGTACGGGTTCGACCCGAAGAAGATATCGGCGACGCCCCAGAACGATATCCTGAAGGAGATGATCGGCAGGGGATCGTGGATCTTTCCCGTCGAGCCTGCGGTGAACCTTATCGGGGACACGATAGAGTACTCGATGACGACACTGCCGAGGACGAACCCCGTCAGCATCTGCGGGTACCATATCCGCGAGTCGGGGGCGACGCCCGCCCAGGAGATAGGTTACGCGATACTCATCGCCAACGCCTACATCGACAATGTGCTCAAACGAGGGTACGACGTCGATGATTTTGTCGGCCGGTTCTCGTTCAACCTCAATGTGTTCGGGAATATCTGGGAGCAGGTGGCAAAGTTCCGCGCGGCCCGCAAGCTCTGGGCGCGCAACCTGAAAGAGAAGTACGGCGTCAGGAAAGATTCGAACATGTATTTGAGGGGCCTGTTCGGCGGAGGCGGCTACGGCTTGACGAAGGCCCAGCCCGAGAACAATATCATGCGCGGCGCATACTACGCCCTGTCCGCCGCGCTCGCCGGCGCGCAGACGATCGCCCTGTGCAGCTACGACGAGGCGTACACGATCCCGACACCGCATTCGGCCATCATATCGCTTCGCACGCTCCAGCTTCTTATGGACGAGATAGGCCTTCGCGACACGGTCGACCCGCTTGCGGGAAGCTACTTCATCGAGACCATCACGAAGGAGATGGAGCAGAAGATCGAAGAGGAGATGGAGAAGATCGAGAAGATCGGCGGGATCACTCAGGCCGTGGCCACGGGATATGTCCAGCGCCTCGTATCCCAGCAGGCGTACGAGTACGAGAAAGGGCTCCAGTCCGGGGAACTGAAGAAGGTCGGCCTCAACATTTACACGGAAGGAGAGCCGATGGAGGTCGAGCTCCATGAATATACCGGCGAATCCGCCGAGAAGCAGATCGCGGCATTGAAACAGTTAAGGCGCGAACGGAGCGACGCCGACGTGAAACGCACACTTACGGAGCTGGAGGCGGCGGCGCGGGCAGGGAAGAACGTCATGCCCTCCCTTGTCGAATGCTGCAAGGCCTACACGACCGTTGGCGAAATGGCCCGCGTCTTCCGCGACGTCTTCGGCGAGTTCCAGGAACCGGGGCTGTTTTAACAGGGGTGCGAGTGGAGGGCCTGCCGTGGAAACCCAACCCGTCATCCCGGCCGGACATCCTTTGGACGCTGGAGTCCAGGGTATTCACTCAACCCGTCATTCCGGTGCTTGACACCGGAATCCAAGGTTTTGCTGTTATGAGGTATTGTGGCCATATTGTTAAACATATTAAGGAATAATTTGGAAACAAAACGATACAAGAAAACCAGGACCTTGGATCCCGGTGTCAGGCACCGGGATGACGACAGGGGGTTGCGTCTGGAAACGCAACGGATGATTCTCGAAGGGGAGGGGAGTTGCGACGTAGTCCCCAGGGGATGGACGACGGACAAGGAACGGGACACAAGAGAACATACTTGTAGCTGATGGTTTAAAAAGGGGGAGTTATGCAAGAGAGGTTTTACCGGCTCGGGTGTGATATAGGCGGGACATTCACCGATTTCGTTTTGCTCAACGACCAGACCGGGGAGATCATGACCGGCAAGTGCCTGACGACGCCGCGTGACCCGTCGGACGCGGTCGAAGAGGGGATACGCGCCCTCGAACAGGTAACGCCCGACTTTGTGGGGAAACTGGATGAGATCATCCACGGGACAACGCTTGTCATAAATTCCATTATCGAGAGAAAAGGAGCGCGGACCGGCCTCATCACGACGAGGGGCTTCCGCGACATCCTGGAGATCGGGCGGGAGATCCGGTACGCACCGTACGACATCTTCGCCGAATTCCCTGAACCGCTCATCCCGAGGCAATACCGCCTTGAGGTCGACGAACGCATCCGCAGCGACGGTACGGTCCTGAAACCGCTCGATCCGGAAGACGCACGGAGGGCCATCAAGAACCTCCTCGATATGGGTGTCGAGTCCGTCGCCGTGTGCCTTCTCAATTCTTTCGAGAACCCCGCGCACGAGCGTATGATCGAAGAGATGATAGAGAAGGAGGCGCCGGGCATCTCAACATCGATCTCGTACCACGTCCTTCCGCAGATCAAGGAATATGAGAGGACGAGCACCACCGTCACGAACGCGTATGTGAAGCCCCTCACCGGCCGGTACGTGGCGAAGCTGTCGGGGCGGCTGCAATCGATCGGCTTTACCGGAAAGCTCTTCATCATGCTGTCATCGGGCGGTGTCACGTCCGTCGATACGGCCGCGCAGTTCCCCGTGAGGATCATCGAATCCGGCCCCACCGCCGCCGTCATAGCAGGCCAGTACTACGGGAAGCATTTCGATATCCCGGAGATGTTCTGTTTCGACATGGGCGGGACGACCGCGAAATCGTGCCTTATCCAGAAGGGCGTCGCGGGCGTCGTGCCGACCTTCGAGGTGGGCCGTGTCCAGAGGTTCATGAAGGGAAGCGGGCTCACCATCCAGGTCCCGGTCGTCGACCTCATGGAGATCGGTGCGGGAGGCGGCTCGATAGCGAAGGTGAGCAAGCTCGGCACGCTCCAGGTGGGCCCCGAGAGCTCCGGCGCCGACCCCGGTCCGATCTGCTACGGCAGGGGAGGGACGGAACCCTGCGTCACCGATGCCGACCTTCTCCTCGGGTATCTTGATGAGAATTATTTCCTCGGCGGCACCATGAAACTCGACAAGGAGGCTGCACGCCGCGGCGTCGAGGAAAAGATCGCAAAGCCGCTCGGGGTTTCCTTCATCCAGGCCGTCTGGGGCATCCACGACCTGATAAACGAAACGATGGCCGCTGCGGCGAAGACGCATATCGCCGAGAAGGGGGGCAACCCGAAGATCGTCACCATCGCGGCGTTCGGCGGTGCGGGCCCGGTCCACGCCTACGGGCTCGCGAGGAAACTGGGGTCGCCCCGGATGCTGATACCTCCCAATGCGGGTGTCGGGTCCGCGATGGGTTTTTTCACGGCCCCGCGCGCGTTCGACCTCTTGAGGAGCCACAAGGTCTCGCTTGCGGATGCGTCGTTTGCGGAGATCGAGGACATCTTCAGGAAGCTCGAGGCCGATGCGGCGCAGATATTGAAGAAAGAGGCGAGCGGGGAGGTGATCCGGTTCGAAAGGACGGTCGATATGCGGTTTGTCGGCCAGGGCTCCGAGATGAACATTGCCGTTCCTGACGGGGACTTTGCAAAGATAGAAAAAGGCGCGGTCAGGCGCTATTTCGACCAGGCCTATGAGAGACTGTACGGCCGGACGTACCCGGATTCCGAGGTCGAATTCATCAACTTCAAGGTGAGGGCGAGCCTTCCGGAAAAATTGCTGCAGCTGCCGAAGATGGACGGGGCGGGGAAGACCCTCGACCGTGCGGTCAAAGGAGAGCGGCTCGCGTATTCGCCGATATCGAAGGGTTTTATCCCCTTTACGGTCTACGACCGCTATAACCTGTACCCGTCGGCCATGTTCCCCGGCCCGGCGATCATCGAAGAGAAGGAGTCGACCCTGATCATCGGGGAGGGCTCCCACGTCCGGGTGGATGATTACGGGTTCCTCTGGGTGGATATGAAGGAGGTGATCTGATGGCACGCGCATTCGACCCTATCACACTCGAAATATTGTGGCGGCGCCTCATATCGATCGTCGACGAGGCGGACGGCAGTGTTGCGCGTACGGCTTTTTCGAGCCTCCTGCGCGATGCCCACGACTACACCTGCATGTTCACCGACCGCTTCGGGCGCGAACTGGCGCAGGGATCCTTTGCCACGCCCGGCCAGTCCGGGGCGATGGCCCTCGGGATCAAAAACCTCGTCAATAAATTCCCGGTCGAATACTACAACCAGGGCGACGCGTTCATCACGAACGACCCGTGGGCGCTTGCCGGGCACCTGAACGATGTCTGCGTCATGAGCCCGATCTTCTACCGGGACAAACTGGTTGCGTTCACTGCCTGTGTCTTTCACCATTCCGACATCGGCGGTCGCGTGGCCTCCGACAACCATGACGTCTTCGAAGAGGGGCTCTTCATACCCCTCGTGAAGCTCTACGACAAGGGGGTGCTCAACGAATCGGTGCTCGACCTCATAAGGTGGAATGTCAGGACGCCCGACGAGGTCATCGGCGACATCCGCTCGCAGATCGCGGCGAACCACGTGTGCGGTGAAAAGATATGCCAGATGCTCAAGGAAAGCGGTCTCGAGAACCTCGACGACCTGGCGGACCAGATCATCGGGCTCACCGAGAAGAGCATGCGGGAAGAGATAGAAAAGATCCCCGACGGTGTTTACCGCACGCGCGGTGTCATCGAGCAGATGAAAGGCTCGAGCGATATCGTCATCAACGCGAAGGTGGAGATAAAGGGAAGCGATATCCTCGTCGACCTTGACGGGTCTTCCGGCCAGGTGAACTGGGGCGGCAATGTCGTCTACAACTTCACGTATGCGTATGTCTTCATGGCGATCAAGAGCATGTTCGCCCCCGATATACCGAACAATGAAGGCTGTGCGCGGCCCATCGTGCTGACGGCGCCCGAGGGGACGGTCATCAACTGCAAGTTCCCCGCGGCTGTGGCTGCCCGCATGGGGGTCGGCCATTTCCTCACCGAGGTCATCTACCGGGCACTGTCCGATGTACTCCCGGACAAGGTCATCGCGGCATCGGGCGGGACCCCGGCGGCGATGAATGTCTTTTACGGGAAGAGAAAGGATGCAAAGCCCTGGCACAGCGTCATCATACGGGGCGGCGGCATGGGTGCGGGGGCGCGCAACGACGGGAACTATGTCTACATCTTTCCGGCCAACGGCGCGAACACCCCGGTCGAGATATTTGAAAGCGATACGCCGCTCATCGTTGAAAAGCGCGAGATATTGACGGATTCGGGGGGTATCGGGAGAATGAAGGGCGGGCTCGGCAAACGGGAGGTCTTCAGGGTCCCCGACGACGAGTATTCCCCGATGCCGCCTGTCAACCTCGGCATACAGGCCGGGCGGTATACCTACCCGGCAGAGGGGCTTTTCGGGGGCAAGCCGGGCGCGCGGGCACAGTTCCTCGTCAACGGCGAACCGGGAAATTCTTACGGCCTGACGCAGCTCAAGCCCGGCGATGTCGTGATCATCGACGCCCCGGGCGGCGGCGGCTACGGCGACCCTCAGGAGCGCGACCCTGCGCTCGTCCTCAACGACGTCATCCAGGGCTATGTGAGCCTTGAGCGTGCGCGCTCGGAATACAGGGTCGCCATCGACCCGGAGACGATGCGGGTCAACGAAGACCAGACACGAAAATTGAGACAATAAGAAGGCGCATTGCCATCACAGGAGGAGATCACCATGGAACGGCCATTCGACAGTAAAGTGAAATCCGAAAAGGAGCTGAAGGAGCTCCAGCTCAAAGGGCTTAAATGGACGGTCGAACATGCGTACAGGGGTTCCGCGCATTATCTCAGGAAGCTCGACGAGGCGGGGGTCACGCCGGACAGGATCAAATCGCTCGCCGATATACGGAAGCTGCCTTTCACGACGAGCAAGGACCTTCAGGAAGGGTACCCTTTTCCCTTGCGGAGCGTCCCTTTTGAGAAGATCGTCCGCATCCACGCGTCGAGCGGGACGACCGGCAAGCGCAAGGTGCTCTGCTATACCGCAAACGATATCGAGGACTGGGCAAACATGTTCGCCCGGTGTTATGCATACGCGGACTGCACCCCCGAAGACAGGATACAGATCGCCGTCGGGTACGGCGTCTGGACGGCGGGATGGGGTTTCCAGAACGGCTGTGAGCGTTTCGGTGCGATGTCCATCCCCATCGGCCCCGGCAACACGGACATGCAGTGCCAGTTCCTCGAAGACTTCGGGACGACCGTCATGACGTGTACCGCGTCGATGGGCCTTCTCATGGCGGAGCTTATCGAGGAAAGGGGGCTGCGCGGAAAGATCGCCCTCAGCAAGATGATCTTCGGTTCGGAAAGGGCGAGCGATTCCATGCGCCAGAGGATATCGGAGCTCTCCGGCGTGGCGTTCGACCAGCTGTACGATATCCCGGGCATGACGGAGCTTTACGGGCCGGGCACGGGGCTCGACTGCAGGTACCACACGGGGATCCACTACTGGGCCGATTACTACATCCTCGAGATCCTCGACCCGGAAACGCTCGAGCCCGTTCCCGAGGGAGAGGTCGGCGAGATGGTCGTGACGACGCTGCGCAAGGAAGGGGCGCCGCTTATCCGGTACCGCACGCGTGACCTGACGAGGCTTATCCCGGGAGAGTGCCCCTGCGGAAGCCTCATGCCGCGCCACGACAGGATACTCGGCCGCAGCGACGACATGTTCATCTTCCGCGCGGTCAATATCTACCCGAGCCACATCGACCAGATACTGTCGCACATGAAGGACGTCGGGAGCGAGTACCAGATACGCCTTTACCGGAAGGAAAAGGGCGGGAAGGACCATATGCTGGTAAAGGTCGAGCGTGCGCAGGGGACAGCAAAGTCGCACGATGCGGACAAACATATCCGCAAGGCAATAGAAAAGGAGATCAAGAGGCAGGTGCTCGTAAGCTGCGACGTGGAGGTCGAGGATTACGGGTCGCTTCCGCGTTCGGAACGCAAGACGAAACGCGTTTACGACGAGAGAGACATATAAGGGTCCTCTGTTCCTTGAGGATCACAATAGGAGGGGTTATGGGGAGCTTCGAGTATTACAAGCCCGAAAGCGTTGCCGAGGCTATGGCCTTGATGGAGGGTTCCGGCGGAAAAGGCGTGTATATCTCCGGCGGTACGGATGTTATGGTCCTCATCCGGCAGAGGAAACTTTCTCCCGGGTGCCTTATCTCGCTGCGCAATGTGCGAGATCTTGACTACGTCGACACATCGTCCGGCCTTGCTGTCGGAAGTGCGGTCACGCATAATGCGATAGCGAAGAATGATCTCATTCAGAAGAGGTACACCGCCCTCTCCGATGCGGCAAGCAAGGTCGGGTCCCTCCAGATCCGCAACGTCGCAACGATGGGCGGGAATATCTGCAACGCGGCACCGTCTGCGGACACCGCGTGCCCGCTTCTTGTCCTCGATGCGAGCGTTGTGATAGCGGGAAAGTCGGGCGAGCGCGCGGTGCCGATCGACGAATTCTTCTTAGGGCCCAACAAGGTCGCACTCGGGCCCGGCGAGATCGTCAAGGGTTTCGCGATGCCCGCCTTCAGCGAGAAAACGGGGTCCGCATACATCAAGCACACGCGGCGCCAGGCAATGGACCTTCCGATGCTCGGCGTTGCGGCCCGGGTGACCATCAGGATAGACGGGAACGAGATCGGTTGCAGGGATGCCCTCTGCACTATCGATAATATCTCAAATGTGCTCAAAAGGTTCGAAGACGAAAAACTGGTCTGCGAGGATGCCAGGATAGCGTTGGGGGTAGTTGCCCCGCGTCCCATGCGTGCGAAGAAGGCTGAAACGGCGCTCAAGGGCAAGGTCATTTCGGAAGGTCTCTTTGAGGAGATCGGCGAGATAGCCGCCTCGGAATGTCAGCCGCGCGACAGCATACGCGGCGAGGCCTGGTACCGGCGCGACATGGTAAGGGTACTGACGAAGCGCGCAATATTGAGAGCGGTTGACCGCGTTATCAGGCCCGATGACACCATCTGGCCGGAAAGGCTGTGGTAAGGAGGGGAAAATGAAAAAAGAGATCACCTTCACCTTAAACAATGAGAAGATAAACATTGAAGCCGATCCCAAATGGACCCTTCTTTACGTTCTTCGGGAGGTCCTTGAGATGACGGGCACCAAGGAAGGGTGCGGCTACGGTGAATGCGGCGCATGCACGGTCATAATCGACGGCCAGGCGGTCAATTCGTGCCTGTACCCCGTCATGGAGGCTGAAGGCAGGAGTATCGTTACCATCGAAGGCCTTATGGCGAAGAATGGCGAGCTCGACCCGATCCAGAAGGCGTTCGTGGATGAAGGAGCGGTCCAGTGCGGTTTCTGCATCCCCGGCATGATCATGTCGGCGAAGGCGCTCCTCGACCGGAAGCCCAAACCGACGGACGAAGAGATAAAGGAAAGCATCGAGGGCAACCTCTGCAGATGCACCGGTTATGTGAAGATCATCGATGCCATAAAATCCGTTGGCGGGGGGAGGTGACCATGGAAGGCCTGAAATATGTCGGAAAAAGGATACCCAAGAAAGACGCACCCCTCAAGGCGACAGGCCAGGCGGTCTACATCCAGGACCTGAAGCTTCCCGGCATGCTGTACGGCAAGATCCTCTACAGCAAGTACCCGCACGCAAAGATACTGAGGCTCGATGTCTCAAAGGCGGCCGCCCTGCCGGGTGTAAGGGCCGTTCTCACCGGAGCGGACGTACCGAACAATTTCAAGTTCGGTTTCTTGAAGGACAACCCGCCGCTGAAGTCGGGCAAGGTGCTGTCGACGCGCGACGAGATCGCCGCAGTTGCTGCGATAACCCAGGAGATCGCCGACGAGGCCGTCGATCTCATAGAGGTGGAATACGAGGAATTGCCGGGGATCTTCGATCCGATCGAGGCGATGAAGGAAGGCGCCGCGCTGCTCCATGAGGAAACGAAATCGAATGTCCTCAAGCTTCCCTGGAAATTCGTCAATGGGGATGTCGAGGCGGCAAAAAAGGAATCGGCATTTATCGCCGAAGATTCCTATACGACACAGTGGGTGACGCATTGCTGCCTCGGTACCAGCGGGTGCGTAGCGTCGTTCGATGTAAGCAACAACCTCACGATATACAGCAATACGCAGATCCCGTCGCTCGCCCAGAACGACTTCCTCGAGGCCCTCAAGGTGTTCGGGCTCAAAAACAAGAGGGTGAGGGTGATCCAGAACACCATCGGCGGCGGTTTCGGGAGCAAGCTCGACACGTATGCCTACGAATATATCGCGATCCTCCTCGCGCTCAGGACGAGAAAGCCCGTCAAGGTCGTTTTCTCGCGCGAAGAGGAATTCCTCGCGACATCGCCGCGCCAGCCGACGATAACGAGGATATCGCAGGGATGCGACGGGAACGGGAAGCTGACGTTCCGCGAGATCGAGATGGTCCTCGACAACGGCGCGTACACGTCGTGGGGCGCAACGACGCCGTCCGTCATGATGGTGCCGATATCTTCCCTGTACAAGGTCCCGAACATCAAGTACACGGCAAAATGCGTCTACACGAACAACACGTACAGTCAGGCGTTCAGGGGGTACGGGAACCCGCAGGCAACGTTCGCCATCGAGTCGTGCCTCGATGAGCTCGCCATAAAGGCCGGGATCGACCCGGTCGAGATCCGGCGGATCAATGCGAATGAACCGGGGGAGGTGACCCCGCAAAACTTCCGCATCACATCCTGCGGGCTGAAGGATTGTATAGAAGAGGTGGTAAATCGTCTCGACTGGAAGAACAAGCATGGCAAAAGAAACGGAAGAGGCGTCGGGATGGCGTCGCTCATACACGTCGGCGGTGCCGCGCGCGTCTATAAATCCGACGGGTGCGGGACCATCATCAAGGTCGACGACAACGGCAAGGTCGACGTCATAACCGGGTCGTCCGAAATAGGGCAGGGTTCGGAAACGATAATCGCCCAGATCGTTGCCGAGGTCCTTGGCGTCGGTATGGATGATATCAACGTCATAAACAACGATACAGACGTGTGCCCGTGGGACGTCGGTGTTCATGCCAGCAGGACAACGTTCGTCGCAGGGAACTCGGCCCTCGGGGCGGCTGAAAAGATCAAGGCGCAGATCATGGAGATAGCGGCGAAAAATCTCGGTGAACCTGTAGAGGCGCTCGATATGCAGGACGGGGTCATATTTTCGAAGAACGACAGGGAAAAGAACATCCCCCTGGCAAAGGTGCTGCGCAAGGCGCATTATACCCTGGGTGGACGGATGCTCGTAGCGGAGAATTTTTACGACCCGCCGAACGAAAATTTTGACCAGACGTTCAGAGGCAACCTGTCCGTTGCGTATGCGTACGGCACGCATGGGGTCGAGGTCGAGGTCGACCGGGAAACAGGCCAGGTGAAGATCCTCAACTACATAGCCGCCCATGATGTCGGCAAGGCCATTAACCCGATGCTCCTCGAGGGGCAGATCTACGGCGGCGGCCTGCAAGGCGTCGGTTACGCTCTCGGCGAAAGGATGATCTGGGACAGGGGGTACCTGAAGAACGGCAATTTCCTCGACTACAAGATGCCGACCGTCCGGGACATCCCGCCCGTCCAGGCGGTCATTGTCGAATCGGATGAGCAGGCCGGCCCGTTCGGCGCGAAAGGCATCGGCGAGCCGGGCCTTGTCCCGACCGCTCCCGCCATTGCGAACGCCGTTTATGACGCGGTGGGGGTAAGGATAAAAGACCTTCCCATCACGCCGGAGAAGGTGCTGAGGGCCCTCAAGGAGAAAGAGGGACAGAAAGTCTGAAAAAGGGGGGAATATGAAGATCGAAAAGATCGATCATATATGCTTTGCGGTCAGTGACCTCGAGGAGACGAAGCGCGTGTACCGCGAGGACTTCGGTCTCATCCCTTCGTGCGAGTATACCGCCGAGTCGGAGATGATCAAGGTATCGCGCTACTACATTGGCGAGGTCGCGGTGGAGTTCATGGAATCGACCTCACCCGAGGGAGAGGTTGCCAGGTTCATTGAAAAGCGGGGCGAGGGGGTCTTCCTCATTTCGTACAAGGTGGACGACCTGACGAAGGCGATGAAGGAGCTTGAAGCGAAGAAGGTCGATCTTATCGATAAGAAACCAAGGGAATTGTTCGGGACGCGGTACGCGTTCGTCCACCATCCGAGCAAGCTCCACGGGGTGCTGACGGAACTGCTGGAGGGGGATTTCGACATCAACAAATAGGAGTTTATAAAGAACAAGAATGCATAACACGTCAATCCGGGAAACAGGGTGCGCTGCAATTGTAATTTTCACGTCATTCCGGCGCTTGACGCCGGAATCCAAGGTTTTTCCTTTAAGTCTTTTGAAAGGCTTGAAAGAGAAAACCTTTATAAAAACCAAACCTTGGATCCCGGTGTCAAGCACCGGGATGACGGATGGTGGGGGATCCCGGGTCGTGCCGGGATGGATGATGAGCAGCTGCAGATAATTATGGTATCCAAGGAGGGAGAATGAAGGTATTGGTTGTGGGGGGTACGGGCGGAATGGGGCAGGGGGTTGCGCGGGACCTCATCAAGCAGGAACGGATCGAGACGGTGACGCTCGGCGATATCAATATAGATCCCGGCAGGGTGCAGGAGAAACTGAAGGCGAGCCCGAAGGTGTCCCTTGTGAAGATCGATGTGAACGATCATGCCGGGATGGTCGCGGCGATCAGGGCGGCGGACGTTGCCGTCAACTGCGCCGGGCCGTTCTACAAGACGGCCGTGGCGGTGGCACGGGCCGCTGTCGAAGCGAAGGTCAACTATATCGATATCTGCGACGATTACGAGGCCGCCCAGATCCTGTTCGCATCCGATATCGACGCCGCCGCAAAGGCAGCCGGGATAACGGTCCTCACGGGAATGGGGTCCGACCCCGGGACGAACAATGTCCTCGTCAAATGGTATGCGGACAGACTCGACCGCGTGGACGAGATCTACCTCTACTGGGTCGTCTCGATCGCGGAGCTTGCCGGGGCGGCGTGGGACCACAGCCTCCACATGGTGCTCGGCAGGATACCCCAGTATATCGACGGGCAGCTCGTTGAGGTGGACGGAGGCGGAGGCGAGGAGATAGAGCACTTCCTCGAACCGCTCGGCGAGTGCCTCATCAGCTACGTCGGCCATCCCCAGCCGATCACCATACCGAAATACATTCAGGGCGTGAAGACTGTCGTTATAAAAGGGGCCCTGATCCCCGTGTGGGTTGACAGGCTCATCAAGGAACAGAAGGCCATGGGCCTTCTCGCCAACGAACCTGTCGACGTGAGGGGGAACAAGGTGGTGCCGTACGATCTGGCCCTCAAGCTCTGGGACACGATCCCGCAGGACAGGGACAACGGCCCCCAGGCTTCCGGCCTCAAGGTCATCGTCAAGGGCGAGAGGCAGGGGAAACAGGTGACATACACCGCGGACATCGTTGGCAGGATGGCCCCGGGAACGGGATTGCCGGCCTCGATAGCCGCGCTCATGATGGATGCGGGCGAGGTGACCGTGAAAGGCGTTGTCGCACCGGAAGGTTGTATCGATCCCGATATGTTCCTGTCCGAACTGCTCAAGCGCGGGGCGAGGATACACCAGACCGAGACGATACGGTCAATGTTCACTCTGTAAGCCCGTTGAAGGATTTTCAACCAAGGAGGATGATATGAAAGAGGTCCCGAAACTCAACATCACGAAGAGCCTCGCGCTTTTTGAGGAGGCGCAGACCCTGGTGCCCGGCGGGGTCCTCGGGGCGCGCAAGCCCGGCGATTTCATCATGGGGGAGTACCCGATCTTTCTCGAATACGGAAAAGGGGCCCGTCTCATCGATGTGGACGGCAACGAGTTCATCGACTATCTGTGCGGCTACGGGCCTGTAATCCTGGGGTACAGGGAGGACGAGGTCGACGATGCCGTGTTCCGGCAGATAAAGGAGAAGGGGTTCTGCTTCACGCTCACCCAGCCGTACCAGAACGACCTCGCGAAGAAGGTCCACGAACTCATACCCTCGGGCGAGCTCAGCATCTTTCTCAAGACGGGCTCGGATGGGACGACCGCGGCGATCCGTATCGCCCGCGCGTACACGGGCAGGGTCAAGGTCATGCGCTGCGGGTATCACGGGTGGCATGACTGGTGTGTCGAAATGAAGGGCGGCATCCCGGAGAAATTTTACGAGGATGTCTTTGAGTTTCACTACAACGACCTTGACATGCTGGAAGACCTGATGAAGAAGCACGGCGACCAGACGGCGGCCATCATCATGACGCCGTTCGGCCATCCGCTCCACCAGAAGATGCAGGAACCGAAACCGGGCTTCCTCGAAGGAGTGAGAAAACTGGCCGACAAATACGGGTCGGTCCTGATCTTCGACGAGGTCCGGACGTGTTTCCGCCTGAGGATGGGCGGGGCGCAGGAGCTGTACGGGGTGAAGCCGGACCTGACGGTGCTCGGGAAAGGCATGGCCAACGGCTGGGCGATCAGCGTCGTGACCGGCAAAAAGGACGTCATGATGGCGGCATCGTCGAAGCTCTTTATATCGTCGACGTTCTTTCCCAACAGCGAGGGGTATATCGCGGCACTGAAGACGATCGAGGTCATGGAGCGCGAAAAGGTCATCGATAATATATGGGACAAAGGAAACCGGCTTATGGGAAAGATACGGGGCATCATCGATAAATACCCCAATGCCGGCGCGGAATTGACCGGGGTTGCCCCGATGTTCATGATCACTTTTACAAAGGGCGACCCGAAAACGACGAAGGACCGCAGGACCGAGTTCTACACCCAGCTCATACGCCGGGGATTTTTCTTTACGCCCCACCATCACGCGTACATCTGTTTCAGGCACACGGAGGACGACCTTAACCTGACGGCGGAGGCGATTGACGAGTCGATGGCCTATATCAGCGAGAAATTCAAGGAGTAGGGGGTATCATGAAGAACGAACTCAACATAGTCGGACAGAGGGTCGCGCGGAGCGATTCCCTCGCCAAGGTCACCGGCGAGGCGCGCTATACCGCGGACCTCAAACTCCCGAACATGCTCGTGGCAAAGGTCTTGAGGAGCCCGCATCCGCACGCGAAGATCCTCAAGATCGATTATTCGAAGGCCCTCAAGGTGCCCGGGGTCAAGGCCGCTGTCAGCGGTTTCGACTCGTACGGGATAAAATGGGGGGTTTTCCGCTACACGCAGGACCATGCAATGCTCCACACGGACAAGGTGCGCTACATCGGGGAAGACGTCGCCGCCGTGGCAGCCGTCGACGAAGAGACGGCGCTCGAGGCGCTGTCGCTCATCAAGGTCGATTACGGGCCTCTGCCGGCCGTTTATGACCCCTTCGAGTCGATGCTGGACGGTGCCCCTCAGATCCATGAAGAGTACAAGAACAATATCAACATCCATATCCACATCGATGTCGGCGAGGTGGACAGGGCCATGGAGAAGGCCTTCCTTGTGCGGGAGGACACCTTCAAGGCCGCGGGCGAGGCATACGCGATGATGGAGCCGTACGCGGTGGTGGCCGTCTTCAAGAACGGTTTCCTTGACCTGTACATGCCGAACGCAGGGCCCCACGTACGGGCAAAGGCCCTGTCGAATATGCTGAAACTTCCCCTCAACAGGGTACGCATCCGCCATATCAATTCCGGCGGCGCCTTCGGCGGGCGTTCCGAGGTCGCACCGGGCGACCTCGTGGCGTCGCTTCTCGCGATCAAGTCCGGCCGGCCGGTAAAGCTCGTCCTTTCGCGCGAGGAGAACGCGACGGCCTCACGGCAGGTCCACGACATGGTGGCCACGATCAAGACCGGTATGAAGAAGGACGGTACGATCGTCGCCAAGGATTACAAGGTCGTCTACGACGGCGGGGCGTACAGCTCGACCGGGCCGATCGCGACATCAATCCCGTTCTATGTGTACGAAGAATGCTACCGTTTCCCGAACGTACGGTACAATGGGTACAGGGTGTTCACGAACAAGGGCATCCGCGGGATGTACGGATGCCACGGGCGGGCCTTCCTCGCGGGGAATGAGGCGCAGATGGACCTCATGGCAAAACAGCTGGGCCTCGACCCTGTTGATGTCAGGCTGAAAAACGGCCACAAACCCGGGGAGATAACGGCGACAAAATCGAAGATAACGAGCTGCGGCCTGAAGGAGACGATCCTCGAGGCATCGGAGAAGACCAATTTCAAGAGGAGATGGGCGAAACCGCCGAAACGCAAGGGCATCGGCATGGGATGTGTGGCCATCATGTGCGGGTTCCCGATGGGCTTCCGCTCCGGATCCTCGGCCTACGTAAAGATAAACGACGACGGGCAGGTGACCCTCGTGACCGGCCTTGTCGACAACGGGCAGGGCAACGAATCGATGGTCATCCAGGTCGCCGCCGAGGTCCTCGGTGTGCCGATGGAGGACATCAACCTCGTCTGCGCGGACACCGAGGTGACGAACCTCGACCCGGGCGCGTATTCACAGGCGGCGGCCTTCGTCGGCGCGAACGCCGTGCGGGTCGCGTGCGAGAACGCCCGGAAGAGGATCGTTGCGATAGCTGCGGAGAAGCTCGGCATCAAGGAGAACGACGTGGGCTTAAAGGACCGCGCGGCATATTCGATAAAGCATCCCGACAAGAAGATGCCGATATCCTGGGTTGTGCGGGAGGCCTTTTTCAGGGGGGAGCCGATCGTCGCGACCGGTTCGTTCTTCCCGAACATCGATTTCGAGAGGGAATGGGTCACCCGGCCGTGGGGCCAGATGGCCGGAACGTTCTCGTTCGGGACATCGGTCGCCGAGATCGAGATAGACCAGGAGACCGGCAAGATCACGATGCCCAAATTCACGTCGGCCCATGACTGCGGCCGCCCGATCAACCCGATGGCGGTGGAAGGGCAGATGGAGGGTTCCATCCAGCAGGCGGGCGTTGCGGCGCTTATCGAGGGGAACCTGTGGGACAGGGGACACCTTTTGAACCCCAACCTTCTCGAGTACAAGGTCCCGCTGGCATGCGACATGCCGGAGATGGACACGATCATCGTCAGTTCACGCGACCCCGCGGGGCCGTTCGGTGCAAAGGAGGGGGGCCTGACGGTACGCATGAACGCGTACAGCGCGGTCGCCTGTGCCCTGACGAATGCCACGGGCGAACTTTTCAGTGAATTGCCGTTCACGCCGGATAAGGTGCTGACCATTCTGGAACGCAAGAAGGGGGTGAAATAATGGTCCTGTCCAGGTTCGAATACAAGAAGGCCAGGGACGTCGCCGATGCGATCGCCCTCTACAAGGCCCGGAAGGGCAAGGCGGTATACCTGGCGGGCGGAACCGACCTGATACCGCTCATGAAACAGAAACTGTCGATGCCGAAAGCGGTCATCGACCTCAAGGGCATCGATGAGTTGAGGTCCGTCACGAGCAAGGGCGGATATGTCGAGATAGGGGCGAATGTTACGCTGTTCGAGCTCAAGAATAACGCCGTCATCAAGGACAATTTCCCGGCGCTGCACGAATCTCTCGAGGCCACGGCATGCGAGACCCTGCAGATGCGGGGGTCGATCGGCGGCAACATCCTGCAGGACACCCGTTGCCTCGAGCACAACCAGTCGCTTGAGTGGAGGACAGCACGGGGTTTTTGCCTGCGGTCGGGCGGAAAGGCATGCAACGTCGTGAAAGGTTCAAAGATATGCTTTGCCAATTATTGCAGCGACAATGCGCCCGCTCTCGTGACGCTCGATGCAGAGGCGCGGTTTGAGGGCCCGGAGGGTAAACGGGCGATAAAGCTCGCCAGCCTCTTTACGGGCGATGCCTTCAAGCCCTTCGCAGTCAGGGCGGGAGAGATCTTAACGCACATACGCATCCCCGTGAAAAAGACAAAGGGGGCGTACGAGAAACTGCGGGTGCGCGAATCCATGGATTACCCGCTCGTCGGCGTAGCGGTCTCCTCGTCCGGCCCCGGATGGAATGTCTGCGTTACCGGGGTTGGGCTCAAGCCTCTCATATATGAGGTCAGGAACACAAGCGAAGCCGGCATCAAGGAGATCGCCGATAAGGCCTCGTCCGATGCGAGGCCGGCCGCAAACACGGTGGTATCGCCCGTATACCGGAAGAAGATGGTCGGGGTGCTGATAAAGAGAGCGGTCAAAAGGGCCATCGGGGAGGGAAAATAATGAAGACGACACGGGTGAATTTCACTATCAATAACGAAACGGTGAGCCTTGACGTGCGTCCCTACGAAACCCTCCTCGAAACCCTCCGGGAACGCCTTAACCTGACAGGGGCCAAGGAGGCCTGCTCGATGGGTTCCTGCGGCGCATGCACGGTCATCATGAACGGGATCCCGGTCAGGTCCTGCCTTGTGCTCGCACCGGAGGCGGACGGGGCGGCGATAACGACCGTGGAGGGCTTGAGGCAGAACGGAAAACTGCACCCTCTCCAGCAGGCCTTCATGGAAAAAGGCGCCGTGCAGTGCGGCTTCTGCACGTCCGGCATGATAATGACCGCAAAGGCGCTCCTCGACCGCAACAAAAAGCCGACGAAGAAAGAGATAATAAAGACAATATCCTCCAACATCTGCCGGTGTACAGGGTACAAAAAGATCATAGAAGCGGTGGAGGACGCGGCGAAGAAGGTATAAGGCTAACGGCTAACGGCTAACGGCTAACGGCTAACGGCTAACGGCTAACGGC